>JAIBBS010000002.1 GCA_019694555.1 Nannocystaceae bacterium
AGGTGCTGTGGCGCATCGGCGGCACGGCCGAGCGCCCGGCGTGGTACTTCAACACCGGCACGTGGATCGCCGTGTTCACGCACGACGTGCTGCTGCCGCGCGAACGCGTGCAGTTCACGTTCCTGCGCGTGCGCGACGCAACCGGCGAGCTGCTGCACTGGAGCCCCGGCCGCGGCGAACCGCTCGAGGTGATCCTGCTCGACGAAGAAGACCCGCGCCGCGACCTCGCGCGTCCGGCCGCGCCGGCGTGAACGCGGCGCGCGGCGACGCGATCAGAACGTGCTCTCGATCTGGACCACGACGTCGAGCGCACCCTGGGGCGTGCGCGCGCGCAACAGATCGGCCGTCGCACCGCGCCGCGCCAGCAGCGACACGTTCGCCAGCAACTGTTGGTGACGCGCCCCCGCGGTCGGGGTGACCAGCACCAGCGCCACCCGCACCGGCTCGCGGTCGGGGGCCTCGATCGGCAGCGGGCGCGCGAACACCAGCAGCGCGGCGGTCTCGGTCACGCCCGGCACGATCGCGTGCGGCGCGACGAAGCCACCGCCGATTGCGCTCGGCGCCTCGCGCTCGCGCGTGACGATGGCCTCGGCGACGCGCCGGCGTGACGCCGAGGGCATTCGCGAGGTCGCGACCGCGATGGCGTCGTCGAGATCGTCGCACGCGACCTGCAACACGACCTGGCGCGGCGACAGCAGCTCACCCAGCTGCGCCCTGCGGCGATTCGGCTCGTGGCTGGGGAACTCGGTCTCGACGAAGGCCCGGATGCGAGCGAGCTCGGCGCGCCCCAGATCGCGGCGCGCGAGCTCCAACAGCAACAACCCCGCCTCGGGGATCCGCGCGAGGTAGCCGCTCACCGCCGGGCCGGTCTGCTGCGCCAGATCGAAGAGCACGGCGCGGGGCAGTCGCAACGCGTCGGCGATCGCGGCCAGGCGGTCGGGTGTCGGCGGCGGATCGCGGCCGTGCTCCACACGGCTGAGGTACGCACTCGAGACACCGATGCGCGCGGCGAGCTCTCGCAGGCCGATGCCTGCGTCGACCCGGAGCATGCGGAGCGTGGCACCGAAGTGCATGGCTCAGGCCTCCCCGCGCTCGAGCGCGTCGTGCGAGGGGTCGAGTCGCGCGCGTCGTTCGGGGCCGGCGTGGGTGACCAACACGGAACACGATGCACCATCGATCAGCCGCTCGGCGTGGACGCCCAGGCGCCGATGGGCCAGGCCCCACTGCGGGCCCAGGCCGACGACGAGCAGATCGTACTGCGCCCGACTCTCGGTCAGCGCCGCCTCCGCGGGCGACGCGTGCTCGACGACCCGGAGCGTGACGCGGCCCCCACCTTGCTCGCGCAACCGCTCCACGGCCGCGACACCCGGACCCGGGGTGGCGGTGCCGGACTCGACCTGCAGCACCGTGATGTCCGCCGCGCCAGCGACCAACAACCGCTGCGCGACCGCGAGCGCCGCGTCGTCGTGCTGCCCACCGACGAAGGGCACCAGCACGCGGCGCACGTGCACGAGCCCGCGATCGATGAAGACTCCCACGTCGCACGGCGCGGCATCGAGCACGTCATGGACGATACCGCCGAGCAGACTCTGGCCCAAAAGCGGCTTGTGCCAACCCAGCAGCATCAGGTCGATGCCCTTGGCGCCCGCGACCCCGCAGATGTCGGCAGCGGGATCGCTCGACACGAACGAGATCGGCTTGATCGCCACGGACAGGGCCCGCGCGCGCTCGAGTGCGGGTGCCAGGATGCGCGCGCTGACCTCCTCGGGCGCCTGGCCGACGAAGAACGATGCGCGATCGGTGGGCGACATCAGGTGCAACGCGTAGGTCGGCTCGGCGCGGTCGGGCCCACGCAGCGCTTCGCCGATGGTGACCAGGCCCGGACCGCTGCGCTCGTTGGCCACGCACACCAGCGTCGCGAAGCGCCGCGTGGGCGTGGGCACGCGCAAGGAGTCGCCGGCCCCGATCAGATCCTTGGCCAGTTGCTCGGCGGGGTAGATGCGCTGCAGCAGCGGCGAGGTCACGAAGGTGGTCACCAGCGCCATGATCACCATCATCGTGAACAGCGTCGGACTGATGACACCCAGCTCGAGCCCGATGTTGAGCACCACCAGCTCCATCAGCCCGCGGGTGTTCATCAACACCCCGATCGCGGAGGACTCGCGCCAGCTCATGCCGGTGACGCGCGCCGCGATGGTGCTGCCGCCGAACTTGCCCGCGCAGGCGACCAACACGATCACGCCGCACATCAGCCACTCCTGCGGCGAGTCGACCAGTCCGATCTGCGTGCGCACGCCGCTGAACGCGAAGAACAGCGGCAGCAACACCACCAGCACCACGTCCTCGAGCTTCTCCGCCAGCGCATGCGCGAGCCCGCCCTGCTTGGGCAGCACCGCGCCGAAGAGGAACGCGCCGAACAAGCCGTGGATGCCGAGCAACTCCGTGGTCCAGCTCGACAGCAGCAAGCACAGCAGCACCACCGCGACCAGGTTCTGCGTCAATGCCTCGCGCGAGCCCACGCGCGCGGCGATGCGACCGAGCAGCGGGCGCACCAGGAAGAACATCACCAACACGTACGCCGCCGAGCACAGCGTGGTGATCACGGCCGAGCTCGCGCCGGTCGCACGCGCGGTCGCCACGACGAACGCGAGCAGGCACCACGCGGTCACGTCGTCCACCGCCGCGCACGCGATGGTGATGGCCCCGACGCGGCTGCGGACCAGTCGGCGCTCGCTGAGGATCCGCGCGAGCACGGGGAACGCGGTCACGCTCATGGCCGCGCCCAGGAACAACGTGAACGGCAGCAGCGACACGCCCTCGGGCGCGAGCGTCGAGTGCAGCCACGGCGCGATCGCGGCACCGAGCCCGAACGGCACGATGATGCTGGTGTGCGAGATGGCGACCGAGCTGTGGGCCCGCCCGGCGAGCAGCCCGGGATCGAGCTCCAGCCCCACGAGGAACATGAAGAGGATCAGGCCCAGCTGACTCACCAGCCCCAGCAGGCCCAGCGATGTCGGCTCGAACACCACTGCGTAGGTCTCGGGCGCGATGAGGCCGAACAGCGACGGCCCGAGCAGGATGCCTGCGGCGATCTCCGCGACCACCAGCGGCTGACCGATGCGACGCGCCAGCAACCCCAGCGCGCGCGACAGCAGCAGGATCGCGACCGCCTGGGCGATGAAGCGGGTGAGCGGGTCGTGGATGATGGCCATCGCCTGTTAAGTTATCACTTAACAGCGCGGCAGAACAGGCGCAGACCGCCCCGTCGCGCGGTCTACGGGTAGTAGCAGTAGTTCGGACACGCGCCGATGTCCTGGAACTCGTTCACGCAGTTGTCCGCGGAGTTCGGCGTGCAGCGGTTGGTGTAGGGCGACTGCGTGCGGCACACCTGCGACAGCGGGCAGTCGGCGTTGGCGCCGTCGCAGGTGCAGCGGCCGGTGGTGTCGGCCGGGTGCGCGCTGCAGCTCGAGGTGACCTCGACCGACTCGCAGCTGTCGTCGGCGTCGCAGGTGACACCGCAGCCGCCGCAGTTGTCCTCGTCGGTGGAGATGTCGACGCAGGTGCCGTCGCAGCAGCGCAGCGACGAGGTCGCACCGCAGCTGTCACCGTCGTCGAGCGGCTCGACCACGCAGTTGCCCGCGACGCAGCTCGCGGTCTCGCAGGGGTTGTCGGTGCTGCAGGCATCGCCGCCGCCGCACACACCCGCGGCGTCGCAGCTCTCGCCGGTGGTGCAGCCGTCGCCGTCGTCGCAGTCGCTGCCGGCTGGCAGCTGATCGTAGCTGCAGGTGCCGTCCTTCTGGCACTGACCGCGCGGCGAGAAGCACGGGCCCGGCGGCTGGTTGCACTGCATGCCGCCGGTGACCACGCACTCGCCCGCACCATCACACTCGGACGCCGTCACACAGGGATCGTCGATGGTGCACGCGCTGCCGGCCGGCTGCGGCGGATACACGCAGCCGTCCTCGCTGCAGCTGCCCGCGCCCATCCAACACGGCCCCGGCGGATCGTCGCACACACCGCAGCCGCCGCTGCCCGAGCCGTCGATCGCACCGGTGGACGACACCACGCCGGTGCTGCTGCCGCTGCTGGTGCCGCCGCCGTCGTCGGCGACGAAGGCGTGCGAGTCACCATCGGTCGCGACGCCGACCGGCACGCACTCGAACGCGTTGTCGGCCGCAGGCCCGTAGCGCAGCTGCGAGGGACAGCGACCATCGGGGTAGGCACAGAAACCCGAGGACTGACACGCGCCCTGGACCCCGTCGACCACGCACTCGACGTCCGAGCCGCACGGGTAGCGCGAGGGCTCGAGGCAGCTGGCCGTGATCGCACCGAGCGCCAGGGCCCCGAGGCTCGAACCGATCCGCACCCGCACCACCGCGATCCGCATGATGACCGAAGTCGGTGGGTTTGCAGAGCACCGCGGTTCCGCGGCCCGCGCGGACGCGGCCGTGCTGCGCGCGCGGCCCGGCCCGAACCCGCGCACGCCACCGCCGTCACATGCAGCTCGGCGTGCCGCCGCCGGCGCTGCACTGCTGCGGCGGCGGGCACACCACGCCGCAGCCGCCGCAGTTGCCGGCGTCGCTCGTGGGATCGACACAGCTCCCGCCGCAACAGATCCCCGTCGGGCAGGCCTCGCCGTCGCCGATCGGGAAGAAGCTGCACTGACCGCTGGTGCCGCAGCTGCCGACCGCGCAGGGATTGTCGCTGGGACACGGCGGTCCCGCGATGCAGGTGCCTTCGCCATCGCAGCGATCACCCAGCGAGCAGCCGTCGCCGTCCTCGCACATGGCGTTGACCGGCTTGGGATCGTAGCTGCATCCGCCCTGCGCGTCGCAGTGGCCCGGTGCCTGGTAGCAGCCGCCCGGCGGCGCGTTGCAGTGCGGCTCGTCGATCACGCACATGCCCATGCCGTCGCAGTGCGCGGCCTCGATGCACGGATCGTCGAGCCCACAGGCGACGCCGGCGAGCTCGGGCAAGTACGCGCAGGCCCCCGCGACGCAGCTGCCGGGACTCGCGTAGCACGGCGGCGGCGACGTGCACGGGCCGCAACCGTCGCTGCCACCGCTGCTCCCGCCGGTGTCGGTGGTGCCCTCGTGATCGACCGGATCGTCGACGCAGCGCCCCGCGAGCCCCATGCCGGCGGCGGGGCCGTAGCGCAGCTGCGAGGCGCAGCCGTCGTCGTCGTAGGCGCAGTAGCCGGGCTCGACGCAGCGGCCGTGGCGGTCGTCGACCACGCAATCGACATCGGACGCGCACGGGAACTCGCGTGGCTGCAGGCACGACGGCAGCGCCCACAGCAGCGCGACGAACCCCGTTGCGCCGCGTCGCGTCATCGACCCCGAGCGTGACACACAAACCCCGTGCGCGCGCGCGATCAGAACCGCAGCGCCACGCCCAGCGTCACTCGGCCGCGCCGCGGCGTGATCGAGACGTTGCCCCGCGCACGCGCACGCTCGCCCCGCGACGCGAGCACGGCCCAGCGAATGACGCCCGCGAGCACGAGCGCGCCGCCGACCGACAGCACCGCGATGCCTGCGCGTGCGGGTGCCCGCGCCGCGTCCTTCTCGTCGACGTAGTCGCCCTCGGTCGGTGCGGATGCGGCTCGGCGATCGCGGGCGAGCGCGAAGCCCAACACGCTCGCGCCGATGACCACCGCGAGCCCACCGGTGCCGACCAGCGCACCGCCGGCGGGATCGCGGTACCACGGCGACGGCGGCCTGGGCCGGCGCTCGCCGGGATCCCCGGGCGACGGGCTGCCGTCGACGTCGGGCGCCGAGGGCGTGGTCGCGGACGGCTCGACGCAGCGCGCCCGCGCGTCGCGGGCACGCGCGGCCTGCTTGGCCGCGGGCGCGGTCGCGAGGTACTCGTCGTACAGCGGCACCGCGATCTGGCAGCGCTGGGCCAGGCGCTCGGCCTGCGCGCGCGCGAACAGGTACTTCGGATCCGGCACCAGCGCGTAGGCGTCGGCGAAGGCTCGACTCGCGGCGTCGTAGTCCTTGTCGCGAAAGGCCTGCTCGGCCTTCGCGACCAGCTCGTCGAAGCCTTCGCGCGCCGGCGCAGCCGCGGCGTGCAGCACGAGCGCGAGCCCGAACGAGAGCACGGCCATCAGCCGTCCGAAGGATACATCGCGTCGACGTCGTCGGGCGACCCGGGCGTCGCAGTCGAACCGTCGGCGCGCGTGCGGGTCTTTCGCGTCGCGCGCGAACCGTTGCGCTTGCGGCCGCTGGCGCGCGCCGGCTCGTCTTGCGGCGTCGGCGTGACCGCGAGCTCCGATGCGGTCGCCGCGTCCTCGACCACAGGCGCGGGCTCGACCACCGTCGGCGGCACCGCGTCCACCGGCGACGGTGGCTGCAACGCGGGCAACGGCTGCGGCGTGCCGACGGGCACCGGCGCACCGACCGGCACGATGCCGAGCGCGGAGCTCGGCACCGCGAGGCCGCGCGGCGCTGCGGTCGGCGGCACCGCGGTGCTCGGACGCACGCTCGCCGCGGGCGCGACGGCGCCGGGCGAGGCCGCGGGTTGCGATGGACTCGACGTCGGCGCCGGCGAGTCCGCGACGCCGAGCTCGAACGCTGCCCATGCGCCCACCGACAGACACGGCACGCCCAGTCCCAGCGCCCACGCCAACGCGACCGTGCGCCGTGGTGCCGGCGGGTGCACGCGCGTGGGCCGACGCGGCGCGACCAACAGGTCGGTCGGCGCGGTCATGTTCGCGACCGCGGCACTGTCGACGCTCTGCGACACGTGCAGCACCGTCGGCGCGGATTCCTCTTCGTCCTCGTCGAAGTTCGGCAGCGAGGCCTCGCCGAACACGTCGTGCATGGTCTCGGACAGCAGTCGCGACGACAGCGTGAGGCCGGCACCGCGCGCGTAGGCCTCGAGGTCGACCTGCAGCGCCTGCGCGGAGACGTAGCGCTCGCCGGGTTCGCGCGCGAGCGCACGCAGCACGATGCGCTCGAGCTCGGGCGGATACGCGGGATCGACCTCGCGCGGCCGCGCGAACACGCCGCGGACGATCCGCGACATCACGTAGTAGTCGTTGGTGCCGGTGAAGAGCGGCCGGCCGGTGGTCATCTCGTACAAGAGGATGCCCAGCGCGAACACGTCGGTGCGGCGGTCGAGCGCGAGTCCCTCGCACTGCTCCGGCGCCATGTAGTGGACCTTGCCCTTGAGCACGCCGGTGCGCGTCGCGTGGCGCATCTCGGTGGCCTTGGCGATGCCGAAGTCGACGACCTTGACGGTACCGTCGAAGCTCACCATGACGTTCGACGGCGAGACGTCGCGGTGGACCAGGCCCAGGAAGCGACCGCTGCTGTCGCGCCGCTCGTGCACGTAGTGGAGGCCCTCGCAGACCTCGTGCGCGATGGTCAGCGCCGCCTGCAGCGGCAACGTGCCGGGGTTGCACGCGCGCAACAGCGCTCGCACGTCGCGACCGTGCACGTACTCCATCACGAAGAAGTACTCGCCCTCGATCTCGCCGATGTCGGTGACGTGCACGATGTTCGGGTGGTCGAGCGTCGCGGCCAGCCGCGCCTCGCCCAGGAACATCTCGATGAAGACCGCGTCGTCGGTCAGGTGCGGCAGCACCAGCTTGAGCACGCACGGCTTCTCGAAGCCGGCGATGCCCACGGCCTTGGCGAGGTAGAGCTCGGCCATGCCGCCCTTGGCCAGCCGGCGACCGAGCACGTAGCGCCCGACCTGCGAGCCGGGCGCGAGCGAGCCGCGCGAGCGCGTCCGCTGGGCCGTCCCCTCCACGACATCATCATACGTGTGAGGCCTGCGGCCCTCAACCGCGGGCCCGCGCGGTTTTGCGCGGAGGTCGTCGGGCCGAGCGGCGCGCGGCGTGGTGGGGGCTCGGGCGTTCGTCGGACCCCGCGCGGCCGCTGGAGCCGCAACGCGTGACGTCGGTGCGATCGGAGGATCGCACCCTTGGCGCGACCGCGAGGCGCGACGCGGCGATCGACTACGGATGGTTGACGGTCAGGCTGACCGACGCGCCCTTGGGCACGGTCAGCACGCCCTGCGACAACACGGTGCTGCCGTCGCGGACCTGCACGTCGTTGCGCCCGCTGGGCACGTCGATGTTCGACAGCGGCGCGGTGCCGGCGTAGCGACCGTTGACGAAGAGGCTGCCGCGACCGCCCTCGATGGTGAGCGACACCGAGCCGGGCGCCTTCTCGCTGCGCTTCTTCTTGTCCTTCGCGGACGCGCTCTTGCCCGCCTCCCACTTCGCACCGCCCGCATCCACGCACAGGTTGCTGGGATCGGCGCACGCGAACGCGGCCGCGTCCGCCGCGGGCGCGGCGGTCCACGCCAGCGCGCCGGCGAGCAGTGCGGCGCACATCGCCGCGGGCAACGACACGAGCTTGCTTCGGAGCGCCATGGCTAGAATCTCCCCGAGATCGAGACGCCGTTCAAGGCCGGAGCGATGCGCACGGTCTTGCGCTCTTCCGGCGGCTGCTTCTTCTGCTTCTTGGCCGCGACCTTGCCGATGACCATCATCGCCACGCCGCCCAGGACCAGCGCACCGCCCAGGCCCAGGCCGACCCCCGCGATGAGGTTCGCACGCTCGCCCTTGGCCGCGACCTGGTCGTACTCGCTGCCGTAGACCGTGGGATCCTCGGCGCGGCTCTGGTTGACGGCGCCGAGGATCAACCCGACCGCGCCGAGCCCGAGCACCGCACCGCCCAGGCCCGTGACCGCCGCGCCGCTGGCGAACATCGCCTTGGCGTTGATGGGCTTGCGATCGCGCTTCTTCTTCTCGCCCGCGTCCGCGCTCGCCTCGGCCTCGCCGTCGCCGCGCGCGAGCGACTCGGCCAGCGTCTGCGCCTTGGCGACGGTGTCGTTGGCGCGCGAGATCAGATCCGGCACCGCGCTGGTCTCGATCACGCGGAAGTCCTTGTCGGCCGCGGGGTCGAGCGCGAAGTAGAGTAGATCGAGCGCGATGCGGGCGCGCTCCATCGCGGCCTCGGCCATCGGCACCTCGCGGTCCTTCTCGGCCGCGGCGATGTACGCATCGGCGGCGTCGAGGTACAGCACCGGGTCGCCCCACTCGGCCGCGCGGCTGTCGTAGTGCATCCCGGCGGCGGTCGGATCGGCCTTGACCAGATCGCGGCCGAGCACCTGCGCCTCGGCCCGCTTGCGCGCACCGTCCTCGGGCGTGACCTTGGGCCCCGCCGCGAACGCGAACGTCGGCGTCGTCGCCAGCGGCACCGCGAGCGCGAGCGTGGCCGCGACCACGACATGCCGCGCCCGCGCGACGGTGCGATGCGCATCGGCGTGCGCCGCCGCGGCAGCACGCGTCGACGCAGACACTCTCGAGGTGAACCAACGAGCCGACATCGAAGGCAAGCTAGCGGCGAGGCGACATGGTTGTCAAACCCGATCGCCGCGCGTGCTGGTGCGCGAGCATCTGCGGGCGGCGCCACTGCACCGAATTGCGTACGACCGTTCTCGATCGGCTCGCGCGGCCGCGCGCGCAGCGGTGCGGAGCCCAAGCCTGCCCACGCGCATTTCAGGCTGCGTTGCCGCCGAACGCCGCGATCGGGGCGATTGGGCACTTCGCCCAGGGCATTGCGCAGCGAGTTGCCCAAGCGAAGCCGCGCGATCGATCGCGCACGCGCATGCACCACCGATGGCGCGACTTTTCGCGTGCACGACCGGCATGTGCTTCTGCTATGGTGCCTGCCGAGCAGTGAGGAGCGGGCAAGCGACGATGTCACGCGCGGTTGGAATCCTCTTGGGTCTGGGCCTCGCAGCGCTGAGCGCTTCGGCATGCTTCCACGGTGCCGATCGCGAGAAGGACGCGCCACCAGGCAGCGTCGGCGGGCTGTGCCTCGCGCCCGACGGTCACTGCGACGAAGGCGTGTGCAACAAGGACAAGAACTACTGCTTCAGCGCGAAGAACCCGTGCGAGGGCTTCTTCTGCGGCGGCAGTGACCGCGGCACCTGCGTGCTGGACAACGACCAGCAGCCGTCGTGCGTGTGCAACGCTGGCTACAACAACGAGACCTTCGCGCTGTACTGCTGCCCCGACGAGCCCTCCTACGAGCCCGATCCCAATTGCGCGCCGGCGGGCGGAGACGGCGGCGAGAGCAGCAGTGGCTGAAGCCGCGGCCGCCGCGGTCGTGCTGACCAGCGGTGGGCTCGATTCGACGACGCTGCTGGCGCTCGCGCGTGCGCAGGGCCGACGCATCCACGCGCTGAGCTTTCGCTACGGTCAGCGTCACGCGGTCGAGCTCGACGCCGCCGCGCGCCAGGCCCGACGCTTCGGCGCGGTCGCGCACGAGACCGTCGACCTCGCGCACCTGGGCCGACTGCTCGCGCACGCGACCTCGCTGGTCGCCGGCAGCGCGCTCGCGGTGCCCAAGCACGGCGCGGACGACACCGCGATCCCGTCGACCTACGTGCCCGCGCGCAACACCCTGTTCCTCGCCTACGGCCTCGCGTGGGCGGAGGCGCTCGACGCCGGCGAGGTGTGGATCGGCGTCAACGCGCTCGACTACTCCGGCTACCCCGACTGTCGCCCCGAGTTCATCGACGCGTTCGCACGCACCGCCGCGCTCGCGACCCGTCGCGGCGTCGAGGGCTCGCCGATCGCGATCGTCGCGCCGCTGCAGCACCTGCGCAAGCACGAGATCGTCGCGCTGGGCCTCGCGCACGGCGTCGACTACGGCGACACCGTGAGCTGCTACGACCCGCGCACGGATGCCGCCGGCGCGGCGCTGGCGTGCGGTGCGTGCGACAGCTGCCGGCTGCGCCGCGAGGGCTTCGCGCTCGCGGGCGTCGCCGATCCCACGCGCTATTCGACTAGCTGACCAGCGGCAGCAGCAGCATGCCGGCGGCGACCAACACTGCGAAGCCGACCAGATCGAGCCGCACACCCATGCCGATCATCGACTCGATGCGGATCAACCGCGTGCCGTAGGCCATCGCGTTGGGCGGCGTCGACACCGGCAGCATGAACGCGAAGCTGGCCGCGATGGTCGCCAGCGCGGCCACGGCCGTGGGCGCGATGCCGGCGGCCTGCGCCACGCCCAGGAACACCGGCAGCATCATGCTGGTGACGGCGGTGTTGCTGGTGACCTCGGTCAGCACCAGCATCAGCGCGACCGCGCAGACGAGCAGGCCCAGCGGCTGCTGTGCCAACGGTCCCACCGCCGCGAGCACGCCGCGGCCGATGGCCTCGGCCAGGCCGGTCTCGAACGTCAGCTTGCCCAGCGACAGTCCGCCGCCCAGCAGCAACAGCGTGCCCCAGTCGAGCCGCTGCGCGTCCTCCCACTGCAGCAGCGGCCCGCCGCCGCGACCGCGCGGCAGCACGAACAGCGCGCTCGCGCAGACGATCGCGACCACGCCCTCGTCGAGCACGTCGCCGGCCCACTGCGTCCAGCGATGCTGCTCGCCCAGCGACAGCTGCAGCAGCGACGGCGCGAGCCAGCCGCACACCGCGAGCACGAACACCGCGACCGCGCGGCGCTCACCGCTCGAGACCGGCCCGAGCGCCGCGAGCTGGCGTGCGACCTCGTCCGCGAGTCCCGGCAGTCGTGCCACCGGCGGACGGAAGCGCCGCACCGCCAGCAGCGACGCCGCGATCATCATCACGGTCGACACCGGCAACGCGAACGCCATCCAGCGCGCGAAGCCGAAGTGCTCGCCGAGGCGATCCTCGAGCATGCCGATCGCGATGACGTTGGGCCCGGTGCCGATCGGCGTGGCGGTGCCGCCGATCGAGGCCGCGTAGGCCAACAGCAGGCACATGCCGCCGCCGAAGTGATCGAGCCCGCGCTGCGCGGCGGTGTCGCCGGCGACGACCTCGCGCATGGTCGCGTGCAGCCCCAGCGCCACCGGCAGCAGCATCGCGGTGGTCGCGGTGTTGGAGATCCACATCGAGAACGCCCACGCGATGCCGCCGAGCGCGACCATGGCGCGACTGGGCGAGCCCGCGACGATGGGGCGCGCGATCAGCCACAGCGCGATGCGGCGATCGACGCCCTGGCGCGCGAGCCCCTCGGCCAGGAGGAAGCCGCCCAGGAACAGGAAGATCAGGGGATCGGCCAGCGGTGCGAACACCTGCTTGGCCGGCGCGACCTCGGTCAACACCGCCAGCGCGGGACCCAGCAACGCCGCGACCGCCAGCGGCAGCGCCTCGGTGATCCACAGCGCGACCGTCGCGGCCGCGACCGCCGCGAGCGCGTGGGCCTGGGCGCTCAGCCCCGGCATCGGCAACAGCCACAGGCCCACCAGCAGTGCCGGCGCCAGCACGCGCCCGACGGCGCGGCGTCGCCGTTCGAACGCCGCCTCCGCGTCGGTCATCGCCTCGTGCACGGTCACCCGCGGTACGATAGCAATCTGCCCGCGCGCCGCGGGCCCGACCCACGCGATGACCGACGACGCAGCGCCCGAAGTGCCCGCGACGCCGCCGCGTCGCCGCGGCCGACTGCGACGCGCGCTGCCGTGGCTGTTGTTGCTGCTGGGCTGGGTGTGGCTCGGCGATGGCTTCGTCAGCAGCAACGACGGCTCGCACGTCGCGTTGGCGCGGGCGCTGGCGCTGCGACGCACCACCACCATCGATCCCGACGTCGCGCTGACGCTGTGGGTCGATCGCGCCGAGCGCGACGGCCATCACTACTCGGATCGCCCGCCCGGCACCGCGTTCGCGGCGATCCCGGCGGTGTGGCTCGGCGCGCTGCTCGACCCGAGCCTGCGCGACCGCGCGATCGAGCAGGGCGAGATGGTGATCTCGCCGGCCGGGCCCGCCTACGGCCAGACCTACGTCGCGCGCGCGAAGAAGTTCGGGCGCGCGCCGGCGTTGGTGCAGTACCAGGGCACCGCGCTGGCGGTGCGCCTGCACGCCGCGCTGATGGGCCTGCTGGGCCTGCTGCTGCTGCGGCGCTGGTTGCAGCACCACGGCCTCGATCGCGGCGCGCAACGCTTCGCGCTGTTCACGGTCGCGGTCGCGACGCTGTGGGGCCCCTACTCGACCATGCTGTTCTCGCACGTGACCAGCGGCACGCTGTGGCTGGCGATGCTCGTCGCGTGCAGCGAGATGCGCGACGACTCGCGCACCGCCGTGCTCGTCGCCGGCCTCTTCGGCGCGTGGGCGGTCGCGAGCGACTATCTGCTGGTGGTCCCGATCGCGCTGCACCTGGGCCTCGCGATCCCGTGGCGCCGCTGGGGTTGGCTGCTGCTGGGTGCCGCGCCGGCGATCATCGCCACCGGCGCCTACCACCACGCCGCGTTCGGTTCGGTGTTCTCGATCGGCTACGACCACCACGCGGCCTTCGAGTTCGCGCGCGCACGCAGCGAGACCTTCTCGGGCAACCTGCTGCACGGGTTGTGGACGCTGCTGGGCCTGGGCCAGGGCGCTGGCGTGCTCGCGCTGTCGCCGGTGCTGGCGCTGGGGTTCGTGGGCCTGGCGCAGTCCCGCGTGCGGCGGTGGGCGCTGCCGCTGGTGCCGTGGCTGCTGCTGCTCGCGCTGCACCGCACGCCCGAGGGCGGCGCGTCGGTCGATCATCGCTACCTCGTGCCGGCAGTGCCGATCCTCGGCCTCGGGATTGCGCTCGCGTGGCAACGTTGGCTCGACCACGGCCTCGGCAGCGGTCCGCCGTGGCGACGCCGCGCAGTGA
The DNA here is from genome assembly GCA_019694555.1 of Nannocystaceae bacterium. Lineage (GTDB taxonomy): Bacteria > Myxococcota_A > Polyangia > Nannocystales > Nannocystaceae > Xiheibacterium. Next base: position 13,626 of record JAIBBS010000002.1, read on the forward strand.
TCGTCGTGTGCATCGCGATTGCGCTGGCGTCGTGCGCAATGGTGTGGGCGCACTCGCTCGCGTGGCGTCGCTGAGCCCGGCGACGGCGCTACACTGCGAGGCCATGGGGCGGTGGGGCATCGTCATGGTCGCGGCGCTGTGCGCCTGCGGTTCGCAGGGACAGCGCGACACGGTCGCGTGGGATCCGAGCAGCTCGGACGGCAGTGGCCCCGGCGACGGCAGCACCGCGGGATCGCACGGTACCGCCGCGACCAGCATCGGCACGGCCAGCGGCACCGACGGCAGCAGCAGCGACGGCCCCGGCGACGGCAGCTCCGCGGCCACGCTCGATGGCGGCAGCTCGAGCGGCGGCGGCTACGACTGCGAGTCGCTGGGCTACACCGGTCTGTGCGACGGCGAGCTGCTGGTGTGGTGCGAGGACGGTGCGATCCAGATGGCCGACTGCGCCGCGATGGGGCAGAGCTGCGCGTGGGCCGGCGACGCGATCGGCTACGACTGCGTGCCGATCGCCGGACGCGGCGGCTTCGGCTACCCCGTCGGCGACGGCACCACGTGGCCCGCGGGCGGCTGGACGGTGTCGCAGGTGCTCGGCCACTACCTCGACTACAATGGTTTCGTCGGTGGTCACCTCGCGGAGGACATCGCCGCGGGCGAGGCCGAGACCGCCAACGCGCCGGTGTACGCGGTCGCCGACGGCACCGTGCTGTACGCCGGCGCCAACGCCAGCACGTACGTCAACGTCGTGTTGATCCAACACGAGGTCGACGGCACCACGCTGTGTTCGTTCTATGGCCACCTCGGCAGCGTCGCGGTCGCCGAGGGCGACGTGGTCGCGCGCGGCGACACCATCGCGCACGTGCTCGACTGGCAGGCACAGTTCGGCTACGCCAACTCGCACCTGCACTACGTGCTGCTGTCGCAGGCACTGTGCGACGCGTCGGACGGGGCCAACGGCGCGCTCGTGTGCGGCTACGACGACACCCCGGGCCCCAACGGCATCGTCGACCTCGACTCCGAACCCGCCACGTACACCTCGGTCGGTGACGTCTGCGGCGACCAGAACTACCCCGAGGCCTTCATCGCGCCGAGCCAGTTCATCGAGGCGCACCACTTCTGACGCGAACCGGGCGCGCACGTGCGCGCGGCCGCGCCCGCGCACACCGGTGCGATCCATGCCGCTTGCGTGCCCGCAGCCCGCACGCCGGTGTATACCTCGGGGATCGAAGAGCCCGCGCCACCGCCCGCGCAAGACGGCGTCGCTGCGGACCCCCGCGGCGCACCGCCGCTGGTGTGGGTCAACTCGACCTACTTCGCGGAGGGCTTTCCGTACGCGCTGGTCAACAACGTCGCCGAGGTGTTGTTCAACGCGCTCGGGGCGAGCCTGGCCGCGATCGGGCTGACCGCCGTGTTCCACCTGCCGTGGAACATCAAGTTCCTGTGGGCACCGGTGCTCGACGCCCACGAGACCAAGCGCAGCTTCCTCATCGGCTGCGAGTGGGTCATCGCGGCGCTGGTGCTGGTGCTCGCGATCGCGGGCACCGGCATCTCGCTGCCGGTGGCGTCGGCGATCTTCGTGGTGCTCGCCTTCGCGTCGGCGACCCACGACATCGCCATCGACGCGTACTACCTCGAGGCGCTCGATGCCCCGGGCCAGTCGCGCTACGTCGGCCTGCGCGCCGCGGCCTTCCGCGCCGCAGCGCTGGTGGCGAGCGGCCCGCTGCTGGTGGTCGCCGGCTACTGGGGCTGGCATGCGACCTGGGCGCTCGCGCTCGCGATCATGATCGTGCTGCTGGTGCTGCACCGCGGGTGGTTGCCGCGGGTCGAGCCGCGCCGCAGGCCGCTGCGACAGTGGCTGCGCGGCCTGCTGCGCCCGCGCGTGCTCGCGCTGCTGGCCGTGGCCGCAGGGTTGCTCGCGCTCGACGCCTCCGTGGGTCTCGTGCGCCGGCCGTGGCACGCGCTGCGGGACGCGGTCGCGCAGGTGCCGGGGCTGCGCGAGCTCGACGTGGCGGGCTGGATCGGCGTGGCGCTGCTGCTGCTGGTGATCCCGACGGTGATCTCGCTGCCGTGGCTGCGACGTCGACTGCAGCGCAGCGACTCGAACTACGCCCGCGCTTTCGTGGCCTACCTCGACCATCCGGACATCTCGCGTGCGCTCGCACTGATCGTGCTGTTTCGGACCGGCGAGTCGTTCCTCATGAAGATGCGCATGCCGTTTCTGCGCAACGAGTGCGGGCTGTCGCTCGAGACCTACGGCATGGTCAACGGCACGCTGGGTTTCCTCGCGACGCTGCTCGCGACGCTGGCGGGCGGCTGGCTCATCGGCCGCTACGGCCTGCGTCGCTGCCTGTGGCCGATGGTGCTGGCGCAGAACCTGCCCAACCTGCTCTACGCCGTGCTCGCGGCCGCGGACCCGTCCTCGCTCGGCACGCCCGCCGTCGCGGCGGTCGTGATCGTCGAGGACATCGGCGCCGGCTTCGGCACCGCGGTGTTCATGGTCTACATCATGCGGTGCTGCGATCCGCGTCACAAGGCCACGCACATGGCGTTGATGACCGCGATCATGAGCATCGGCTTCACGCTCGCCGGTGCCGCGAGCGGCTTCGTCGTGCCGTGGGTCGGCGGCTGGACCCACTTCTTCGCGCTGACGTTCGTGGCCACGATCCCCAGCATGTTGGTGTTGCCGTTTGCCCCGTTCCTCGACCGCAGCCGCGCGGACGAGGTCGCCGCCGCCGCTGCCGCCGCACCGCCGGTGGACCGTTCGCGGCCGTAGTGAAGTCGCGGGCGGATCGGGCGATGACTGTGCCCCGATGGGCCTGCACCTCGATGCGTTGGCGATGGAGATGCTGTGCGACAGCCTCAGCGATGGCGTCGTCGTCTTCCACGACGAGCGCGCCGTGGTCGCGAGCGAGGGCGCCTGCGAGCTGCTCGCGACGCCTCAGGTGCTGCTGTTGGGCGCCGACGTCGACGCCGTCTTCGCGCGGCTGGGATTGCCGGCCCCGTGGGCGATGCGCCTGCGCGCAGGGGATCCGGTCTGCACCACCACCGCGCTGGGCCAGCCGCTGCGGCTGCGCTGGCTGACGTTGCCCGGCGGCGAGGGCAGCAGCTTCGCGCTGGTCGTCCAGGACATGCGCCTGGGTCGCGCGCTGCGATCGACCGAGGATCGCCTCGAGGCCGCCGGCACCGGCTTGGGCGCCGCCACGCAGGCGCTGCCGCCCGGCGCAATCCTGCGCTACCTCGCGCGCGAGGTCCGACGCAGTCACCTCGACTTCGAGGAGCTCTCGGTGCTGGTGGCCGCGGCCGGCGACGCTGCGCGTGCGCGACGGGTCGCGGCTCGCTTCGCCGCGACGTTGACCGCGACCGAACGCGTCGGGCCCTGCGATCCACTCGAGCGCGTGGCCAGCCACGGCGAGGGCGGCGAGACCGTCGTCAGCTTCCCGCGCACCGCGATGCCGATCGATCACGTGCTGGTCGTGTTGCCGTGCACCGCCGCGGCGGGCCGCGACGCGGTCGCGCTGCGGCTGTCGGCCGCGGCGATCGACGGCGCCGCGCTGCTGCTGGGCGGCGCGACGCTGCAGGTCCGGTCGCTCGCGCGCCGGGCCGAGACCACGCCGCGCGACGGCGCCCGGGACCTGCTCGAGCGCGCGTTGCGGGATCTCGCGCGGGTCCGGGCCGACCCCGCGCACGCGGGCCGCCGCGCCGCGTGATCCCGATCGCGTGCGACGTCCTGGGCGTAAGGGCGTCCGCCCGACCGCGTTGTGGCCTTCGCCGTGCCCATCGCCATGGCACCCCCGGCCGCCGCGACCGCCCGTGACGGCGGTCCGGCGGCGCACGCTGCGTGCCCCGAGGCCGCGGCATCGGGGCTGTCCGAGCCCGGCGATCGGATGCGATAACCTCCGGAGTCGCACGAACCCATGCCTGCAACCCTCTCCTTGGCGCTCTCGCTGGCAGCGGCCCTGCAGACCGCATGGGTCGGCGCCGAGCGTGCCGCCTCGGACGGTACGCCGCGCAAGCGCAACCCCGGCGAGTACGGTCCGTTCTTCGAGGACGAGCCGGCCTCGGACACCGCCCACGTCGCGTCGATGCAGCCCAAGCGCAAGCCGCTGCTCTCGGTCGGCAAGGGTGCGTTCTGCTTCGTCGACGGCAGCTGGTGCCGCACGTCGCTGCTCATCTCCGCGGGCGTCGCGACCGGCATGCGCTTGCCGGCCAGCAACGCGGGTCCCGACATGCCGTACGGCCAGTTCAGCGTCTACGGCGGCCTGGCCGTGCGCCCGATGATGTACGCCGGACGCAAGTGGCATCCGTGGGGCATCGGGCTCGCAGCGTCGTGGTCGCGCGGCACCGGCTCGGTCACCGTGCAGGGCAACGCCGAGGACCAGGAGGTCCGCGGCAGCGCCCGCACCGACGCGACGCGCGTCGCGTTGCTCAACCAGATCTGGCTGTCGAAGAAGCCCCACGGCCTGCACCTCGATCTCTCGATCGGTGCCGTGCGCAGCCAGGTGCTGACCAGCGGCGTCGCGCTGTGGGGCACCCACGCGGAGGTCGGCTTCGGCTTCGGCGGCTGGGCCACGCTCTTCGCCGGCGGTGACTTCCTCGATCGCGACGCTCGCGTGACCCTGGGTCTGCGCGCGCACGGCATCGCCGCCGCGCCGCTCATCGCCCTCGCGCTCGCCGGCATGGCCTTGGGAGGTGCGCTGTGATCGTGACGCTCGCGATGACGACGCTGCTCGCCTGGGGTCCGCCGGAGGTCCAGCGTCCGCGCGGCGCTGCGGGTTCACCGGCGATCCCCGAAGCGCCCGCAGAGGCGCCCGCCGAAACCCCGACCGAGGCGCCCACCGAAACCCCGGCCGAAGCGCCCGCGCAGGCGCCGGTCGAAGCGCCCACCGCGGTGGAGGAACCCGCGGCGACGCAGCCGACACCGCCCACCGCCAAGCGGGGCGAGACCTTCCACGTGGCCGAGGGCAACGTCGGCAAGCCGCCCTACTACACCGCGCAGGACATCGACGCGCTGCGTCGTCGCCACGGCCTGCCGGCGATGGCCGCACCCGAGACCCGCAAGGTCCGCTGGCACTGCCTGATCGCCGATCCGCTGTGCGGCTTCAACGTCGAGGTGCAGGCGATGGGCGCCTTCGCGGCGCGGCTGCGACAGGGCGACGTGCGCGAGAAGTCGGCGCGCAAGTGGTCCAGCGGCCGCGCGCAGTACGACGTCTGGGTGAACCTTCCGGTGCTGGTCGAGACCCGCGGCACCACCCGCTACACCCGCATGACGCTGGGGCCCAAGGCCGGCGCGATCTTCAGCGACACCGGGGACACGTGGGGCAACCTCGGTCTGGTCGGACGCTACTGGTTGGGCCGCGGTCGCTTCGCGCCGGCGATCGAGTTCTCGAGCGCGCTCGCGTTCAAGCTCGCACGCCGTCCGACCAACGACCTCGGCGGCGCGCAGCCCAAGTACGAGATGCAGCGTGGCCCGGTCGGCGTGACCGGCGACGTGGGCCTGAGCATCGGCGGCTTCGCGTCGCTGGTGATCGGCGGCCAGTACGACAGCCCGCTCGCGCGCGAGGACGTGCCGGAGAAGTTCCGCACCCAGGCCGCCGGCATGTTCTTCGTGGGCCTGCGCGGCAACATCCTGTGGGGCGCGCCCGCGGCCGCCGCGGTGGTCACCCACGGGCTGACCCAGCGGTACGCGAAGGAAGCCCGCTGATCCCGGCCCCGCGGTCGACTCGTGCGGCAACGCACGGGTCGACCCGCGGTTTGTCGCAGATCGAACGTCGATGGCCTGCGGATCGCGTCAGTCCAAGCGGCTGCGACCCGAGGAATCGCGCGGGATCGCGCCGCAGGGCCACCTCCGGGGAGCTGTGACACGGGCGTGACCACGAACCGTGGAACAATCGCGACAGTCGTGCGTCTCATGGCAACGCCATGCCGCGCACTCTGCTGACCGTCTCCGTCCTCGCTGCGTCGACCCTCAGTGTTGTCTTCCTCGCCGCGGACGCCCGGTCCAAGGTGCTCCGAGAGCAAGCGGTGATCTCCGAGTTCGGGATGGGCAACTTCGGCCTGCCCTTCCAGATGCAGGACCCCCCGCTGGGTGACACCCACGCGCCCGCGGCCAAGGCGACCAAGGCCTCGCTGAGCGGCAGCACGATCGTCTCCCTGCGCGACGGCGCGCTGGTGGTCGACGGCGACAGCGGCAAGCTCCTGCGCACCGACGTCGATGGTGCGCTGGTGGCCGAGCTCGCGATCGGGGCCGACGCGTCGCAGGCCGTCGTCGACACCGCGCACTCGCGAGCGTACGTCGTCGATCGCGAGCACGACCGCATCGTGCTGGTCTCGCTCGAGCGCGGCGGGCTCGCGAAGGTCGATGCGTGGCGCACCGCGGCGGAGCCCTTCGGCGTGGCGCTCTCGCCCGACAACAAGACCCTGCTGGTCACCCACGTCGCGGACCAGAAGCTGATCGCGTTCGAGACCGAGACCGGCCTGCAGCGCTGGGACATCGAGCTCGGTCCCGAGCCGCGCGGCGTCGCGATCTCGCCCGACGGTCACGAGGCGCTGGTGACGTTCCTGACCTCCGGCGCCGTCGCCCGCGTGGACCTGCAGGCCAAGCAGCCCAAGCTCTCGTTCGTCTCGCTCGACCCCTCGCCGCCGTCGGCTGCCAACACGCCCAACCGCGCGTTCTTCGGTGAGCAGGCGCAGGTGCAGGCGCCCGGCGGCAAGGCGCCGGTGTTCAACCCCGAGAAGGGCAAGAGCTTCGCGCGCAACGCCTTCGCGGTCGCGTACGTGGGCAACGGCCTGGCCGTGATCCCGCACCAGCTGTCGACCCCCGACCTCGCGACCAGCGACTTCGAGGTGCCCTCGGGTGGCTACGGTGGCGGCAACGGCTTCACCGCGCCGATCAACCACCGCCTCGCGTTCCTCGACACCCCCGACGCCGGCGAGCAGGGCGAGATCCGCACCGCGATGGCGAACACCACGCTGCACCAGCCGCGCGCGCTCGCGTACGACGGCAACAGCGACACGCTGTACGTCGCCGGCTACGGCTCGGACGACATCATGGCGATCGCGGACGTCTCGCAGTCGAGCGTCCACCTGGGCTGGCAGCAGTCGGTCGCGGGCAGCAACGGCTGCGCTCCCGACGGCCTCGCGGTCGACGGCGAGAACGGCAACGTGCTGGTGTTCTGCTCGCTCACGCGCACCGTCGTGCGGCTCAAGGGCGACCCCGACAGCGCCGCCGCGCCGACGGTGGTGTCGACCAGCAAGGAGCTCGCGAAGAGCCACTTCTCGGCCTCGGAGCTGCGCGGCAAGCAGATCTTCCGCCAGGGCCGCAACGCGCAGATCTCGACCCAGGGCGCGATGGCATGCGCGAGCTGCCACGCCGAGGCCCGTGCGGACGGCCTGACCTGGTTCCTGCAGGGCCACATCCTGCAGACGCCGTTCCTGTCGGGCCGCCTCGAGGGCACCCATCCGTTCAAGTGGGACGGCCAGGACGCGAACCTCGAGATCAGCCTCACCAGCACGGTCAAGCGACTCGGCGGTACCGGCATCAGCAACCGCGACGCCAAGGATCTGCAGGCGTTCCTCACCGCGCTGCCCAAGCCCCGCATCCCCACGGTCGAAGACGACCAGGCGGTCGCCCGCGGCAAGGAGCTGTTCGACAGCACCACCACCGGCTGCCTCAACTGCCACGACGGCGCACTCTCGAGCGACGGCAAGCGCCACGACATCGCCAGCGATCTGCCCGCGGTCGACACCCCGTCGCTGATCGGCCTCGCCAGCAGCGCGCCGTACTACCACGACGGTAGCGCGACCTCGCTCGAGTCGCTGCTGCGCAACAATGGCAGCATCCATGCGATGGGCCGCACCAGCCGCCTCGACGACGCGCAGATCAGCGATCTGGTCGCGTACCTCGAGACCCTGTAAAACCCCACCATGCTCCGATTGTCGTGCACGGCCCTGGCGCTCGCGCTGGGGCTGACCTCGTCGTGCCGCCGCGAACCCACCAAGCCGCCGCCGCAGGGCCAGGAAACCCCCCGCGGTAAGCCGACGCTGCAGTCCCTCGAGCCCGGCCCGCGCGTGAAGCACTCCACTGCGCGGCGTGCTGGCGTCGCGCACTCGGGTGCTATCGACAAGGTGGTGTTGTCGCCCGACGGTCGCGGCGCACTCACGCGCGACGCCATCGGTGGCGTGCGGCTGTGGACCGCGCTCGACGGCTCGCGCGAGCCGCTGGCGATGCCGATCCGTGCCCCGCAGGCGCTGTCACTGTCGCAGCGCGGCGACGGCTGGCTGGCCTTCGCGGTCGACGCGACCGGCGGCGCCAAGATCATCGCCATCGACGCGCAGGATCGCATCACGACCAAGGCCGAGCTGCCGCCGTTCGATCCGCTCATCGAGGGCCACGTGCTCGCGGGCGGCGAGCGGATCCTGGCGCTGTTCCGCGATCACTCGCTGCGCCTGTTCGACGCCGCGGGCAAGGAGCTCGCGCGCCTCGAGGAGCGCAAGTTCCGGCCCAATGCGTTGCGTGTGACGCCCGACGGCAAGCGGGTGCTCGCGGTGCTCGACGAGCGCAGCGGCAGCACCACCAAGCTCGAGCTGCAACCCATCGAGCTGGTGCTCGAGGGCAAGGCCTCGATCCGTCGCGCCGGCACGCCGCGGCTGTTCACGTCGCAGGTGGAGATCGGCAGCTCGACGCTGGGGCTCTCGCCCGATGGCAGCCGCGTCGCGCTGGTCGACAAGTGGAACGGCACGCAGTGGGACCTCGTGGTGCTCGATCTGCGGCACGACACGCCCGAGCAGCGCTTCTCGGTCATGGCGCAGGCGCACACGGTGCCCGGCGTGGGCTTCGTGAGCCCGACGTCGCTGCTGGCCTCGGCCAACGACGGCAGCGTGTCGTGGCTGGTCGACACCGAGCGCAAGAGCGTGCACGTCCGCACCGCGCCGCCGCAGGACTTCAACGGTCAGCTGCGTGTGCAGGCCTTCGGTCCCCAGCGCCACGTCGCCGGCCACGGCAACTGGCTGTACGTCGCCGACACCAAGGACGGCCACCACCACTTCCTGGGCTACCGCAGCCTGCAGGCGACCTCGATCGCGATCTCGCCCAACGGCAACTCGGTCGCGACGGTGTACCCGCAGGGTCCGGTGTGGATCGAACCGCTGGCGGGCAAGGGCACGGATGTCGCCGCGCTGCCGACCGATCCGTTCAACGGCGTCTTCAAGGTCCGCTTCATGGACGACGATCGCCTGCTGCTGGTCGACGGCCTCGGCGGCGTGCAGATGGTCGACTGGCACACCGGCGAGGTCGTGGCCGAGACCGGCGTCAACGGCTCGATTCGCTCGGTGCAGGTCGCACCCGAGCGCGGGCTGCTGCTCATCGACCGCCACAGCACCGTGAACGACACGCGGCTGTTCGAGTTCGACGCCAAGGTCGACCACGGCAAGCCCGGCTTCCGCGGGCCCTACATCATCGCCGACACGTCGTATCGCACCGGGCTGCTGACCCGCGGCGCGCCGGGCCACACCGACGCGGTCATGTGGACGCTCGACAGCAGCAACCGCATGCGCTTCTACACCATGAAGGAGCTGCGCTCGGATCTCAGCGCCGACGAGGTGAAGGGCAAGGCCATCGATCTCAAGCCCGGTCAGATCGCGCCGCTGGCGATCGATCGACTCGGACGCCACTACGGCGTGCGCTGGAACGGCAGCCGCATGGAGGTCTTCGTCGACAACGGCGAGCACGTGCGCAGCAAGGCCATCGGCGACGGCTCGGTGAACGAGATCTGGCCCTCCGCAGACGGCACGCGCTTTCTCGCGGTGAACCAGCGCTCCGGCAGCATGGCCATCACGGTGTACGAGAGCGAGTCGCTCAAGGAGCTGTGGTCGATGTCGAGCGGCACGTTCCACAACGAGGTCGTGTGGTCGCCCGGCGGCGACTACGTCGGCGTCGCGGCGCCGACCGGCGCGGTGGTGCAGGACGGCAAGACCGGCGAGTCGGCCTACCAGCGCTGCGGGCTCGACTTCGAGGTACTCGGGACTGCGCCGAGCTCCGCGTTCTCGCTGGTGAACCAACGCACGATCTGCGAGCCCTGAGCGCGAGCCGAGGCCGTCCCGCGACCGGCCGCGCCGGCGCGGACGGTGTTCGCGGCGCACGGCGCCCCGCGATCGCTGCGCCGCCGTCGCACCCGCGTCACGCGGCTGTCACCGGGCGCGCTACGATCCATGCTACCCCCAGGTGGCAACGGGATGACCGCGCAGATCCTCATCGTCGACGACGAAAGCGACCTCGTGTCGACCGTCGCGTACAACCTCGAGCGCGAGGGCTTCCGGACGGCCACCGCCGGCACCGGCGAGGCCGCGCTCAAGCTGGCGAACGCCAACCCGACCCCCGACCTCGTCGTGCTCGATCTGATGCTGCCCGACATCCCCGGCACCGAGGTCTGCCGGCGGCTCAAGCAGTCCGACGCCACGCGCGACATCCCGGTGTTGATGCTCACCGCCAAGGCCGACCAGGTCGACCGCGTGGTCGGCTTCGAGCTCGGCGCCGACGACTACGTGACCAAGCCCTTCAGCGTCCGCGAGTTGACGCTGCGCGTGAAGGCGATCCTGCGTCGCACCGAGGCCACCACCGACTCCGGCACGCGCCTGCGCTTCGGTCGGCTGCAGATCGACGTCGACGGCCACCGCGTGTGGATCGACGACGCGGAGATCTCGCTGACCGCGCTCGAGTTCCGCCTGCTGCTGGCGCTGGCCCAGCGCAAGGGCCGAGTGCAGACGCGCGATGCCCTGCTCGCCGACGTCTGGGAGATGAACGGCGAGATCACCACGCGCACCGTCGACACCCACGTCCGACGCCTGCGCAAGAAGCTCGGCGACGCGGCAGAGTGCATCGAGACCCTGCGCGGCGTGGGGTACCGATTCCGTCCGGAGTCCATCGCAGGGGCTTGACGTGCTGCCGGCGCGACGCAAGACCGCGACGCTCGGCGCCCTCACCGGCGCGCAGCTGATCGTCTCGCTCGCGCTGGGCATCGGACTCGGTCGCGTGGCCCCCGAGGCCCGCGTCGCGATCTGGTCGGCGCTGGCGGTGGGCTTGATCGTCAGCGTCGCGACCACGGCGCTGGGCCTGGCGTGGGCGCAGCGCGAGCTGTCGCGGACGCTGCGCAGCCTGGTCGCGAGCGTGCAGTCGCGCGAGCCCCGACCGACGCTGCCCGAGGACACCGAGATCGCGGGTCTCGCAGGCTCGGTCCACCGCATGGCGGACGAGCTCGACACCGCGTTGCGCTCGCTCGCGGCCGAGCGCGACCGCTTCGAGGCCGTGCTCGAGACCATGGCGCCGGCCGTGCTCGCACTCGACCGCGAGCGCTGCATCGCCACCGCCAACCGCAGCGCACGTCGACTGTTCGCGCTGCGGGACAGCTGGCAAGGCCGGCCGTTGCTCGAGCAGGTGCGCGCACCGGCGCTGCACGAGCTGCTCGATCGCGTGGCCGCGGGCGAGCCCGAAACCGCGGAGTTCGAGCTGCCCAGCCCACTGCGCAGCGTGCAGGCCCGCGCGAGCCGCCTGGCCGACGGCGGGCTCGTGGTCGTGGCCGACGACGTCACCGACATCCGCCGGCTCGAGCGCGTGCGTCGCGACTTCGTCGCCAACGTCTCGCACGAGCTGCGCACGCCCATCGCGGTGATCCGCGCCAACGCCGAGACGCTGCTCGACGGCGCGCTGGAACACCCGGAGGCCGCGCGCCGCTTCGTCGAGGCGCTGTACCGCCACGCGGATCGCCTCACGCGCCTGATCGGCGATCTGCTCGACATCTCGCGCATCGAGGCCGGCAAGCGCGTGCTCTCGCTCGAGCCGCTGGAGCTGTCCGACCTGACCACCGACGTGATCCTCACGCTCGAACAGGACGCCAAGGCCAAGTCCATCTCGTTGCACAGCGAGGTCGACCCCGGCCTGTACGTGATGGGCGATCTCAAGGCGCTCGAGCAGGTGCTCGTGAACCTGGTCGACAACGCGGTCAAGTACACGCCCGCCGGCGGCCACGTGGAGCTCAGCGCGGCGCGCGACGGCGAGCAGGTGCGCATCGAGGTGCGCGACGACGGCCCCGGCATCGAGCCGCAGCACGCCAAGCGGATCTTCGAGCGCTTCTATCGCGTCGACAGCGGCCGCTCGCGCGAGGCCGGCGGCACCGGTCTGGGCCTGTCGATCGTGAAGCACCTGGTCGAGGCGATGGGCGGCAGCGTCGGTGTCGACCCACGCTCTCCACGCGGCTCGATCTTCTGGGTCACGGTGCCACTGGGCGACGTGCCCGAGGATGCCGAGAGCGCCGCGTGAGCGTTGCCCGGCCCCCGGATTCCGCTACGCTAGGACGAACACGGTGACCAAGCCGATCGAGCACACGGCCCGGACCTACGAGCAAGAGCTCGCGGCGCTGCGCCAGAGCCTGTTGCTCATGGCCGGTCGCGTGGAGGAGATGATCGCTCGCTCCGGCCGCGCGCTCGCCGACCGCGACGCGGAGTTCGCCCGGCGCACCATCGAGCTCGACGGCGCCGTCAACCGCGCCGAGGTCGACATCGACGAGATGTGCATGCTCATCCTGGCCAAGCGCCAGCCGATGGCCTCGGACCTGCGCTTCGTGACCTTGGCCATGAAGATGGTCACCGACCTCGAGCGCATCGCCGATCTCGCGGTCAACATCTGCGAGCGCGCGATCGACCTCAGCCGCGGCAACCCCGTGGTCGTCCACCGCGACGTGCCGCGCATGAGCGCAGTGGTCGAATCCATGGTCAAGGATGCGATCGACGCCTTCGTCAGCGGCAGCGCCGCCAAGGCCCGCGAGGTCATCTCCCGCGACGACGAGGTCGACGCGCTCTACCACCGCGTGTTCGGCGAGCTGTTGGAGTCGATGCGGGCGGACCCGGCGACCATGCACGAGATCATCCACGTGCAGTCGGTGGCGAAGTGGCTCGAGCGCATCGCCGACCACTCGACCAACATCGCCGAGCTGGTGATCTACATGGTCGAGGGCCGCGACGTGCGTCACCCCGGCAAGCGCGGCGCGGGCTGATCGCGGAGCATGGCGCGCGAAGGCTCGCGATCCCACAGCACGAACACCACGACGCTGAGGCCGGCCAGCGCACTGGCGCACCAGAACATCGCGCGGTAGTCGAACAGCTCGAGCACGACCCCGAACAGCGGGCCGCCGAGCACGAGCCCGAGATCGAACAGCGCAGTGAAGGTCGACAGCGCCATGCCGCGCTCCGACGGTGCAGCGCGGGCCACCGTCAGCGCGCTCATGATCGGAAACGCGTAGCCGTGTCCGATGCCGCCGAAGATTCCCGCCCACACCACCGCGGCGTCGCTGCGGGCCTCGGCCAGCAGCGCCACCGCCACCGCCGTGCACGCGATCGCGGGCACCAGCGTGGGCCGGGCACCGAAGCGATCCGGCAGGCGACCGAAGCCGATCCGGAGCGCGATCGCGGCGGCGGTGTAGGCCGCGAAGAAGCTGCCGACCGAGCCGACGCCGCGATCGGCGACGTAGGTCTTGAGGAACGCGAAGTAGGCCGCGGCCGCGAGCGAGAAGCCCATGCCGACCGTCCACACCGGGCGCAACGGCGGCGCGAGCACGGCCTGCAGGAACCCTCGCGCGGGCGCAGAGCCCTCGTGGGCGGACGGCCGCGAGTCCGGCAACGCGAAGCAGGCGACGGTGCCGAGCACGGCGGCGGCGACGGTGGCGGTGAACAACGCCGGGTAGCCGGTCACGCGCAGCAACGCGTCGCCGAGCCAGCCCGCCAGCGACAGCGGAATCATCCCGGAGATGCCGAAGATCGCGATGCCCTGCGTGCGGCGGGCCGGCGGCACCACGTCGGCCGCGATGGTGAACAGCACGGAGAACAACATCGCCTCGGCGACGCCGTGCGCGAGACGGATCGCGTAGATCGCCGGCCCGAGATCGTCGACCGCGAGGTACGCCGCGCAGGCGACGACGTTGATGAGACTGCCGACGCGGGCGATGTCGCGGCGGCCGCGTCGATCGAGCAGCACGCCCACGAGCGGGCGGCATGCGATCGCGGCCACCGCCATCGTCGCGATGATGATGCCCAGCTCGAGCTCGCCGGCGCCGAGCTCGACCAGGCGGCCCGGCAGGTGCACGTAGGCATGGAACGCGAGCGCGTGCGCAAAGTTGGCGATGAAGCCGAGCACGAAGGCTCGCTGGGCCAGCCCCGGCGCGGTCACGGCCGGGATTGTACGGCCCGTGCAAGCGCCCGGGCCGCCGGCGTAGACTTCGACGTCATGAGCAAGCCCCAAGTCGGCCCCCGCGCAGCGGATCAGACGGTGCGCGCCGCGCTGCTCGAGGCGCTGCGGAGCCCGCGGCCGCTCGCGGCGCTGGAGCTGTCGTCGATCGTTCGGATCTCCCAGCGCGAGGTCGCCGACCACCTCGAGCACCTGCAGCGCTCGCTCGCCGGCAGCGAGGAGCGCCTGGTGGTGGAACCGGCGCGCTGCAATGCCTGCGAGTTCGAGTTCGAGTCCCGTGATCGCCTCTCGCGCCCGAGTCGCTGTCCGAAGTGCAAGAGCGAGCGCATCGACCCGCCGCGCTTCCGCGTGACCGCGCGGTGAGCCGTGACGGGATCGGCGAGCCGCGGGCAATGCCGGTCATCGTGGAGCGTGCAATGACTTCGGCGACGCATCGTGTGTTGGGGCTCTTGTTGCTGGCGAGCTGCGGCGAGAATCGCTCGCTGGGCGACTACGACAGCAGCAGTGGCGGCAGCGGCAGCGGCGGCGACACCAGCACCGGCGGCAGCGCGAGTGCGACCAGCACCACCGGCAGCACCGGACAGACCAGCGCCGAGACCGGCGTGACGACCGCCGAGGGCAGCGGCACCGATGGCCCCGCGTCGTGCGGACCCGGCAACTGCGAGCTGTTCCCACCGCCGTGCGGCGACGCCTGCGGTGATCTCGACTCGCCCTTCGACGACCAGGGCTGCCTGCGCACGCCGTGTGCGAACGACGACAACTGCGGCGACGGCGAGGTCTGCTACGTGGGGATGCAGTTCGGCCTGTGTGTCTCGAGCGGGATCGCCTGCGCCGACTCGGTCGAGAACCAAAGCTGCGACTGCGGTGGCGATCCCGACTGCAGCGGCGGCTTCTGCGTGCCCACCGACCTGTTCCCCGCGCTCGAGCCCGCGCCGGGAACGATCGTGCGCGTGCAGGGCACGTGCGGCCCCGACGATGGCCCGGCAGTGCTGGTCAGCGTCTACCCGGCCGAGGCCACGGTCGCGTGCGGCACCGCCAACCTGCAGCCCGAGCTCGAGGTGTTGTTCGTCGACGTGGGCCCCGACACGACGATCGAGCAGACCTCGGCGTCGCCGATGGGCGAGGTCGTCGTCGGTGGAGAGTCGCGCGACGTGTTCCACGCCCGCCTCGCGCTCGACAGCCTCGATCTCGAGCAGATGCTCTGCAGCGGTTCGCTCGAGGTCTCGGCGGTCGACGGCGGCGGTGGACTGCACCGCTACGGCACGACCTTCGTGGACGCGCTCGCCTGTCCGATGCCGTCGTGTCCGTGAGCCAGGCTCAGCGGCAGCGCTCGGGCACCGCCGCGAGCGCGCCGGAGCTGGGCCAGCGCTCGACGAACTGACGCGCCGCCGCGCGGGCGACCTCGACGTCGCCGGCGCGACAGCGGGCCTCGATGCGCAGCGCCTCGTGCTCGGCGTCGAGCTGCGGTTGCGCGAAGCGTTGCGCGTGGTTGCGCAACGCCGCGAGCGCGTCGTCGATCGCACCGCGGTCGAGCGCGTCGCGGATCGATTGCAGCGACGCGAGCTCGGCCTGCAACGCGCTGGGCGCGGGTTCGCTCGGCGCACGCAGCCCCACGCGTCGGCTGGGCACGGCGTCGGTCGGCGCCGGTGGAGCCGGCACGGCCGAGGGCTGCGGCAGCTCGGCCGGGGTCACGGCTGGCTGCGCGAGCGCGGGGCGCTGCGCGTCGCCGTGGAAAGCCGCTTCGTCGCGCGGCGCGTGTTGTGCCATGCGGCGCTCGTCGCTACCGCGACGCAGCAACAACACCACCGCGGCGGCGGCGGCGAGCAGTGCGACCGCAATCACGAGCGGCCGCACGTTGGTGTGCGCCGGCGGCTGCGCCTGCGCGGCGATGCTCGCGGCCAGGCGCGCACGCACGCGCTCGCGCTGCGCCGCCGACATGCTGCGCGCGGCACGATAGCTGCGCAGGCATGGATGATCGCGGTGGGACTCGTTCATCGCCAATCGCCCCCTTCGTCCAACATCCGCGCGAAACGTCGGCGTGCCAGCCGCAGCCGCGAGTACACCGTGTTGATGCCGACCCCCTGCAGCTGCGCCACCGCGGCCGGGCTCTCGCCTTCGATCTCGATCAACGCGAACACCTCGCGCTGATCGGCGTCGAGGCCGTCGAGGAACCGCTCGACCCGCGCGATGGCCTCGACCGCGGCCGCGCGGTGCTCGGGGTCGAGACCGTGCGTCGGCGGCTCGGCGGCCTGCTCGCGCTCGCGCGCGCGTCGGTGGCCGCGCCAACGATGCGCGAGCACGCGGCGGGTGATGCCGTACAACCACGAACGCATGCTGCGGCCGTCGTACTCGTGCAGGCGGCGATGGACCACGAGGAACACGTCGTGCACCACGTCCTCGACATCCTCGGCGTGGGCCCCGAGCTGCAGCGCCACGCGGTGCACGAAGTCGCAGTGCGCCCGGTAGACGCGATCGAGCGCGGGCGGCAGCGCCGCCGGGTCCGGGCTCGGGCTCGACGCGACGGCCGGGCGCACCGGTGGGCATTGCCCGCCGGCCCCCCGTCCCGTCACCGCGGTCACGGGAATCGTCCTTCGAGCCCCAACAGGCCGCGCCCGGCGACGGGACCCACGCGCGGCAGCGCCTCGAGATGTTCGATCACCAGCTGCGTGCGCCGCAGCGGCACGTCGAGCTCGACGCGCACACCGATCGCGACGCGTGGGTGCACGCGCCACAACAGACCCGGCGCGATCGCGATCGCGGCCCACGGACGCGTCAGCGAGCGCGCGCCTTGGTAGCCGAAGCCCTGTGCGCGCAGCTGTCCCGCGTCCGCGCCCAGGCACAGCGGCAGCTCGAGCACGCGCCACGACGGCACGCCGCACGCGCGCACGCCCACGTTCCACAGCGACAGCTTCGCGCCGGCCTTGGGATCGAGCGACGCGCGCTGCTCGGTCTGCAGCCGCGTGCCGCCGAGCAGGCCCACGCGCCAGCCGCGTCCGCGCGCACCGATGTCGGCTTCGAAGTAGCCGGTCGCGCCCGGCAGCGCGCCACCATCGAGGCCGCCCCACACGCCCACGAACGCGCCCGGGCGACGGCGTGCGGGCGGGCGCGGACGCGGCGGCGGGCTCGCGGACGTGGTCGCGGACGCTGCGGTCGATGCCGAGGCGGGCGGCGTGGGGGCTTGCGCGTGGGGCTCGGCCGGCTCGGGCGCCGTGGGTTCCGTGGGCGCGGTGGGTTCGGCCGTCGGCACCGGTGCGGACGTGCGCGTGGGATCCATCGCCGCAGCGATCACGAACGCCGCGGCATCGAGCAACGTGCCGCACTCGTCGGCGACGAAGTGCCGCTGCTCGAGCGCGTCACCGCGGGTGATCTCGAGCTCGAGCTCCCAGCGACCGTCGCTGCGGGGGCGCAGCCGCGCGTCGGCCTCGACGTCGAGATCGATGGGTGCGCCGGGACGGCCGGCCCGCGCGACGCGATCGCCCAGCGGCTCGCCACATGCCGGGCCGTCGACGCGCACCCGCTCGGGCCACGGCACGGCGGCGGCGGCAGGCGCCGACGCGAGCGAGACCCATGCAACGAGCGCGAACACGGTGGGAGGGGCGCGGGGCTGCGCGAGCGCCCGAACCGCGTGGTGTCCAGCGGGACCCGCGTCAAGCTAGCAGAGTTGCACGATCGTCGAAACGTGCGCGCAGCAACCCGCCTTGCGCCACGCGGCGGCGTGATTGCGTGGCGCGGGCGCTCGCGCTAACAGCGATCGACGTCCGCTGGGGCGGCAATGGGCGAAGCCCTCCTCATCACCTTGGGCTCGGTGCTGCTGGGCGGCGGGCTCGCGGCGGCGACGCGGCGCGGTGCGTCGTGGCTGGGCGTGCTGCGGAGCTTTGCGATCGCGGCGGTGGCGATGCTCGCGGCGGTGCAGCTGCTGCCCGAGGCGGTGGAACAGCTGGGCGCCCGCGCGTTGCTCATCTTCCTCGGCGCGGTCGCGTTGCCGCCGCTGTTCGCCTATGCGCTGCGACGGCTGCTGGGCGCCCGCGCGCAGGCGACCGCGCACGGCGTCGGTGCCGAGCTGGGCTACTTCGGCTTCGTCGCGCATCAGTTCGTCGAGGGCCTCGCGCTGGGCACCTACAGCGGTCCGGCGCACGTCGATCACGATCACGTCGAGATCGTGCTCGCGGTCGCAGCCCACACGATCCCGCTGACGGCGTTGTTCATCGGCACCGTGCTCGCGCGACGGGGCCGGGCGCCGGCGCTGCGACGGATCGTGGCGCTGTTGCTGGCCTCGAGCCTGGGCTTTCTGACCGCGGGCTGGGTCACCGCCGCGGTCGCCGAGGCGGTCGCGCCGGTCGTCGCCGCGTTGGTCGCAGGATTCCTGTGCCATGTCTTGTTGCACCCCAGCGAGCAGACCGGCGAGCGCTCACCGTTGGTGCGCACGCTCGAGCTCGTCGCCATCGTCGCCGGGCTCGCGCTGCCGCTGGGCTCGGTGCACTCCCACGACGCCGGCGGTGGCATCCACGATCGTCTGCAGCACACCTGGCTCGAGCTCGCGCTGGAGACCGCACCGATGTTGCTGCTGGGGCTGGTGCTGGGCGCCGCGCTGCAGGTGATCGGCGCGCGCGCGCCGACGCGGTGGTTGCAACAGGGCACGCCGTTGCGTCAGGCGCTGCGCGGCATCGCGATCGGAGCACCGCTGCCGCTGTGCGCCTGCGGCGTGCTGCCGATCGCGGCGGGCCTGCGCCGGCGCGGGGCCCCGGTCGCGCTCGTGGTCGCGTTCCTGATCAGCACGCCCGAGCTCGGGCCCGAGACGCTGACGTTGGGCGTGCGATTCCTGGGCTGGCCCTACGCGCTGGTTCGACTCGCCGCTGCGCTCGCGTTGGCGGTCGTCGCGGGGTTGGTGTTCGCCTCGCTGGTCGAGCGCCCTGCCGCCGCACCGATGCACACCGGTGGCGTGCTGGCCGATCGGCCCTCGGGCGCAGCGTTGCGCACGGCGTGGGAGGCCTTCGACGAGCTCCTGCTGCACACCGCGCCGTGGACCATCGTGGGGCTGCTGGCCGCGGCGTTCCTCGAGATCGCGGTGCCGACCGAGGGCCTCGCGGCGCTGGCCGACACCGGCCTCGACATCCTCGTGGTGGCGTTGGTGGCGTTGCCGACGTACGTCTGCGCGGCCTCGGCCACGCCGATGGCAGCGGTGCTCCTGCTCAAAGGCGTCTCGCCCGGCGCGGTGCTGGTGGGGTTGCTGCTGGGGCCGGCGACCAACGTCGCGACCGTCGCGGTGCTCGGGCGCAGCTATGGTCGCCGCGCGACCGTGTTGGGGATCCTCGCGATCGCGATCGCGAGCTGCGGCATGGGCATCCTGGTGAACGTGTTCGGTGTGCCGGTGACGCCACCGCGGGCGCTCGAGCAGGCGCATGAGCACGGCGCGATCGCCTGGGGTGCGCTGGCGCTGGTCGGGATCGCGTTGGTGCGGCAGCTGTGGCGCGATGGGGTGCAGAGCTGGCTGGATGTGATCGATGGCGGGGCGCATGCGCATCTGCATGCGCATCACCACGGAGATGCGATGGAGCACGACGGGGACGCGCATGGGCACGAACATGCCGGGCATGCGCATGAACACGCCGCGCATGGGCATGAACATGCCGCGCACGCCCACGGGCATGGGCACGCGCACGGGGAGGACCATGCGCACTGAGGTGCGTCAGTCTTCGTCGTCGGGATCGGCGGGCTCGGCTTGTGGCTCTTCGGTCGCGTGGACCAAGGCGTTCTCCACCAGCTCGAGCACGTGGCGGTCGGCCAGCGCGTAGTAGATGTGTCGGCCCTCGCGGCGTCGCGTGACCAGGCCCTCGGATCGCAACAGTCGCAGGCGGTGCGACACCGTGGAGACGCGCTCGCCGGTGCTGGCGGCCAGCTCGCTGACGCAGGCCTCGCCGGCGATCAGCAGGTCGAGCGTGCGCAGCCGGGCCTCGTCACCCAGCGCGCGGAACAATCGCACCGCGCGCTCGACCGCTTCGGGGCTGCGCACCGGTGGTTGCCGGGGGCCGTGATCGTGATCGTCGCAGACGTCGTGGGCCATGGCGTCGCGCGGGGCGAGCACGAAGCTAGCCGCAGCGCGGCCGGGTCGCAACCGCTGGGCTAGCGGCTGCCGTAGTTCGTGGCGGTCGATTCCTCGTTGCGATCGGTCGCAGGTGGCGGCGTCGGCGACAGCGCGGCGATCTCGGCCCACATCGCGGGGTCGACCGTGAGGTCCAGCGCCGCGAGGCAGCGCGAGAGCTGCTCGGGGTCGCGCGCACCGATGATCGGCGCGGTCACGGCCGGGTGCGCGGCGACCCACGCGATCGCCAGCGGCACCGGATCGAGCCCGCGCGCCGCGGCGAACGCGGTGAAGCGCTCGGCGATCTCGAAGTGGATCGGCGAGCCGTAGCGCTCGCGATACATCGCGACGTCGACGAGCCGCCCGCGCTCGGGTCTCGCGTTCACGCCATACTTGCCGCTGAGCAGCCCGCCGCCCAGCGGGCTGTAGGTGAGCGCGCCCAGACCCAGGCCCGCGCACATCGGCAGGATCTCGACCTCGGCCTGGCGCTTGGCCAGGTTGTACATCGGCTGCACGCACGCGATCGGCTGCCACCCGTGCCGCTGCGCGATGCCGATCGCTTGCGCGGTCTGCCACGCGGCGAAGTTGCTCACTGCCGGGTAGAGCACCATGCCTCGCGCGACCAGGTGTTCGACCGCGCGCAAGGTCTCCTCGAGCGGCGTGACGTCGTCGAAGCGGTGCAAGAAGAAGACATCGATGCGATCGGTGCCGAGTCGTCGCAGGCTCGCCTCGACCGCACGAACCAGGTGATAGCGCGAGCTGCCGCGCGCGTTGCCGTCGCTGCCGGTGGGAAAGTACGCCTTGGTCGTGATCACGACCTCGTCGCGGCACGGTCGCACGAGCTCGCCCAGCAGCTGCTCGGAGCGTCCGCCGTTGTAGACGTCGGCGCAGTCGAAGAGGTTGACGCCGCGCTCGCGCGCCATCGCGAACAGTCGCGCTGCCGTGCTCGCGTCGGCGTCGCCACCGAAGGACATCGTGCCCAGCGCCAGCGGCGAGACCCGCACGCCCGTACGACCCAAGAACCGCTGCGTGGTGCCCACGGCGGCGCAAGCATGCCCGAGCCGCGCGTCCGACTGGCCGACCAGCGACTCGCGCGCGCCGCGAAGCTGCCGCGACGCGCGTGACGCGTGCGCGCAGCAAGTGTCAAACCCAACGCAGACGCAGCCGTCGCGATGGCAGCGGTGATCGACCCAACGATCGGCCGCAGCCTTGGCAGCCATCGACGCAACGACGACGCGACATCGACGCGATCGATGGGTCAGCGCGGCATCGGTGCCTCCGACCCCCTTGAAACCCCACGCGCACGCGTGTAGATAGGAGCCTGGCCACGCTCCCGCAATCTGCGTGAGGCCCACTGCGAGAATTTCTTCTCGCAAGGCCGAACGACGCAGACGGGAGCAGGGACCGGGGGAGGGATCGGGTGACGCGCCATCAGGCCGTGCTGTTCCGGCAGATCCTGCTCGTGATCGACATCGCGATCAGTGCGGCCGCGTTCCTGGCCGCGCTGATGCTGCGACGCTGGCTCGGCGACGCCCAGATCACGGCGTTCAGCGGGTTGGTCGAGGTCCTGCCGGTCAACGTCGACGACTACTACCAGCTGGTGTGGTTGCTCGTGCCGATGTGGGGCCTGGCGCTGTCGTGGTCCAAGACCAGCGATTTCCGCGTCTCGTACTGGCGCATGTTCGTGCGCTACGGACGAGCGGTCGGCATCGGCATCGCGTTGTTCGTGGTCGCGGCGTTCCTCTACAAAGTCGCGTTCGTCGCTCGATCGTTCGTCGCGATGCTGGCGGTGGTCCAGCTCGGCGCGCTGATCTCGTTCCGCATCCTGCTGCTCGAGTCCGTCGCGGCGTTGCGCCGCACCGACGTCGACGGCCACCGCGTGCTCGTGGTCGGCTGCGGGCCCCATGCGGCCGCGTTCGCGGCCTCGCTCAAGCGCAACTCGCCGTGGAACAACCGCCTCGTCGGCCACGTGACCGTCGCCGGCGAGAGCCGCGAGCCCGAGGTCGAGCCGATCCTCGGCGACGTCGAGAACCTCGCCGCACTGCTCGACCGCGAGCCGGTCGACGAGGTCGTCTTCGCCGTGCCGGGCCAGGACGCGGATCGCTTCGCCAGCGCGCTCGCGGCCTGCGACGCGCGCGGCGTGGACGTGCTGCTCACGATGCCGTCGGTGCTGCCGCCGAGCAGCGCGAAGATCGAGGTCGCCAACGTCACCGGCTTCGACCTGCCGATGCTGGGCATGACCCGCGTGCCGACCTCGCAGGGTCGCCTGCTGGTCAAGCGCATGCTCGACATCACCGGCGCGTTGATCGGCCTGACCCTGGCCGCGCCGGTGATGATCGGCACCGCGATCGCGATCAAGCTGACCTCCAAGGGCCCGGTGTTCTTCAGGCAGGTCCGCGCCGGCAGGCACGGCCGCAAGTTCACGATGCTGAAGTTCCGCTCGATGGTGGTGGACGCCGAGGCGCTGCGCGCCAAGCTGGCCCACCTCAACGAGATGACGGGGCCGGTGTTCAAGATCAAGAAGGACCCGCGCATCACGTCGATCGGACGCATCATTCGTGCGACCAGCGTCGACGAGCTGCCCCAGCTCATCAACGTGCTCATCGGCGACATGAGCTTGGTGGGCCCGCGGCCGCCGCTGCCTTCGGAGGTCGGTCAGTACGAACCGTGGCAGCGGCGTCGGCTGTCGGTGAAGCCGGGCTTGACCGGGCTGTGGCAGGTCTCGGGTCGCAACCAGGTCGACTTCGAGCAGTGGATGGCGCTCGATCTGGAGTACATCGACAACTGGTCGCTCTGGCTCGATCTCAAGATCATCTTCCGTACCGTGCCCGCGGTGCTGCGCGGCTCGGGCGCGAGCTGAGGGCGCATCGCGCCGGCAAGTGCGCCGGGCTCGGGGTCCTGCGCGGCTCCGCGCAGGCGAGGCCGCGATCGCGGCTACCCGCGCGCGGGTGATCCTGCTGCGATCTCGCGAGCTTCGCATTGGCATACACGTGGGCACGTGCATGTCGAGCTTGCACGTTGCCCCACCCGATCCCACACCTCACTGTGGTCGATCGATTTCGACGTCGGCTGGCACGACTCGCGGATGACGAGGCTCGCGGTGGATGGCTGAGGACGGCCGTCACCGCGGTGCTGCTGCTCAACCTGCTCGACGCGATCTTCACGCTGGTCTGGGTGCATGCCGGCGTCGCGACCGAGGCGAACGTGTTGCTGCAGGACCTGGTCGAGCGCAACGCGATCGCGTTCGCGCTGATCAAGTCGTCGCTGGTCTCGCTGGGACTGTTGCTGCTGTGGCGTCAGCGCGCGCGGCCCCTGGCGAGCTTCGGCATCGCGCTGGCGTTCGTCACGTACAACGGCCTGCTGCTGTATCACCTCGGCATCGCGTTCCTCGCGGTCGAGCACGCGCTCGCGTGACGGCTCCGTCGCTCCGCGACGAGAGACCGTCAGCATCCGCTGACGGCGTCGCTCAGCGCTCGCACGATTCGCAGTGCACCGTGGCCGCGTCGCACTGATCCTCGGCGCGCGCACACGAGTCGCTGTAGCGCGTGTCGCCCTGGTGCCGCTCGGACAGCTCGCACACGCGATCGCGGAGCTCGCAGGTGGTCTCGGCCAGCCCGCACAACCGATCGCAGCGATCGTCCTCGTCGCGCGTCGACGCCCGCTTGGCCCGACGGTGCTCGCGCGAGAGCGGCGCGTCATGGGTCGACTCGCGCGTCTCCATCTCGACCGGCGCCGTCGCGGTCACCTCCGGCGCGTCCTGCAGTGCCGCGTCGGCCTTCTCCTCGTCGTCGAGGTCGACCGGTGCCGTGCCGGCGCCCGCGCCATCTCCGGCCGCATCGCCGCCCGCCGCACCCGAGACCGCGGGCGCAGGCGCGCGATAGGCCACGGCCACGCCTGCATCGGCGAGCCTGCGCTCGTTGTCCGCGAGCGCGCGCGCGATCGCATCGACATCGTCGGCGACCGCGACGCGGCTCTTGCCGCCACCGCGGTGGCACGCGCTCGCCAGCGCGCCGCCGAGCAGCAGCGCGACCACGCTCGACAGCACGCGACGGTCAACCGCAGGCATCGCACGACTCCTTCGCCGCGTCGCAGTCCTGGGTCGCGCCGCTGCACGCTTCGGTGTAGCGCGACTCGTCGGCGTGCTCGTCCGCCAGCGCACAGATGCGCTCGCTCAGATCGCAGATCGCATCCGCGATCTCGCAGGTTCGGCCGCAGCGCGCTTCACCGTCGCCCTTCTCCCCGCCTTCGGCCGGCGCCATCATGGGCCCGTCGTCGCTGGCCAACGCTGCGCGGTGACGCTCGAGCTCCGCCAGCAGCGTCTCGAGCCGCTCGCCCGGCACCGCGGGCTCGGCCCCTGCGTGCGCCGCCTCGGGCGTGTTGGTCGTCTCCGCCTTCTTCTGGCACGACCCGACCGCAGCGAGCGACAGCACGAGGACGAGCGGTAGGCGGCGAGCGGTCATGGGCGGCGGGCGCAAGCATCCCCGCAAAGTGCCGCCGGGAGCAAATCGCCGGCGCCGGGGAGTTCGGGTCGTCCCACGGCAAACGTCCGCGCGAGGTCCCGCCTGACAGGGTCCGCTGCGGCTGCGACACTCGGGGTGAAAGCGACGCCGGGCTTGGTGTCGTTGGGGGAGCACATGACCCGAAGCATGCGGATGACCGTCGGCGCGATCGTGGCGATGACCCTTGGGACCTCGGCGGGCTGTGGCTCCGCCGCCGCGACCGGACCGGGGGGTTCGGGCGGCAACGCGCTCGCGTTCTCCGGCGGTGCCGACGACCCGCCGCACGTGTTCACCGCGCGCCAGCATCCGCCGCGCACCCGGCCTGCGCCGGCCGCGGTCGACATCGCCGCGCTGCCTCGCTTCGTGGATCGTTCGACCCAGTGCTTCAGCAACGGCAGCGAGGAGGTCAAGCCGATCGCAGGCCCGCCCCATCGCCCGCGCCCCAAGAAGAAGCCCAAGAGCGGGCACAAGAAGAGCGGCTTCGTGCCGTTCAACGCCGGCGGCGCACCCGGTGGTGCGGGTAGCGGCGGCGCGACGCCGGCCACGGTCACGCCCACGCAGCCGTCCGCGCCCAAGTCGAGCCCACCGCCGGCCGAGCCCGCGAAGCCCTCGCCCGGCTTCACCCAGGCCGGACCGTCGTCGCCGGCCGCGGGTGCACCGGCGGCGGACTTCGAGGCGGACGACGGCGATGCGCCCGCGATGCGCGCGAGTGCGAACGTCGACAGCAAGCGCGAGTCCGCGAAGGAGCGACGCGATCGGCGTCGCGATCACAAGAAGGATCGCGCGCTGGCGAGCGACGAGGCCCCGTCCGCGCCGCAGATGGAGACGACCATCGCTGCAGCCCCGCCGGTGGTCGCGCCCAACGATGCGCAGTTCGACGACTGGGGCCGCGCGACCTACCTGTCGAACGACGACAGCATGAGCCTGTCCTCGGCGCAGCGCGTCATCTTCGCGATCGATCGCTTCCTGCCGCTGCCGCTGCAGCACATCCGGCCGCACGAGCTGCTCAACTACTTCAGCTTCGCCACCGCACCGGTGCCGGAGACCGACGACTTCTCGGTCGCCGCCGAGATCGCGCCGGACCCGGCGAAGCCCGGGATCTACAACCTCGCGCTGGCGGTCGCCGGTCGGCCGCTCGATCGCGAGAGCCGCCGCAACACCGCGCTGACGTTCGTGATCGACCGCTCCGGCTCGATGGCGGACGAGGGCCGCATGGAGTTCCTGCGCCGCGGGCTCAACCGCATGCTCGACGAGCTCAAGAACGGCGACATGGTCCACCTGGTGCTGTTCGACGACCAGGTGTGCACGCCGATCGAGAACTTCGTCGTCGGCCGCGACCCACGGCGCATGCTCGAGGCCGCGATCGAGAAGATCCAGCCGCGCGGCTCGACCGACGTGCACCTGGGCCTGCAGACCGGCTACGACATCGCCGACCGCACCTTCGTCGCCAACGCCAGCAACCGCGTCGTGCTGGTCACCGATGCGCTCGCCAACACCGGCGTCACCGACGAGGAGTCGATCGCGCTCATCGGCCACCACTACGACACCCGTCGCATCCGCCTGTCGGGCATCGGCGTCGGCACCGAGTTCAACGACTCGCTGCTCGACCGCCTCACCGAGCGAGGCCATGGCGCCTACGTGTTCCTCGGCTCGCCCAGCGAGGTCGACGCGGTGTTCGGCAACCGCTTCGTCTCGCTCATCGAGACCGTCGCGAACGACGTGCACTTCCAGCTGCAGCTGCCGCCGTCGCTGCGCATGAACGTGTTCTACGGCGAGGAGTCCTCCAGCGTGAAGGAGGACGTGCAGGCCATCCACTACTTCGCCAACACCTCGCAGCTGTTCCTGTCGGATCTCATGGCCCGCGGCGGCCAGCTGCGCCCGCAGGACTCGGTCATGCTCACGGTCGAGTACGAAGACCCCGAGACCGGCGACGCGATGGTCGAGGAGTTCGCGTTCAACCTCGGCGAGATCACCAACGCCGAGGGCAAGAACGTCCGCAAGGGCCGCATGCTGATCCACTTCATCGACGGCCTCGCGGCGATGGCTGCACGGCCGCTGCCGTCGTCCTGGTCGCAGGCCCGCGAGAGCTGGCAGGATCCGGACGCGTTCGCGCAGTGCGAGCAGGGTCGCGGCGAGCTGCAGCAGCTGGCCACCGGCATCGACGGCGACCCCGAGGTCCAGCGCGTGCGCGGGCTGTGGGATCGGTTCTGCTCGCGCTTCGAGCGGACCAGCCGCGCGATCCGTCGCGCCTCGCCCGAGCAGGGCTGGCCCTCGGCGCGCTGAGGGCCGCACGCGGCGGGCGCCCGACGGCGCCGCCGCGCACGAAGGCGATCACAGGCCGCCGAGCGGATCGTCCGAGCCGTCCACCTCGAGCTTGTCGCGCGGCGCCTCGGCCTCGACCACGAACACCACCTGCGCACCGCCATCGTCGGTGGCCAGGCGCACGGGCTCGGCCATGCTCGCGCGCACGCGCTTGCGCTCGATGACCTTCGCGCCGTCACGCTCGTAGGTGAGCGCGACCGAGAGCACACCGTCGTCGGCGCGGGTCACCGCGATCGCGACGCTGTGGCGATGCTCGTCGACCGTGTTCGCGATGCGGTGGGTCTCGCCCCAGCTCAGGTGCTCGCCGTGCAGCTGCACCGTGTGGCCTTCGGCATCGCTGAGCTCGATCGCGACGCGCGCGGCGCTGGGTGCGGTGGCCTCGGCCGCGGAGGCCGACGCAGAGATGGACGAGACGGAGGCGAGGCAGAGCAACACGACCGACGCGAGCTTCATGGTCGACAACGACGCTGCGCCGCCGCGGTTGATTGGCGCCGGGCGTCGCGGCGTGCTCACGACACGCCGGCCATGGCCGCCCGATCGCAGCGAAAGCCGGCCTACGCCCACGCAGGCACGAGATCCCGCTGCTCGCGCGGTGATCGACTGCGACAGCGATGTCGCGCCGGCCCGCGCGCTCACGCGCGCGGGCGCGGCCACGGCAGCAAGCGCGGCACGCGTCGCTGGTACTCGGCGTACTCGGGGTACTTCGACACGGTGATGCTCTCGGTGAACGAGGTCGAGCCCAGGAACAGCAGCGTCAGCAACACCGGACCGACCAAGCCGAAGTTGAGCCAGCGATCGCTCGCAGCGACGCCGAACAGGTACATCGCCCACCACATGCCCTGCTCGCACACGAAGTTCGGATGGCGCGAGTACGCGAACAGGCCGGTGGTCGCAAAGCGCGGCATCGCCGGTCCGCTGCTCTCGAGCCGCGAGCGCTTGTCCTGATGGAAGCGCCACTGCTGCTCGTCGGCGACGGTCTCGCCCACGAGCAACGCCGCGAAGGCGATCGCAGCCACGACGTCGAGCACGCCCAGGGCCGCCGGGGCTGCGGTCGACGCGACCCACGCCGGCCCCGCGAGCAGCAGCAGCAACAGGTTCTGGTAGCCGGCGATGAAGCCGAGGTTGAACCACGCGAAGCGGCCTGGGCTCATGCGGCGACGGAGCTCGGCCCAGCGGTAGTCCTCGCCGCCGCGGCGATAGCCACCCTTGCGCGCGAAGTTGAAGGTCAGGCGCCCGCCCCACGCGGCGACCAGCAGCGCCATCAGCCACAGTCGCGGCTCGAACGGGCGCTGCTCGATCGCGAAGATCGCGAAGTACACCACCGGTGCGATCGACCAGATGCGATCGACCCACGAGTACTCGCGCGTCATCACCGACAGCAGCCAGCAGCCGGCCGCGAGGCCGGCGCACACCAGGATGCAGAGTTCGAGCGCGGGGCTCACCCGCGCGAGCGTATCAGTCGTCCGACTTCGACTTCGAGGGCAGCAGCGCGGGACCGACGGTCACGACCAGCATCGCGGCCATCACGACCTTGTCGTTGGCGTCGATCCACGCCTTGGCCTTGCCCACGAGCTCGGCGACCGCGGGCAAGCCCAGTGCGAACGCGAAGCCCACGCCGACCGCGGCCATCACGCCGCCGAGCACGAGCACGCCCACGGCCAGCGGCGCACCGCGCAGCGCGCGGGCGATCGGGTGCAGCACCGGCAGCATCACGCCCGGCGCCGACATCATGCCGATGCCGGCGAAGCCGATGGTGAAGACGAAGAACCACAACGCGTTGGTGAAGAACGGCGCGTTGCCGGGGAAGGTCGGATCGACGGGGCCCAGCGAGATCTCGAGCACCTGCGCGATCACGGTGGTCGCGAACGAGAGCCCCAACGCGAGTGCGAGCCGTGGCGCCGCGGCCACGCGCATCCACAGCGGACCAACCGAGCCGCGCGGCAGATGGGCCTCCGCGGCCGCAGCACCGCCGACGGCGAAGCCCGCGAGCGCGAACACCGGGAGCTGCACCATCGCGGGCAGGTGCGCGGCGATCGGCGGGAAGCGGGTGGCGATGCCGACGGCGGCCATGGCCGCGCAGACGAGCGAGACCGCGGTGGCGCCTGCGGAACCGGGAGCAGCGGGACGAGCCATGGCTCGACGCTACAGCAAGCCGTGTGCCGCGGTGTCGTCCGCGGCATGCGACCCGTCGGCGCGGGCCCGCGCTCGACCCACGCGCGCGAGTCGGGCAGCGCCGCGCCCGTGTTGGGCAGCGCGCGAGCCGGGTGCGATCGACCATCGTGTACGCTTGCCCACGATGCATCGCGCGATCGCACGCCGCTGGGCCCCCCTGCTGCTCACGGCCGCGACCGCGTGCAGCGACCAGGCACCGGCGACGAACGCCGACGCGAGCAGCACGTCGACCGCGGCGTCGGGCTCCACCGGCACCGGCGGCACGAGCACCGGCACCGGCAACGCGGACAGCAGCGGTGGCAGCAGCGGCACGACCGGCGACGACGGCCCCGCCGACGACGCGCTGCAGCGCTACTGCGGCGACGATCATGCGGCGATCGAGGCGCGCATCGACGAGTGGCTCGCGCAGCTTTCGGTGGCGGACAAGGTCGCGATGATGCACGGCACCGGCCTGCTGCCCGACGGCGGCACGTGGCACGTGCTCGGCAACGACGCGCTCGGCATCCCCGGCCTGCACATGCTCGACGGACCCCGCGGCGTGAGCGAGGTCGCCAGCGTGCCCGCGACCGCGTTCCCGGTCGGCATGGCACGCGGCGCCACCTGGGACCCCGCGCTCGAGCGCGAGGTCGGCGCTGCGATCGCGCGCGAGATCCGATCGGTCGGTGCCGACGTGTTGCTGGCCCCGACGATGAACCTGCTGCGACACCCCCGCTGGGGCCGCGCGCAGGAGACCTACGGCGAGGACACGCACCACGTCGGCGAGATGGCGGTCGCGTTCATCGAGGGCGTGCAGTCCGAGCACGTCATCGCCACGGCCAAGCACTTCGCCGCCAACAGCATCGAGGACACACGCTTCGACGTCGACGTCAGCCTCGACGAACGCAGCCTGCACGAGGTCTTCCTGCCGCACTTCCGTCGCGCGGTGCAGCAGGCCGACGTCGGCGCGGTCATGAGCGCGTACAACTCGGTCAACGGCCTGCACTGCGACGTCAACCCGCCGCTGCTGCGCGACATCCTCGGCGACGAGTGGGACTTCGTCGGCTTCGTGATGTCCGACTGGGTCGAGGGCACCCACGGCAGCGTCGAGGCCGTGCGCGCCGGCCTCGACGTCGAGATGCCCAGCGGCGCCCACTTCGCGTCGCTGCCCGATGCGGTCGCGGGCGGACAGATCGCCGAGGCCGAGATCGACGAGTCGCTGCGCGGGATCCTGCGCGCGCAGCTGTGCTTCGCGCTCGACACCGATCCACCCGTGGTCGACCCCGACGCGCGCCTGACCGAGGATCACCTCGCGCTCGCCGAGGAGGTCGCGCGCCGCAGCGTGGTGTTGGTGCGCAACGAGGGCCTGCTGCCGCTCGATCGCACCAGCCTCGGCGAGATCGCGGTCGTGGGCCCGCTCGCCGACGTCGAGAACCTCGGCGACGACGGCAGCAGCCAGGTCGACACCGCTGGCGTGGTCACGGTGCTCGAAGGCCTGGTCGATCGCGCGGGGCCGGTGACGGTGACGCACGTGCCCGGCGACAGCATCGGCGCGGAGCAGGCCGCGGCCATCACCGCGGCCGACGCGGTGGTGCTGGTGGTCGGCCTCGACGCCGACGACGAGGGCGAGGGCCTGATCGCCGCGGGCGATCGCGAGTCGCTGGCGCTGCCCGCCGATCAGCTGCAGCTGATCCACGACGTCGCCGCGCTGGGCCGGCCGACGGTGGTCGTGCTCGAGGGCGGCGGGCCCATCCTCGTGTCCGACTGGATGGCCGAGGTCGATGCGATCGCGATCGCGTGGTATCCCGGCGTGCGCGGCGGCTACGGCATCGCCGACGTGTTGTTCGGCGACGCCGAGCCCAGCGGACGGTTGCCCGCGAGCGTGCCGTTCGCGGAGGCCGACCTGCCACCGTTCGACAACGTCTCGCTCGCGGTCGACTACGGCTACCTGCACGGCTACCGCTGGCTCGACGCGATGGGCACGCCCGCCGCGCTGCCGCTGGGCTTCGGACTCTCGTACAGCACCGTGCGTTACGACGCGATCGGACTCGAGCCCACGACCGCAGGTGCCGGCGAGACCGTGACCGTCACCGTCACCGTCACCAACACCGGCGCGCGACCCGTGCGTGAGACCGTGCAGCTGTACGTCGAGATGCCCGGCGCGACGCTGCCGCGCGCGCCTCGGGATCTGCGGGCGTTCGCGCAGATCGACCTCGCACCGGGCGAACGCGGCGTGGTCCCGCTGCAGCTCGCGGTCGACTCGCTCGCGGGCCGCGACCCCGAACGCCACGCATGGGTGCTCGAGCCCGGCGTGGTCCAGCTCAAGGTCGGCAGTTCGGCCGCGCAGCTCGATCTGATCGCGCAGCTGACCATCTCGCCCTGACGGCAGCGGCGCCGGCGCCTCGAAACAAAGCTGCGCCGGCCGGGGTCGAAGGCACCACGGTTGCGCACGTCTGGCGCGACGCGGAGCTCGACTGCGCCATGGCCAACTCGCTCGCCATCGTCGGCCTCACGAAGACCTACGCCAACGGTGTCCGCGCCCTGCAGGGCGTCGACCTCGAGGTGCCGGCCGGAATGTTCGGCCTGCTCGGACCCAACGGCGCCGGCAAGTCGACGCTGATGCGCACCATCGCGACGCTGCAGGAGCCCGACGCCGGCAGCATCCACCTCGGCGAGATCGACGTGCTGCGCGACAAGGACGCGCTGCGCCGCGTGCTGGGCTACCTGCCGCAGGACTTCGGCGTGTATCCCCACCTCGACCCGCTGTCGCTGCTCGATCACTTCGCGGTGCTCAAGGGCATCCGCGATCGCGGCCAACGCCGCGAGATGGTCGAGGCGCTGCTGCAGCGCGTGAACCTGTGGCAGGTACGGCACAAGCGGCTGGGCGGCTTCTCCGGCGGCATGAAGCAGCGCTTCGGCATCGCGCAGGCACTGCTGGGTGCGCCGCGGCTGGTGATCGTCGACGAGCCCACCGCGGGCCTCGACCCCGAGGAGCGCGCGCGCTTCCTCAACCTGCTGGCCGAGATCGGCGAGCAGGTCGTGGTCGTGCTCTCGACCCACATCGTCGACGACGTCGCGGATCTGTGCGCGCAGATGGCCATCATCGCCGGCGGCCGCGTGCTCCACCGCGGTCGCCCGGCCGAAGCCATCGCGGGGCTCGGCGGCAAGACCTGGCGGAAGGTGATCGACAAGCACGAGCTCGGTGGCCACCGCGAGCGCCACACCGTGATCTCCACGCGCCTGGTCGCCGGTCGCACCGTGCTGCACGTGTTCGCCGAGAACGATCCCGGCGACGGCTTCACCCCGGTCGAGCCCGATCTCGAGGACGTCTACTTCACGACCCTGCGGCGGGCCGCGTGAGCACGACCATGCCCGGGACCCTGCTCGAGTTCCTCCGCTTCGAGCTCCGTGCACGCCTGCGCCAGCCCGGCGTGTGGCTCATCTCCGGCGTGTTCGCGCTGCTGGCGTTCGCGTCGGTCGCGAGCGACGCCGTGCGCGTGGGCGGCGGCTCCGGCAGCACCGCGATCGACTCGCCGTTCGTGGTGACGCAGCTGCTGGCGATCCTGAGCGTGTTCGGCATCATCGTCGCGACCGCGTTCGTCGCGACCTCGGTGGTCCGCGACTACGAGCAGCGCACCTACGCCGCGTTCTTCACCAGTCCGATCCGGCCGCGCGATCTGTTGTTGGGCCGCTTCTTCGGCTCGCTCGCGATGGTGTGGATCGTGTTCGCGTTCGCGGCGCTGGGCATCGCGGTGGGCACCGCGATGCCGTGGCTCGACCCTGCGCGACTGGTCGGCACGCCGTCGGGGACCTACCTGCAGGCGCTGGGCGTGCTGGTGTTCCCCAACCTGTTCGTGATGGCGGCGGTGTTCTTCGCGGTCGGCACGCTGACCCGCCGCGTGCTGTACGCCTACGTCGCGGTCGCGGGCTTCTTCGTGCTCTACATCGTGGCGCAGAACGTCATGAGCGGGCTCGAGAACGACCGCATCGCGGCGTTCGCCGATCCGTTCGGCCTCTCGGCGCTGGCGACCCACACGCGCTACTGGACGCTGGCCGAGCGCAACACCGCCCTGCCCGCCACCGGTGCGCTGGTGTTGGCCAACCGCGCGCTGTGGATCGGCATCGGTGCGCTGGCGTTGTTGTTCACGCTGCGACGTTTTCGCATGTCGACGCCGCCCGACGGCGGCGCACGCCGCGATGCCGACGACGGTGCCGTTGCGCCACGCGAGGCGCCGCTGCCCCGCATCGCAGTCGGAAGCGGGCCCGGGGTCGCGCTGTCGCAGCTGCTGCACCAGATCCGCGTCGAGTGGCTCGGCATCGTGCGCAGCACCGCGTTCGTGGTCATCGCGCTGTTCTGCGCCATCAACGTGCTGGTCGGGATCTACTTCGCCGTCGACGACCTCTACGGCACGCCGGTGTACCCCGTGACCGGCCTCATGGTGCGGCTGATCGCCGGCGGCTCGACGCTGTTCGTGCTGATCGTGGTGGTGTTCTACGCCGGCGAGCTGACGTGGAAGGAGCGCCGGCTCGATCTGCACGAGGTCTACGATGCGCTGCCGGTGCCGACGTGGGTTCCGGTCCTGGCCAAGCTCGCGGCGTTGATCGGCGCGATCGCGACGATCGACGTGGTCGCCGTGGTGTCCGCGATCGCGGTGCAGCTGTCGCGCGGATGGACGCGACTGCAGCCGGAGCTGTACCTCGAGGGCGTGTTCGTGATGGGGCTGTCGGGCTGGGCCCTGGTCGCGGCGCTGGCCATCGTGCTGCAGGCCTTCGCCAACAACAAGTACGTCGGCTTCCTGCTGATGGCCGGCTACTTCATCCTCGACGAGGTGCTGCCGCTGGTGGACTTCGAGCGCGCGCTGTACCGCTTCGGTGCCGCGCCCGAGGCCCCGTGGTCGGACATGAACGGCTACGGCCACTTCGGTCGCGCGTTCTGGTGGTTCCGCCTCTACTGGGCGCTGGGCGCGACGCTGCTGCTGGTGTTCGCGGTGTTGGTGTGGCCGCGCGGCACGGACGCGCGGTGGCGCCTGCGGTGGGCCCGGGCGCGCCGCAGCTTCCGCGGCCGTCTGCGCATCGCGACCGTTGCCGTGGCGGTCGCGTTCGCCAGCACCGGCGCGTTCATCTTCTACAACACCGACATGCTCGACCGCTACGAGCCCAGTGACGAGCGCGAGCGGCTCGCGGTGCTCTACGAACAACGCTGGCAGTCGTGGGAGAGCGTGCCGCAGCCGCGCGTGACCGCGGTCGACGTCCGCGTCGAGCTGTACCCCGAGCAGCGGCTCGCCGACGTCTCGGGCACGCTGACGCTGCGCAACCCCACCGCCGCGACGATCGACCGCGTGCTGATCTACGTCAACCCCACGCTGCAGCTCCGTCGGCTCGAGATCCCCGGTGCGACGCAGAGCGAGCACGACGCCGAGATCGGCTTCCGCGTGTTCACGCTCGCGACGCCGCTGGCGGCCGGCGCCGAGACCACGCTGGGCTTCGAGCTGGGCTTCTCCGAGCCCGGCTTCGTCGAGCGCGGCTCGAACCGCGCGGTGGTCTACAACGGCTCGTTCTTGCACAGCACCGACTTCGTGCCCCGCATCGGCTACGAGCGCGGCGGCGAGCTGTCCGATCCCAACGAACGCCGCAAGCGCGGGCTGCCGCCGCGCGCCCGCATGGCCGACCTCGACGATCCGGCCGCGCGCGCCAACAACTACGTGTCGCACGAGGGCGACTGGATCCGCTTCGCGGCCACGGTCGGCACCAGCGCGGACCAGATCGCGCTCGCGCCCGGCTAC
This sequence comes from Nannocystaceae bacterium, assembly GCA_019694555.1. Lineage (GTDB taxonomy): Bacteria > Myxococcota_A > Polyangia > Nannocystales > Nannocystaceae > Xiheibacterium. The sequence goes on from JAIBBS010000002.1 coordinate 48,684, forward strand.
CTGCAGCGCGAGTGGTACGAGGGCGAGCGTCGCTACTTCCGCTACGAGATGGATGCACCCATCCTCGACTTCTACTCGTTCCTCTCGGCCCGCTGGGAGGTCGCGCGCGATCGCTGGCACGACGTCGCGATCGAGGTCTACTACCACCCCGGTCACGACATGAACGTGGCCCGCATGATCGAGGCGACCAAGGCCTCGCTCGACTACTTCACGACCCACTTCAGCCCGTACCAGCACCGTCAGGTCCGCATCCTCGAGTTCCCCGGCTACGAGCGCTTCGCACAGTCGTTCCCCAACACCATCCCGTACTCGGAGGCGATCGGCTTCGTCGCGGACCTGCGCAACCCCGACAACATCGACTACGTGTTCTACGTGACCGCGCACGAGGTCGCGCACCAGTGGTGGGCGCACCAGGTCATCGGCGCCGACGCGCAGGGCAGCACCATCATGTCGGAGACGTTGGCGCAGTACTCGGCGCTGATGGTGATGGAGAAGGCCTACGGTCGCGAGCAGATGCGCAAGTTCCTCGAGTACGAACTCGATCGCTACCTCGCCGCGCGCGGCACCGAGATCGAGCGCGAGCTGCCGCTGCTGCGGGTCGAGAACCAGCCCTACATCCACTACAACAAGGGCAGCCTGGTGATGTACGCGCTGCGCGAGTACATCGGCGAGGACGCCGTCAACCGCGTGCTGTCGGAGTACCTGCGCGACAACGCGTTCCACGGCCCGCCCTACGGCACCGCGCGCGACTTGGTCGAGCGCTTCCGTGCCGCGACGCCACCCGAGCACCGCCACCTCATCGAGGATCTGTTCGAGACCATCACGGTCTACGACAACCGCACGCTCGCAGCCCGTGCTCGCGCGTTGCCCGAGGGCGGCTGGGAAGTCGAGCTCGAGGTCGAGACCCGCAAGCTGCGCGCGGGCGAGGACGGCAGCGAGACCGCGATCCCGATGCACGACACCATCGAGATCGGCGCCTTCGGCGAGCGCACCAGCGACGGACGCACCGAAGCATACCCCATCGCGCTGCAGTGGCACAGTTTCGACGCCGACCGTTCGACCGTGACCTTCCGCGTGCCGGCGGATGCGGGCCGACCACTGCGTGCAGGCGTCGATCCCCGCGTGCTGCTGGTGGATCGCGATCCCGACGACAACCTGCGCACGATCGAGTTCGTCGGCGACGAGTGACGTCGCCGCGGATTCGACCGCGCGCGACGGCTTGGGGCTTGCGTCGCACACCACGGCCGCGGCACGCTGGGCGCCCACCGTGGTCGACGATCCCTCGCGCACGAGGCTCGAGCAGACCGACGCGGTCGTGGCGTTGCACCGGCGCGCCGCGATCGCGGCGCGTCGCGTGGTGCCGGACGCCGACGCGCCGTACCACGCGCTGGTGCGCATCGCGACCGGCGGCCGCGTCCGCGACGTGTTGCTGGGCCGCCGCGGCGTGCCCATCGGCCGCGCGCCGGGGGCCACCGCCGACGATCCCGAGCTGAGCATGATCGACTGGGAGCGCTCGCCGCTGGCCGACGTGTTCCTGACCCACCGCGAGGGCGACGAGTACGAGCTCGACGTCGATCACCGGACCCTCAGCGGCGAGATCGTGCTGCGACACCTCGTGACGTTCGCGAACGACGAGCCGGTGGTGATCGAGTCGGACCAGTCGACCTGGCGCCGCGGCCCCCAGGGCTGGACCTGCGGACCGACCGAGGCACCGACGCTGGTGCCGCGACGCAACCGCGGTCACTCGATCGGCGATCCGGTGCTGCTCGATCCGGTCCAGCGCGGTGCGGTCGAGCTGCCGCGCAACCGTGCGCTGCTGGTGCTGGGCGAGGCCGGCTTCGGCAAGACCACCGTCGCGCTGCACCGCGTCGCCGCGCTCGCGCGCGCGGCCGCGGCCGCGGGGCAGCCGTTCCGACCGCTGGTGATCGTGCCCAGCGAGCCGCTGCGCCGCCTCTCGCAGCTCACGCTGGCGCGGCTCAACTGCGAGGCCATCGAGGTCGCGACCTTCGACGAGTGGGCGCTGGCGCAGGCGCGGCGACTGTTCCCCGATCTGCCGCCGCGGCTGTCGGTCGCGGCCTCACCGGTGATCTCGCGCTTCAAGCGTCATCCGGCCACGCGCGCGCTGTTGCCCGAGGTCGTCGCCGGCACCGCCGCGATGAAGCTGGTCGAGCGCGGCGACTCCGAGCGCTTCGGCTCGCGCGAGCCGCTGCTGCACCTGTTCGGCGACCGCGAGCTGCTGCGCCGCGCAATCGCGGCGGCCGGCAGCAGCTTCCACGCCAGCACCGTCGCGACCGTCGCCGATCACACGCGGCTGCAGTTCTCGCCCACGACCGAGGAGCGCTTCGCCCACGTCGATGCGGAGCGGCTCGCGACGCTCGACGGGCGCAAGATCGACGAGGGCACGCCGACGCAGGATGCCGGCACCATCGACGTCGAGGACTGCGCGGTGTTGCTCGAGCTGCAGCACCTGGGCATGCCCGGACTCGCTGCGACCGCGACGCGGCGCGATCGCTACGACCACATCGTGATCGACGAGACCCAGGAGCTGGCGCCGATCGAGCTGGCCGCGCTGGGTCGCGCGCTCGCGCCCGGCGGTGCGATCACGGTCGCGGGCGACGAGGCGCAGCAGATCGACGAGGGCGTGACCTTCGCGGGTTGGCCCGCGGTCATGACCGAGCTGGGGCTGCCGCGGTACGAACGCGTCGAGCTCGCGGCGTCGTACCGCTGCCCGCCCGAGGTCGAGTCGCTCGCCCGCGCGGTCGTGGGCCGCGCGCAGGAACCCACCGCGCGGCCGCGGCCCGACAGCGCACCGCTGGCGTGGGTCCGCTGCGCGGGGCAGTGCCACGTGGTCGTGCGCGTGATCGATGCGCTGATGCACCTGCGCGAGCGCGACCGTCGCGCACGCGTCGCGATCATCTGCCGTCACTACGAGTCGGCGCAGCGGCTGCACGCGCAGCTGCAGCGCGGCTTCGACGTGCGGCTCGCGCTCGACGGTGACCTCGATTTCCTGCCCGGCGCACTGGTCACCGCGGTCGAGGAGGTCCGCGGGCTGGAGTTCGACTACGTCATCGTCCCCGACGCCAGCCCCGGTAGCTATCCCGACGACGCGCCGGCTCGCCGCGCGCTGTACGTCGCGACCACGCGGACGATGCACCAGCTGTGGATGATGACGCCGAGCCTGTGGTCCCCCCTGGTCCGCGCGCACGCGCCGGTGTAAGTGGGACGCGGCGTGTCCGTTGCCCGCGATCGCCTGTCACCGCGCCGCAGTGTCGCGTTGTTCGTGGGCCTGCGAGCGTTCGCGCCCGCGGGCCTGGTCGCGCCGTTGCCGGAGCCGCCCACCGCGCAGGTGCGTGCACCGGCCACGGTCGCGGCGGCCGAAGGCCTGCGCTGGGACGCGCCGCCGGTGTGCCCCTCGGCCGCGGCGGTGCGCGAAGCCGTGGCCGCGCGGCTCGATCCCAGCGCCGTGACGATCGTCGCGCGCGTGTGGCCCGACGAGGGCGGCGCGCTCGAGGCCGAGGTCGAGATCACCGCCAGCGGCGGCGCGACCCGTCGAACCCTGCGCAGCCCTGCGTGCGAGAGCATCGTCGACGCGATCGTGCTGCTCGCGGAGGTCACCGCGGCGACGCTGCCCTCGCGCTCGGAGCTGGTGCCGACACCGGTGCCGGCGCCCGAGCGCGTGCCGCCGCCCGCGATCGACACCGCAGTCCCGCGCGTGGCCGAGCTGCCCGCGCGCCCACCGATCGCGCCCGCAGCCGCGCGCCCGCGCGGCCGTGTGCGCGCACGGCTGCTCGCGGGCGTGTGGATCGGCGGCGGCACGCTGCCGCGGATCGATGCCGGCGTCCGCGTCGGCGTCGGCCTGATCACGCGGCGGATCGCCGCGGACCTCGGCGCGCTGGGCCTGCTGCCCCAACGCCTGCGCCCACACGAAGGCGTCGACGTGCAGCTGGGCGCGTGGGCCCTGGGTGCGCGCGTGTGCCCGACGATCCCGCTGCCCGTCGCGTGGCTCGGGCTGGGTCTGTGCGCGAGCGCGCATGCCGGTGCGATCGAGGCGCGCGCCCGCGGAGCGTCGGTGTCGGGTGCGAGCGCGGGGCGGCAGCCGTGGCTGCGGCTGGGCGCGGGCCCAGAGCTCACGCTGGGCACGAACCGCTGGCTCCGCGGCATCGTGGCGCTCGATGCCGGCGGAAACCCCTTTCGCGCCGGCTTCTCGGTCGGTGGGCTGGGCACGGTGTGGACGCCGCGGCCGTGGGCGGTGCACGCGGTCGCCGGCCTCGAGGTGCGGCTGCCGTGAGCGGCGGTCGATTGTTCGACGGATCCGCCCCGCTCGCCGGAAGTGTTCTGCAGGCCGTGGGCGCCGCCGATCGCGACCCGAGCCCGGGGACCCCGGTCTCACTCGAGCAGATCTACGCCGAACACTTCGCGTTCGTGTGGCGGACCCTGCGCGCCCTCGGCCTGCCACCGGCGTCGCTCGACGACGCCGCCCAGGATGTCTTCGTCGTGGTCCACGATCGGTTGCACAGCTTCGTCGACGGCGGCTCCGTCCGCGCGTGGTTGTTCGGCATCGCACGCAACGTCGCGCGACGCCACCGCGAGCGCGGCACGCGGAACTCGCCGCTGCAGCTGGTGCATCCGCCGGCGCCGCTCGAGGAACGGGTGCAGTGGCGCGAGCGCGCCGATGTCGTCGCGCACTTTCTCGCGTCGCTCGACGAGGGCCACCGCGAGGTCTTCGTGGCCGCGCAGCTCGACGGCATGACCGCACCCGAGATCGCCGAAGCGCTCGGCATCAAGCTCAACACGGTCTACTCGCGTCTGCGCACCGCACGTGTGCGCTTCGAGCAGACCCTCGCGCGCGAAGAGGCGCGGACGCGGAGGCAGCGCGATGGTTGACCGCGACGACGAGGTGCGACCGCTGCGGTCGCCGTACTGGGACGCGTATGCACGCGCGATCGAACCCGATGCGAGCGACGCCGCACGGGTGCAGCGGGCGTTGCAGCGGCGCCTGGCCGCGCGCGCGCGCGAGCAGGAGGCTCCGGCGCCGCAGCAGCCTCGCGCCGCCGCGGCGTTCGTGCTGCTGCTGAAGTCGACCGCGCTGTCGGTCGGCATCGCTGCGACCGCGCTCGGTGGGCTGGCCGTCGCGGCGCGCACGTGGGCGCCCGTGCCCGCGACCTTGCCGGCCACGCCCGCGGCAGCGCGGGCGAGTGCCGACGCGGCGCCGAGCGTCGCGCCGGTGCCCGCGACACCGCCGATCACGACGGCGCCGGTCACCGCAGCCGAGCCCGTGCCGCAGACGATCCCGGTGGCGACACCCGCGAGCGCGCCGCGTCGCACGAGCGAACCGCGGGCAGAGCGGACCACCGAGGTCGCGACCACGCCCGCCGCGGACGATGCCCTGCGCGCGGAGCTCGAGCTGATCGAGCGCGCGCGCGCAGCCCTGGGCCGAGGCGACGAGACCGACGCACGGCGCTCGCTCGAACGACACGCGCGCGAGCACAGCCGCGGCGTGCTGCAGATCGAGCGCGATGGTTGGCTCGCGGTGCTCGACTGTCGCGACGGCCGCAGCGACGCGATCACCCGCGGCCGCAGCTTCGTCGCGACGCACCCTCGCAGTGGCCTGCGCGACGACGTCATCACCGCGTGCGCGCTCGATCGCAACCCTGGGACGAACGTCGCGACGGATTCCGCGGCCACGACGGAATGAACGTACGATGACCACGAAGCGAACGTTCCTCCCGCTGCAAACCCTGGCGATGTGTCTGCTGCTGCCGACCGCGTGCGCCTTCTCCGACAAGGAGCTCGGCTCGCTCGAACAGGACAGCGATCAGGGCGGAAACTTCATCTCGACCAGCGACGGCGGCGACGGCAGCGACGGGGCCTCTGCGTCCGAGACCTCCGGCAGCACCGGGTTGCCGCTCGGCTGCGGTGGCGACCGCATCCCCAGCTGTCTCGAGGACGAAGACCACGACAACGTGCCCCTGGCCTGCGACAACGCGCCCGACTACTTCAACCCGAGCCAGTCGGACATGGACGGCGACAGCCTCGCCGACCCCGCGGATCGGTGCCAGACCGTCGCGGGCACGCCCGAGCAGCCCGACAACGACAGCGACGGCATCGGCAACGCGTGCGATGCCTGCCCCTTCACGCCCGGCTACTACGACGACCTGAGCGAGCCCGGCGCGCTGCCCGACGCGCTGCGCGTGCGGCCGCTGGCGTCGGCGGCAGACTTCGACCAAGACGGCATCGGCGATGCCTGCGACAACTGCGTCGCGCTCGCCAACTGCGGTGGTTTCAGCGTCGAGGAGCCGTGGGGACCCGGCGTCACGATCGATCGCAGCGACACCGAGAGCTGCCAGCGCGACGAAGACCGCGACGGCGTCGGGGACGAGTGTGCGGGGATGATCGTGCGCGAGGGTGCGGCAGGCCCCGTCGGCAGCGGCAGCGACGACGACTTCGATCAGGACGGCCTGAGCAACGGCGTCGATCGCTGTCCGCGACTGCCGTCGCTGCTCACGTGCACCAGCGACGAGGCGTGCGGTCCCGGTGGCTCCTGCGTGCTGCAAGGCGAAAGCGGCACCTGCAACCACGCCGACCACGACGGTGACGGCGTCGGCGATGCCTGCGACAGCTGCGCGACCTCGCCCAACCCCGAGCAGCTCACGGGCGCCGGTCAGGTCGCCGACGACCCCGATGGCGACACCGTCGGCAACGCTTGCGAACTGTCGCTCGACTGCAGCACGCGGGTCGATCCGCCGCCGAGCGACTTCTACAGCCTCGCGGTCGAGGGTCACTGCTGCATCGCGCTGCTCACCGAGGCCGAGGACGGCGGGCTCGTGATCGCGCGCAGCGGTCAGCCGCTGCAGAGCCCCGATGGCGTGCCGATCCGCCTCGAGTGCGACGCCGAGTCGGCGCAGGCCGGCCTGTGCGTCGCGTTGCCGCCGGCCGTGGCCGCGACGCCCGGCGTGCTGCTCCCGCCGGCCGGCTGCAGCGAGGTGCTCGGCAACATCGATCCCACCACGGTCGCACCGGTGGACGTCGCCGACGTGGACAACCTCGAGGCGCTGTGGGCGTACCGCTGCACGCTGCCGCAGCTCGATCAGGACTTCGACGGCATCGGCGACGAGTGCGATCTGTGCCCGTTCGTGTTCGACCCGACCAACGAGCCCTACGTCGACGCGCAGGGCAAGCTGTGGCCGCTGGACGGTCGCTACTGCAACGGCGAGTACTCGCCCGAGGCCATCTGCGGCGAGTGAGCCACTACGGCTCGAGGTAGCGCAGCTGGGGATCGCCCTGCTCGATCTCCAGCGCGTAGTTGGCCCGCACGCCGTCGAACCGCTCCACGGTATCGGCGGCGTCGGGCCAGCGCACCTCGATCGAGTCGATCTCGCAGGCCTCGCCGAGCCCGAACACCAGCACGTCGCTCTGGGTGTTGCTGTGACCCCAGCTGCCGAGCACCTCCTGTCGCATCGTGCGACCGCCCGCGGTCACGGTCACGACCGCGCCCAAGGCCGAGCGGTTGGCCTTGCCCTCGCCGCCGCCGACCAGGCGGATGCGGGTCCAGTTGGAGTCCTGACCCACGTCGTTGCGAAACGCCCGCATGGTGTTGGTCAGCCCGAGGTACTGCGAGTTGAAGATGCCGGTGCCGATCACGAGGTCGAGATCGCCGTCGTGGTCGAAGTCGACCAGCACGGGACCCTCGAGCGACTGGCGGTCCTTGCCGGCCCACGGCGTGGTCGAGGTCGCGTCCTCGAAGCTGCCGTCGTCGCGCTGGTGGTACAGCCACGTGTGGGTCCAGTCCGGATCCGAGGCGCTCTGTTGCGGGTAGTTCGACGACGCCAGCACCACGTCCTTGCGACCGTCGAGATCGATGTCGGCGAAGATCGCGATATTGTCGCCCTCGGTCCACGCGTCGCCGGTGTGTTCGCGCTGCAGGCCCGTGACCTCTGCGCCCGGACGCACCAGGCGATCGATCGGTGCGCCCGGCGGCGGGTCGTTGCGCAGCAGCTCCGAGTGGTCCGACTCGACCTGCACCCACGCGTGGCGCAGCTCGGCGGTCATCAGATCGACGTCGCCATCGTCGTCGATGTCGCCGCACGCGATCGAGAAGGTGTGGCCGCCCACGCCGCTGGGCTCGACGTCGTCGTGCGCGAGCCCCAGGCCGGCAGCATGGTTGGCGTAGACGCCGTCCTCGTTGAAGAAGGCGTAGTTGGGCTGTTCGTAGTAATTGCCGGTGAGGACCTCGCGATCGCCGTCGAGGTCGAGGTCGCACGCGGTCACGCCGAAGTTCATGCGCCAGTCGCCAGGCCCACCGATGGCGGTGTCGGGCAGACCAGCTTCGGCCGAAGCGTCCTCGAAGGTGCCGTCGCCGAGGCCACGATACAGCCGCGGGCGCGAGGTCAACGCGGGGCCGTAGGCCCACTGCCCCACCGTGCCGGGCCAGAAGTCGAGCAGACCGTCCTCGTCCCAGTCGAGCATGACCGAGCTGGGCACCCAGAAGACCTCGGACTCGAGCGCCGACTCGGGCGCGAAGTCGAAGTGACCGCTGCCGTCGTTGAGGAACGCCGCGCAGGGATCGACCACGCTGTCCTCACCCGAACCCGGGCACGTGATCGCGTCGAGATCGCCGTCGTTGTCGAGATCGCCGAGGCTGGTGACGGAGAAGCCGCGGCCCTCGACACCGTCGCGCGTGCGCGTCAGGCCCGACTCGGCGGTCGCATCGACGAACACGCGGCCGTCTCCCTGCGGTGCGGGCCGGTTCATCAACACGAAGCGGGTCGGTGGTGCGCCCTGTGCCTGGCGCTGGGCCGGGAACACCGCCGCGATCAGGTCCTCCCAGCCGTCGCCGTCGAGATCACCGGCGACGATGCCGGTCGCGAGCGGCTCGAAGTCGTCGGTCTTGCCCAGGCCGATCTCGTCGGTGACCTCGACGAACCACGTCGAGGGCAACGCAGGGGGTTGCTTGCAGATCTCCGGCGGGCGATCGTCGCCGGTCGAACTGCTGCCGCCCACGCCGGTCGTGGTCGCCCCGCCGCTGCTGCCGTCGCTGTCACCCCCGCCGGCCCAGCTCGTGCTGACGAAGTCGGTGTCCGTGGCCGCGCTCGCGTCCCCGCCGGGCTGCGCCGCACATGCCTGCGCGGTGAGCAATGGGGTGAGAACGATGAGGCTCGCAGCGGTGGCGGGGCGCGGGCGGGTCACGGCCCCGGCTTGGTATCCGCGCCGGCGCGCCGGTTCGGTCGGCCCGCCTCGTGCGGCCGTGTGTGAGCGCAAGCGCGCCGACGCGGACGGGTCCGGAGACCCCGCGCCGGCGCGTATGTGCGCGTCAGCGGAACAGATCGAGCAGCAGCATCGAGCCGAAGGCGATCGCAGCCGCCATCGGGATCGTCAGCACCCACGCGATGAAGATGTTCCCGGCCACGCCCCAGCGCACCGCCGAGAAGCGCTTGACCGCGCCGACACCCATGATGCACGCGTTGATGACGTGCGTGGTCGAGACCGGCACGCCGTAGCGGCTGGCGACCATGATCGTCAGCGCGCCGCTGGTCTCGGCGGCGAACCCCTGCAGCGGCGAGATGCGGATGATCTTGCTGCCCATGGTCTTGATGATGCGCTTGCCACCGGCCATCGTGCCCACGCCGATCGCGATCGCGCAGGCGAACACCACCCACTGCGGCACCTCGCCCTCGCCGTGGGGCACGAACCAGTGCGGCAGGCCGCCACCGTGACCGGCGGCGACGTAGGCCGTGATCGCCAGGGTGATGATGCCCATGGCCTTCTGTGCGTCGTTGCTGCCGTGGGAAAACGCCATGCTGCAGGCCGACAGCAGCTGCAGGCGTCTGGCGTTGCGATCGACCAGCGCAGGTTTTCGTCGCCGCACCAGCCACAGCAGCCCGAGCATGAACAGGAACGCGAACAAGAAGCCCAGCAGCGGCGAGACCACCAGCGGCACGAGCACCTTCTGGCCCAGCGCGCCCCACTTGAACGCGCTGATGCCGGCGTGGGCCACGACTGCGCCGCACAGACCGCCGATGAGCGCGTGCGACGAGCTCGACGGGATGCCCCACCACCACGTCAGCAGGTTCCACACGATGCCGCCGATCAGCGCCGCCAACACGACGAACTGATCGACGTTGCCCGGGTCGGCGAAGCCGGCGGCGATGGTCTTCGCCACCGCGGTGCCGGCGATGCCGCCGGCGAAGTTGAGCACGCCGGCGATGAACACCGCCGTGCGCACGGTCATGACGCCGGTCGACACCACCGTGGCGATGGCGTTGGCGGCGTCGTGGAAGCCGTTGATGAAGTCGAAGATCAGCGCCGTGATGATCACGGCCACGAGCAGGCTAACCATGTTTCACCGCGAGGTTGGCGAGCACGGTCGCGACGCGCTCGCACAGGTCGACGGCGTTCTCGAGGTCCTCGAGCACCTCGCGCTCGCGCAGCAGCACCTTGGCGTCGACCTCGGGCCGCCGGTACAGGTCGCTGATCGCCGCGCGGAAGAAGCGGTCGGCGTCCTTCTCGTAGCCGCGGACCGTGCGCGAGTCCACCAGCAGCTGGTCGAAGCGACGCTGCCGCAGGTTGGGCAGGGTCTCGGCCAGCTTCGACGCCGCGGTCACGAGCAGGTCGATGAGCTCGAGCATCGGCGGCGTCGGTCGCGGCACACCCAGCAGATCGCACGCTCGCGCCGCGCCGTTGGCGAGGTCGGTGACGTCGTCGATGACCTGCGACAACGCGTGGATGTCCTCGCGATCGATCGGCGTCACGAACGTGCGCGCGAGCAGCTCCTCGACCTCGTGGACCAGGGCGTCGCCCTCGTGCTCGAGGCTCTGCAGCTTGGCCGCGAGCTGCGTCGGCGTGTACTCCGGCGAGCGGAACTCCGCCAAGGCCTTCGCGGCCCGCAACGCCACGTCCATCTGCTTCTCGAGCAACGTGTAGAAGCGGTCTTCCTTCGGCAGGAGCGAGCGGATGAAGTCTTGGATCGCCATCGGGAATCGACCTCTCATGCGTATCACAGCGGCCGAGATCGAGGGGTTGACGCGGGCGTGACACAGCTCGCCTGGCCGTGACCCGATGCCCCGGAGCTGTCCCGCGATTGTCACCTTGCCGCCACATTCGCCGCCGCGGGATGTGCCTCGGTCTCGGCCGCGCGTGCGCGCGGGTGCGACGCGCGGACGAACGTCACCAACCGTCACGTTCGCAGGACAGCAAGCGGCGATACACGGTGAACGCCTCGCCGCCCCGCGCTGCGAGCCGACGCGCGAGCACGCGGGTCTCGAACGCACGCACCAGCCGCTCGATCGGTGCGGCCGCGGCCGCCTGCTCCGCGAGCGCGAGCTCGGCCGCCGCCGTGCGGGCCCGCGCCGCGAGATAGACCGCGTACGCGCGCGAGTCCTGCAGCGCGCGTTGGATGTCCGAGCGCTGGCCACGGAAGATCGCCGCGAAGTCCGGGTGCCACGGATCGTCGAGCACCGGCCAGCGCGCGAGCAGATCACCGGCAGCGTCGCGCGACGCCGCGAGCTCGTCGTCGCGCAGCGTCTCGACCTCGCGGCTCGCGGCCGCGAGCTCGGTCTCGAGCGCGGTCAGCCTTCGCCGCGCGGTGGCCTCGTCGCGCAGCCCCAGTCGCGGCGACAACGCGGCGATGACCGCGTCCTCCTCCGGCAGATCGAGGTGCTGCTCGGGACCCGAGGTGGGTGCGTGCGCGCGCAGCCAACGTTCGGCGGTGGTGGTGGGCACGTCCGCGGCGGTCGAGGCGATGCGCACGCGCGTGTGCGCTTCGAGCAGGCCCACACGGCCGTCGCGGTCGTAGTCGATCTCGGCGTCGGCGAGCGCGTTGCCCTCGCGATCGCGCCGCTGCAACGCCGCGAGAAAGTGCAGCGCATAGCCCTGTTGTTCGCTGCGCTCGGGGTTGGGATCGCAGCCGGAGGCCTCGAGGTCCCAGGTCGACGCGAACAGGCCGCAGCGCGGTGCCACGGTCGCACCGGCACCCGGCTCGGCACGCGCGAACGCCAGCTCGGCGAAGCCACCGGAGAAGCACGTCGTGATCACCAGACGCACGGGCCGACGCGCGCGGTCGAGCGTCTGGGCCAGCTGCGCGGCCGTGACCTCCGAGCCCGCCCACAGCGACAGCAGGTTGTCGCGCGGGCTCTCGCCGCGCTCGCCGTGCCCGGCGACGTAGACCAGCAGCGCATCGTCGCTGGGCTCGCTCGTCGCCAGCGCGAGTGCGTCGAGCACGTCGTCGGCGGCCGCGGGCGCATCGACGGTGATCCGCGGCGCACGATAGCGTGCGTCACGACCACCCCGCGGCGCGAACAGATCCGCCAACGCGATGCCGACCGGGTCGCGCTCGGGCTCGCTCTGCAGCACCTGCACCACCGGCGCGCCCGCGCCGGCGCCCAGCAGCGTCACGCCGCCGTCGCCCAACGAGCGCTGCACGTGCTCGAGATCCTGTTCGATCTGCACCTGCAGCGCGTCGGGCCAGGCGCCCGCTCCGATCGCGAGCCAGCGCGCCTGGGGCAGGCGCGCGCGCAGCTGCGGCGGGAGCCCGGGCACCGCTGCGCTCGCCGGCGCGGGTGCGGGCGCGGGCGCGGCCTCGGCCTCGATCTGGGCAACGCTCGAGGGTCGCGCCTCACCCTCGCGCACGCGCGAGCCCGCGATCACGGCGACCGCCGCGACCCCCAGGCCCAGCAGGACCACGACCGCTGCCGTCCGCGCCACGCGGGCATCTTTGCCCACGTGCGCGCGGCCGGCAATCGGCGGTGATCACTGCACCACGGTCACGCGACTCGAGGCGCTGTGGCCGAAGCGCTCGGGCTCGTACATCTCCTCGGCCTTGACCGGCGGCAGCAGGAAGCTGCCGATGGTGGTCGCGCGCGCGGTGTAGCTGTGGGTGTACACGCCCGCGGGCAGCTGGTCGGCGAACAACAGCATGCGATCGTCGCGCAGGTCGGTGTGGCTGAAGCTCCACCACCAACCCCACCACCAGCCGTCGCCGCGGTAGTAGCCGCCGCCGGCGCTGCTCGAGCTGGACATCGCCGCAACCGAGGTGACGAACTTCGGGTTCTGGCCCTCGAAGCCGCCGGGCAGTGCGTCATCGACCACGACGTAGTTCGCGCGGTCGCTGACCACGAGGTTGATCGTGACCTTGACGTTGGTGCCGGCCTTCACGATCCACTCGCCGTCCTCGGTCTGCTTGACCGCATCGGGATCGACCTTGCCGTCGGGCCCGGGCAGCGCTTCGTAGGTGCGGTAGACCGTGAAGCCCTGGTCCTCGGCCGGCAGCTTCAGGCTCACCGGCGCGTAGCGCAGGCCCACGCGGTAGTAGAGCTTGCCGACGCCGTCCTTGCCGATGGTCAGCTGACGCGAGTCGGCGCCCTGCAGCGTGCTCATCGGCACGGTCTGCGTGGTGCTCGACATGCTGCGGCCCTTGAACGCCTGCTCGCCGGCGAACAGCTCGTCGATCCACACCCGCGCGGTGAAGTCGGGCTCGTCCTTCTCGACCACCTCGAAGTAGCGGCTCGCCGCGACCAGCGCCCAGGCATTGGCGTGGGTCGACAGCCAACGGCCGCCGCGCTTGGGGTCGCGGTCGTCCATGATCGCGGCCATGATCTTCGACAACCGCGTGTCCGCGGGGTCGATCTCGAGCAGCGCCATCATCGCGATGGCGTCGGTCTGCACGTCGGAGTGCATCAGCAGGCGCAGGCCATCGGACGCGGCCTCGCTGCGCGACTCGGCGAAGTGGATCGTGCGCGCGCTCTCGACCACGCCGTCGCGCAGCTCGTCGAGGATCACGTCGCGCTCGGCGGTGCGGCCGTAGCGATGCGCGGCCGACATCAGCAGCACGCGGGCGTACAGCGGCATGTCGCTGCGGTGGCGCCACACGGTGTCGAACAGCGCCGAGCCGCGCTTCTCGCCCGAGAGCAGCCACAGGCCGAACGCGCGCGTGGTCCAGTCGTAGTAGTCGCCCCAGCGCGAGCGGTAGCCGTACTGCACGAAGTTGTCGAGGTACTGCAGCGCGCGATCGAGCTTGTCCTTGTCGACCTCGTAGCCCTGCCGCTTGCCCTCGAGCAGCGCGAAGGTGGCCCAGGCGGTGAGGTACGGCCAGCTCTCGTCGGCGCGCCAGTAGCCGAAGCCGCCGTCGTACAGCTGGTGGGTCCACAGCCGCGCGATGCCGTCGTTGGCCAGCTGCTTGCGCAGCGCGGTGTCCTTGATCGTCGCGATCGGGAACGCGTCGAGGATGTCGCCCAGCGCGAAGATGGGCAGGATGCGGCTGGCGGTCTGCTCCGCGCACTCGTAGGGGTAGTCGACCAGGTAGCTGACCGCATCCTCGAGGCCCGACAGCGCGGTCGAGCTGAACGCGAGCTCGAGCCCACCGAAATCCGCGAGCGCGTCGGCCGGCGGTTCGATGGTGCGTTGCACCGATTCGTCGGTCATGCCGTAGTCGGCGAAGGCCTTGGCCGTGGCCGGGTAGTGCACCGGGATGGTGATCTCGGTGGCGTCGCGGCCCTTGTTGCTCATCGCCGCGAACTGCAGCCGCATCTTGCCGACCGCCTGCGTGGCCATGGCGAAGCGGACCTCGCGCGACTCGCCCGCGGGCACGTCGACGAAGGTCTCGCTCTCGCCGGTCAGCTTCACGTTGAGGCCGCGGGTACCGACGAGGATCTTCTGCGCCTCGCTGGTCTGGTTGTCGACCATGACCGAGCCCTCGAAGCTGTCGCCGAAGTTGGCGAAGCGCGGCAGCGACGGCCGGATCATCACCGACTTGCGCACGCGCACCGAGCTCTCGCCGCTGCCGAACCGATCGGCGGTGCTGGGATCGACCGCGACCGCCATGATGCGGAAGGTCGTGAGGTTCTCCGGCATCGGGATGTCGATGCGGGCCTCACCGTTGGCGTCGGTCTCGATGTCCGCGTCGAAGAACGCGGTCGTCGCGAAGACCGTGCGCAGCGAGACCTTCTGCGCCATCGCGGCCTGCACGTCGAAGCCGCTGGTCACGTCGGCGGCCTCGGCCTCGGACGAGGCCCGGCGGCTGCGCGAGGGCGCATCCGCCTTGGCCTTCTCCTCCATCGGGGCTGGCGCCGCCGTGGCCATCGGCGGCGCGGGCTTGGCCGCCCCGAAGCCGCTGCCGGTGCCGGGGCCCGAACCGTGCCCGATCGCGCCGATGCCACCGAGGCCGATCGTGCCATCGCCCGCACCGCCGCCGCCGCGACCGGTGCCGACCAGGCCCAACGTCGCGGCCGGCGTGACCGGGAGATCGTCGCGCGGCACGAGGTTGGCGTGCAGCGCCTGCAGCCACACGCCGCCGGCGTGGCGGTAGTGGAAAAACGCCACCGGGTCCGGGGTCTTGTAGTCCATCAGGCTCAGCACGCCCTCGTCGACCACCATCACCGCGACCGCAGCGGGCAACGCCTGGCCGCTGTCCTTCGCCTTGGTGCGGATCGTCAGCGACAGGCTCGCCTTGGGTTCGACCTCGCGCGCGTGGGGCTCGAGCTCGACCACGATCGCCTTGCTGTCGGTGCTGACGTCGAGCTCGAGCTGACCGGCCGCCGCCGCGGGCATGCCCAGGTCCTGACCCGCCGGGGCGCCGGCGATGGTGACGCGACCGCGGGTCAGCAGCGCCGACACGCTCACGCCGCCGACCATCGACGCGGTGATCGGGATCTCGAGCGCATGCGCGCCGCCCTCGACCACCACGGGGTACTGCTGCGCCACGCCCTCGCGCTCGACCACGACGATGCCGCGCGCCTCGGTGAAGGGCGAGCGCAGCAGGATCTTGGCGGTGTCACCGGGGGCGTACTTGCGCTTGTCGGCGACGATGTCGATGCGGCGATCCTCGCTGTCGTCCCAGATGACCTCGTCCTTGCCGTGCACGTACAGCGTGATCTCGCTGCGCGCCTGGTTGCCCTTGGCGTCCTTGGCACTGGCGCGGGCGACGTAGGTGCCGGCCTTGTCGGGCGTGACGCTGCAGCTCTGCGGCGCGGCGTCCGAGGTCAGCGCGCACGCGCCCGCCGCGATCTCGACGGTCTTGTAGTCGAACTGCCAGTGGCCGTCCTTCTCGACCGCGGTGCGCGTGGTCTCGCGCCGCACGAAGTCGAGCTGGATCGAGGTGCCGCTGTGACGCTTGCCCTCGAGGTCGACGAGGATCGACTCGAGCTCGGTCGCCTCGCCCTCGCGCAGCACCGATCGAGAGCTCCGCAGGCCGACGTAGACGTTGGCCGGGTGCACCACGAAGCTGCCGCTGCCGGCGATGGCCTGGCGGTTCTCGTCGGTCACGACCGCTGCGATCGCGTACGTCGCCGCGCGCGGCAGCGGCTCGGGCTCACCACCCTCCGCAGGGACGACGGGCGCGGGCATGGCCGGCGCCGACACGCCCGGAACAGGCGGCGGCGGTGGCTCCTTCGCCACGACCTTGTGCCGCACGCCGAGCTTGCCCTTGGCGTCGAGCCGACCGGTCGCGGTCTTGAGCTGCACGCTCGGGTTGCTCCAACCCCAACCGCCGTACTCGCCCCAGTGGCGTCGGCCCCAGGAATACAGGTTGCCGGCGCCGAAGGTGAACGCGTCGTTCTCCGAACCCGGCGGGCGGAAGTCGGTCTCGCTGCGCGTGAGCGTGTACGAGACCTCGCCACCGACCAGCGGTGCACCGTGCAGGTACTCGCCTTGGATCTCCGCGAACAGCTCGTCGCCGAACACCAGCGGCTTGCTGTCGGGGCGCTCGACCTTCACGGTGAACTCCGGCGTCCGGTAGGTCTCGACCGGGATGCCGTGATAGAAGGTCTCCGCCGGCCCGAGCAGGTTGGGCATCTCAAGCACGAACTGATACGTGCCGGTGCCGCCCTCGTCCTTGGTCGGGATGTCGACCGCGAACGTGCCCATCGCGCCGACCTTCACCTCGCCCTTGGCGACCTCGACGCCGCGCGGATCGGACACGCGGTAGTTGCCGCTGCTGTTGTTGCGCCACCACTGCACCGAGCCCGAGGGGCCATGGCTCTCCTTGCGCAGGATGCCGACCAGATGGATCGTGTCGCCGGGCTTGTACGGCGCGCGGTCGGTGAAGAAGAACGCGCGATCGGTGTCCTCGGTCGCGACGCCGTAGCGCCACTGTCCGCGCAGATCGGCCTGGTCCAGGCGCATCAGCGCGTGGTCACCTTCGTGCTCGGCCAGCAGCACCAGCGGCCCGCCCCAGCCGCTCTCGCTGAACGTGGCCTGCGCGAGGCCGTTGGCGTCGGTCTTGCCCTCCCAGCGCGGCTTGCCGATCTCGTTGGCGTTCGCGAGCGTCAGCGCGACGCCTTCGATCGGCGTGCCGTCCGACAGCCGCGTGACCTGCAGCGTCGCCGAGTCCGCGTCGAGCGCCGCGGCGAGACCGAGGTCGGTGACCTCGACCAGCTGCGACAGACCCGCGCGCCAGGTCCACGAGTCCTCCTTGATCACGTTGGAGCGGGCGATGAACCACCCCATCGACTCCTTGCCCAGGATCGACTCGAGCTGCACCTCGAAGGTCTGCTTCTTGCGGCGTGACGCCGAGACGTCGAAGCCCTTGCTGAAGGTCGCCTTGGCGCGGTCGGCGGGCCAACCCCAGTTCGAGTCGTAGGAGTAGACGTCGAGGAAGCGTGCGGCCTCGTCGAGCGGCAGCGCGCGGCCCTCGAGCTCGAGCCGCGTGATGCCGGCGATGCGCAGATCGACGGTCTTGCTGGCGCCCTTCTCGATCACCAGCGGGCTCCGCGGCGCGCGGGCCAACGAGACCTCGGGGTAGTGGGGCCCGAGCTTGATCGAGGTCTTGAAGGTCTTGGCCAGGCTCTGGCCGTGGCTGTCGAGCAGGCCCGCGTCGACGGTGACGCTGTAGCTGGTGTCGCCGAGGAAGTCGCCGTTGATCTGGATGCCGCTGCCCCAGCTCTGCACGTCGAGGTTCTCGACCGCGGGCGAGACGTGGACCTTCTCCTCGAGCTTGGGATCCGACAGCGTCGTGCTCGACGTCAGCGAGATGCCGTTGCCGGCGTAGCACGGGCCGTAGCACGGCGACTTCGACAGCGTCAGCGGTGGATAGGTCGAGAACGTGGTCGACAGCCGCCCGCTGCGATCGGGCCCCTCGCCGAACACGCCCGCGGGCAGCGCGAGGGTGTAGGTGGTGTTGGGCCGCAGCTTGGCCTTGGGCCGCAGCGCGACGATGCGCGAGCGCTGCCACGGCTCCATGGTCGCGGCGCCCTCGGGTTCGAGCTCGGTGAACGCGACGGTGTCGCCGCCGCCGGTCCACTCGAGCGCGGCGAGCAGCGCGGTGCGCTGCACCGGCTGGTTGAACGTCAGCGTGACGGTCGGCTCGAGCTCGACCTCGCCCATGCCGCCCCACGGCACCGACGATTCCAGCGCCAGCGTGGGCGTGCTCAGCGTCCAACTCACCGCCTTCGACAGCGCGTTGCCCGGCTCCGACTTGGTGCCCGCCGGCACCGTGACCTTGTACGTGGTCGAGAACGGCAGCCGACCGTCGGGGTAGTACGCGACCGTGCGCGTGCCGAGCCACCGCGCCTTGCCCGGCGGCATCGGGTCGATCGAAAACGGCACCGCCTTGCTCGCGAGCGCCTCGACCGACGCCAGCGGCACCATGGGCTGGTTGAAGGTGACGCGGATCGCGTCGACCAGATCCTGCGGACCGGTGGGCCCGAAGCGCTCGACCGTCAGCGGCCCGGTGACCACCGCGGGCTTGCTCGCGGTCGCGGGCAGCTCCGGTGGGAACGCGACCTCGATGGTCTCGTGTGCAGTCGCGGGCTTCTCGGGACCGGGACGCGGCACGATCTGCGTGGCGACGTCACCGGGGTGTGGTTCCAGCGGCGGCACGCCCGACCACAGATCGAGCTCGACCGGCGCGGCCGCCTCCTCGCTCGCGGCCGCCGGCGGCGGCGCCGGATCGGGTGCCTTGTCGGTGCACGCGGCGCTGCCCAGCAGCGCCCCCAAGGTGGCGATCCCGAAGCGAGCGCGCAGCTCGGCCGCGACGGAGGCAGACGCGAGGATCGTTCGACGTGCGGTCATGGTTGCGGATGGTACCGGGTTTGGGTGGACCAGGAGCGCGGTGAGGGTCCGCCCCTCGACCCGCGCCACCGCGGGCGGCGGTGCACGAACGCGATGCAACGCGCCAGGACACGACGCGGGTCTGCACGTGTGCGCACGCGCCCGCGGCGGGCCCCGCAGCGCGTGCGCGGTGCTACCGTGCGTGCCGCCATGCTCGCGCGCTCGCTGTTCGTCGGCCTCGTCCTCGGCGCCCTCGCCTGTCACAAGACCCAGCCCTCGGGCGAAGGCGAGCCGTCGACGCCACACGAGGACGGCGCTGGCTCCACGCCCTCGCCTGGCTCGATGCCGGGGCTGTCGCCGCTGGCAGGTCTGTTCGCGTCGAAGCTCGACCAACCCGGACCCTACGAGGCGCCGCGGCAGTCGAGCGACTACCGCGACGGTGAGCCCTATTTCGGCGTGCTGTCGCTCGACGAGCCGCTGGGTGAGCTCGCGAGCATGTCGCTGCTGGCGGGCTTGACCGGCGAGGGCCCGGTGTCGCCGCTGCGCGAGCTCATCGATCGCATCGGCGCCGCCGCGGGCGACGAGGCCCTCGCCGGCCTGGTGCTGCGGCTCGATCGACCCGCGATCGATCTCGTGCACGCCGACGAGCTGCGTGCGGCCCTGCTCGCGTTCAAGCGCAGCGGCAAGCCGCTGGCGTGCCACAGCGAAGGCGTCGACGATGCCGGCTACCACGTGTTGGGCGCATGCGATCGCATCGTGCTCGCGCCGCTGGGCGGCATCACCATCGGCGGCGCCGCGGCCACGCCGATCCACCTCAAGGGGCTGCTCGATCGCCTCGGCATCGTCGCCGACGCGCTGCACGTCGGCGCGTTCAAGGGCGCGGCCGAGCCCATCACCCGCGACGCGCCCTCGCCCGAGATGGTGCAGACGCTCGAGGCCATCGTCGGGCAGCGCTACGAGACCCAGCTCGCGGGCATCATGGCCGCACGTCGACTCTCGCGCGAGCAGGCGATCGCGGCGGTCGACCAGGCGATGTTCGACGATCGCACCGCGGTCGCGGCCGGCCTCGCCGACGGCAGCGCGACGTGGGAGAGCTTCCTCGACCAGACCCGCGGCCAGACGCCGTACAAGCAGCTGCGCGCGCCGAGCAAGCTCGCCGACTTCGGCGCGCTGCAGCGCTTCTTGGGGCTGCTGCCGCCCGAGCGCCCCAGCGCGGCCCACGTCGCGCTGGTGTACGCGGTCGGCAGCATCGTCGATGGCGACGGCAGCGGCCTGCTCGGTGCACGCGAACAGATCGCGTCGCGGACCCTGGTCGCGGCGCTGCGGGCCCTCGCCGCCGACAGCTCGGTCGCGGCGGTGGTGTTGCGCGTCGACTCCGGTGGCGGCAGCGCGTTGGCCTCGGAGCAGATCTGGGTCGCCGCGCAGGCGCTCGCCGCGGCCAAGCCGCTGGTGGTGTCGATGGGCAGCGTCGCCGCGTCGGGCGGCTACTACATCAGCGCGCCGGCGACGAAGATCTACGCCAACCCGGACACGCTCACCGGATCGATCGGCGTGGTCGGGGCCAAGCTGGTGTTCGGCGACGCGCTCGCGCGCGTGGGCGTGACCACGCACGAGATCCGCAAGGGCGAACGCGCGACCATGTGGTCGACGATGCGGCGATGGAGCCCGTCCGAGCGCACCGCGGTCGAGGGCATGATGCGCGCGACCTACGACACGTTCGTGTCGCGGGTGGGCCAAGGTCGCAAGCTCGAGGTGGCCCAGGTCGAACCCATCGCGCAGGGTCGCGTGTGGACCGGCGTCGACGCCAAGGCCCGCGGTCTGGTCGACGCGCTGGGCACGTTGCAGGACGCGGTCGCGTTCGCGCGCGAGCAAGGCGGCGTCGCAGCCGACGTCGCCCTCGAGGTCTACCCGCCCGAGCCGACCCTGCGCGATCTGGTCGCGAGCTTCGGCTCCGTGGACGCAGGTGCCGCGGTCGCGGCAGGCGCCGCGCCGAGCTGGGCTCCGCACGTCGCGCTCGCCCTGGGCCCTGGGGCGCAACGCGCCGCCCTGACCCAGCACGTGCTGGGCGAGGTGTCGGCCGCCACGCCCGAGCTCGCGGCGACGGTGCGATTGCTCGCGACCGTGCTGGCGCTGCGCGACAGCCACGTGTGGGCGGTCTCGCCGGCGATGTGGCTGTTGCGGCGTCGTTGAGCTCTTGCCACCATGACGAGGTGGGCGAGTCGACGCGCAGCCTCGAGGGCACGAGCTCCCTCGCACCCGTCGACGGCGCTGCGCGGCCCCCGGCGCTGTACCGCATCCCGTTCTCGCTGGCCGCGGTCGGGCTGCTGCTGATCGCGATGCAGGCGGGCAAGCCCATCGCCGGGCTCGCGCTGCTGTTCACGCTGCTGTTCGCCTCGGCCTCGGTCGCGTGGCGTTCGTTCGCGCAGCGACACGCGCCCGCGCTGGCGCTGCGCGGCCAGGCCGATCGCGCGCTGCGAAGCGGCGCGTACAAGGACGCGCGCACGCTGTACGAGCGCGCGCTCGCGTTGGTGCAGCGCGACCTGCCGGCGGGATCGCCCGAGGTCCTGCTCAACTGCTACAGCCTCGCGACCGTGCACTCGATGCTGCACGACCGCGCGCGCGCCGACGAATACCTGCAGCGACTGCTCGACGGTCTCGATGGCCGCGTGCCGGCGTCGTGGCGCGCGCAGCTGGCGTGGTTGCTGCGCCGCGTCGCGCACCAGCACTCGCTCGAAGGCCAGCACGGTCGCGCGATCGCGTTGTGCCGCATCGCGCTCGAGCTGGTCGGATCGGCGCCGGGTGCCGACGACACCACCGTGCGCTCGATCGTCGACGACATCGCGTGGATCCACCACCACGCCGGCGAGTACGGCGAGGCCGAGCGGCTGTTCCGCGAGGCGCTCGCGATCCACGAGCAGTTCCGCGACGCGGCGCTCGAGGTCGCGCAGGGCCCGACCCGCGGCACCGCCAGCGCCGACTCGCCCTACCGCGTGCCCGGGCCCGCGGTCGCACCGACCACCGGTGGGCTCGATCGCGCGGTCGCGTACAGCTTCCTGGGTCTGGGTTGGACGCTGTTCGAGCGCGCGCGCTACGACGAGGCGCGCGCGTGCTTCGAGCGCGCGAGCATGGTCGCGAACGTCGTCGAGGGTCACGGCGAGCGCGGCGGTGCCCGCGGCAGCGCGCAGCTCGGCGTGGAGATCCTGCGCGGTCGCGGGGCCATCGAGGTGACGCTGGGCCACTACGACGCCGCGCGCGAGCACTACGCCCAGGCGCAACAGCTCGCGCGACCCGGCGGCACGCAGGTCGCAGCGCTCTCGATCGATCTGGGCTGGCTCGCGCGCTCGACCGGTGATCACGACGCCGCGGATGCGGCGTACGCCGCCGCCGCCGAGGCGATCGAGGCCGGCGTCGAGGGCTCGACCACGATCGCCTGTGCGCTGCACGAAGCGCTGGCCGAGCTGCGCCGTCGCCAGGGTCGGCTCAAGGAGGCGCTCAAGGAGGTCACGCGCGCGACCACGCTGGCGCAGCAGTGCCTGGGCGACGAGCACCCGCGCGTGGCCGCGATCGAGGCCGTGGCCTCGCGCATCCACACCGCGCGCGGCGACTTCCCCGAGGCCGAGCGCTGCGCCCGGCGCTGCCTCGCGGTGCTGCGCGCCAGCTGCCCGCCCGATCATCCGCGCTTCGCCGACGGCTGGCTCGCGCTGGGCGAGATGCACCTGGGCCGCGGCCAGTTCGGCCCCGCACACGAGGCCTTCAACGCCGCGTTGCGCGTGCGCGAGGACACCCTGGGCGGCACGCACCCCGAGCTCGGCGAGGTCCTCGACGGGCTCGCCACGGTGCTGCGCGCGACCGGACGCGAGGCCGAGGCCGCGGCGATCGATGCGCGGCGCGATCGCGTGGCGGCGTGATCGCTAGCCGGTGACGCGACGGCGCGTCGCGATCAGCTCGCGCTCACCCGCGGAGCCGAGCACGCGCAGGCGCACGGTGGTGCCGAGACGGCCGCGGATGGCCTGCACCGCGTCGGCGTAGCCGAGCTCGCCGACGTCGACGCCGTCGACCGCGACGATCGACTCGCCCGCGACGATGCCGGCCTCGGCCGCGCCGCCGCCCTCGAGGACGCGCAGCACCGCGAGCGCGTCCTCGTCGCGACCGAGCTCCGCACCGATGCCGACCAGCTCGAACTGCGCGCCGCCCTGCGTACGCGGCTGCAGCGCGACGTCGATCGGGCCCTGCTCGTCCTCGCCCGCCGCGATCGTGATGCCCGAGATCGTGCGCGCGACGTGCCCGGGCGCGCTCGCGGTCAGCGAGTGCCGACCCGGCAGCAGCCCCGACAGCGCGAAGCCACCGTCCGCGTCCGTGGTGGTCGCGCCGAAGTGGAACGTGCGCGCGCCACCGTCCACGCCATCGAGCGCGACCCATGCGCCCGACAGCCCTGCGGCGCCATCGTGCACGCGACCGTGGATCGTCGCGCCCTGCGGCAGCACGAGATCGACGCGCGCGGGCGTGACCCCGTCGACGACCACGTCGCGCGCGGTCGCGGGCGCGAGCCCGGGCGCCTGCGCGATCACGTCGTACAGGCCCGACGGCAGGCCCTCGAGCGCGTAGCGGCCGTCGAGCACCTCGACGCGCGCGAGCGTCTCGGGCGTGGCGCCGCGGGGATCGAGCACCGCGAGCACCTCGGCCGGCGAGACGCTCGCGCCGTCGCCATCGTGCAGCGCACCGGTGATCGTCGCACCGCGCGGCATCACCAGCACGAGGTCCCGCGTGTCCGGCGGCACCGCCCACGCGCGCGCCGGCGCGAGCCCGGCCCGCGTCGCGATCACGTCGGTGGCGACGGCGTCGATGGGCAGCAGCTCGAAGGCACCGTCGTGATCCGTGCGGGTCGAGGGCGCCAGCGCTGGCACCGTGCGCGGCGGCCCCGGCACCACGGCCACGCGCGCGCCCGCGATCGGTGCGCCGGCCTCGTCGACCACGCGGCCGCGCAGCCGCGCCAGCGCGACCGCACCGTCTTGCCGCAGCACCAGCCGCTGCGATGCGACGCGATCGCCCGGCGGCGGCGCGAGCACGCGCGCGCGGACCCAGCCGGCGTCGTCGTGACGGGCGTCGACGATCGCGGCCGCGACGAGCTCGGCGCGCGCACGCCCGCGGGCATCGCTGCGCAGTCGCTGCGGCGGCGTCGCATCGCGATCGTCGTCCTCGATCACCACGATCTGGGCGTCGGCCACCGCCTCGCCGTGCTCGTCGACCAGCTGCAGCTCGAGCGCGACGATGGCATCGAGCACCAGCGTCAGCCGACGCGCGCGGCCCGGCGCCACGCCGATCGCGAGCGGCTCGGGCGGCGCGCGGAAGCCCGCCGCGCGCGCGCTCACGGTGTGCGGGCCCGGTTGCAGCGAGAGCGCGAAGCCACCGATCTCGTCGGTGTGCGCGACCACGCCGCCATCGAGCGCGATCGCAGCGTCGGCAATGGCGGTGCCGTCGCGCGCAGTGACGCGTCCGAGCAGCTCGGCGTCGCGCATCGGCGTTCGCGTCGACGACCGCGCGTCGGACCCGTCGCCGTCGCCGCGGCGCGGGTTCGCGGGTGCGGCCGCGGTCCGCGGCGTCGACGACTCGAGCGCCGCGGCGGTGTCCTCGCGCGACGGCGTGCGAGCGCGCCACCACCACCCCAGCGCCAGCGCGGCGGCACACAGCACCAGCAGCAGCCGCCCTGTCGCGCGCCGGTCCATCGCGGCGTGCATGCTACCGCCTCGGCCTGCTCCAGCGCCGGCGCGCCGCAGCGGCGCCGACTTCGGCTATGGTCCGGCCATGGACAAGCGACCGCTGTGGCCGATCCCGGTCGGGATCGCGGCGTGGATCGGCGTCGGCGTGCTGGCGTACCAGGGCACGTGGTGGCCGCTGTACATCGTCGCCGCGGTGAGCCTGGGCCCGGGTCTGTTCCTGCTCGCGATGGTGATCTTCACGCGCCGTGCGAAGCGCCACGCCGCCGCCGTCGCAGCGCAGCCCGCCCCGCCGCCGGCACCCGCGGGCCCGATCGCGGAGCCGCCGGTGCAGCGCGCGTCGAAGACCCGCACCAACGCGCGCAACGCCGGTCGACGCGGCAAGGGCACCGCGGTGGTGCTGCCGTGGCTGCTGCTGCCGGCGTTGGCGAGCGAGGGCTGCAACAAGATCGAGCAGGCCCGCGATCGTCGACGCGCGCGCGAGGCCGCCGAGCGCGGCGACACCGGCGGTGAGGCGCCGGCGCCCGCCGCCGCGCCGTCGGCCGCGGCCCCACCGAGCCCCGCGGCCACGACTGCGCCGCCGGCCGAGCCGATCCACCTCGACGCGGAGCAGGCCGCGCTCGACGCTGCGCTGCGCGATGCGATCGTGCGCCCCAACCCGGCCGAGGCGAGCTACCGCGTCGACCCGTTCGTGGCCGCGCTGGTCTACGAGCAGCTGCGTGCGGGCGTGGGCACCACGCTCACGCCGCTGACCGCTCCGATCCCCGACGGACCCAGCGCGGGCTATCGCGTCGGCACGATCGCCCACGGCGCGCTGTTCGAGCGGCTGGGCCTGCGCGAGGGCGACGTCGTCGTCGCGCTGGGCGGTCGCGAGCTGCACTCGCGCGAGCAGGTCTCGCTCGCGCTCGACGGCGCCGGCAATCAGCTGACCGTCAAGGTCTTCCGCGACGGCGAGACCTTCGTGATCCGCTATCAGTTCACCGCCGCGCTGGCGTGGACCGAGATCATCGCGCACGAGGGCGAGGCCGCACCGGCGGACGCGACCGATGCCGCCCTCGACGCGCCGACCGACGCGCCGCCGACCGAGCCCACGCCACCGGCCGAGCCCGCGGCCGGTGGTGACGACCCGCCCGCGCACGGCGGCGGCTCCGGTGGTGGCGGCTCCGGTGGTGGCGGCTCCGGTGGCGGCGGCTCCGGTGGTGGCGGCTCCGGTGGCGGCAAGACGCCCGCGGGCCCGGGCACGCCCGGCGGACCGGGCAAGCCGGTCGCGCCGACGCCCACCGGCCCCGCCGACGTCAGTTGCGAGAGCAGTGCCCGCTGCACCGTGCGCGAGGCCTACTTCGACAAGATGGTCGGATCTCCGAGCGCGCTGCAGGCCCAGGCGACCATCGTGCCCGCGATCCAAGACGACATCTTCAGCGGCTACAAGCTCAAGTCGGTCAAGGCCGGCAGCGCGGTGGCCAAGCTGGGCTTCCGCGCCGGCGACAAGATCACCCACGTCAACGGCAAGGATCTGACCGACGACCTGCAGGCCGCGCAGGTCTACTTCGCGCTCGGCAGCACCGACGTGTTCAAGGTCCGCTACGAGCGCGGCGGCAGCAAGCTGGTCAAGACCATCGTCGTCGACTGACGTCGATCGCGGCGCAGCTTCAGAACGCGGGGTAGCAGCGATCGTCGGGCACGCTGGCGCGACGTTGCCAGCGCGTGCTGCGGACCGCGTGCCGCGGTGCGGTCGCGGACAGCTCGAGCAACGCGCCGTCGCGCTCGACCACGAACGAGACGGTGTCGAGCAGGCCGTCGATGGTGACGAGCACGTCGCCCGGCGCCACGCCGGCCCGCGCCGCGGCGCCGTCGCTCGCGACCGCGGCGATCGTCGCGGCACCGCCGGCTCGCCAGGGCAGCGACAGCCCCAGCGCCGCGACCTCGCGCGCGCTGCGACGCGGCGCGATGCAGGTGCCCAGCCGCCCGCGCGCGCGCGCGGGCACCGGCGATGTCTGTGCCGTCGCACCCAGCCACGGCTCCGCCAGCGCGCGCCACAGCGCCGCGAGATCGGACGGCGGTGCCTCGAGTCGCTCGCGCGTGCCGGTCAGCGCGAGCGCGAGGTTGGGCTCGTGCGCACGCGCGCGCATGGCCCACGAGACGCTCGCGGCCTGCACCGACAGCTCCGCGGCCCAGGCCGCGACGCGGCGCGCGTCGTCGGGCGCGGGCGTCGGCGCGTCGTCGGCCTCGGCGACGGTCTGCTCCGCGCGATCGAGATCCTCGGCGTATTCCTCGGGCGTGATCAGGCCCAGGCCGAACAGGGCCTCGCGCGCGATGCCGTGCGACAGGCCGTGCAGCGCCGCGGCGTGCAGCGGCGTGGCCTCGACCGCGCCCAGCAGCGGCTGCACGTGCTGCGCGAGCCAGATCCGCGACATGGTCGCGGCGCTGAGCAGCCGCGCGTCGGCACGCCAGCCGACCTCGCCGTCGAGCAGCACGCGCATGCCGCTGGGCGTCGGCACCGCGCGCGGCGGCAACGGCCGCGGACCACCGGGCACCACCACGACCTCGGTGCGCCACGGACGACGCACGCGCGCACCGAAGATCTGCTCGACCCGCGTGCGCATGATCGCGAGGTCACCCGCGACGATGCGCGCGTCGAACGGCACCTCGCCGTAGACGATGACGCGCTCGAAGCCGTGCTCGGTGTCGTAGGTGATCTGCTGCACGCGACCGCAGCCGACCCGCACGTCGCTCGCCGCCGCCGCGGTGGTCACACGCAACCGCGGCTGCAACGTCGGCGTCGCCGCGGCCAGATCGACCAGCCACGGCGACTTGCAAGCGGCGCTGGCCTCGACCGCGACCTCGACCCCGCCATCGACCGCGGCGTCTGCGAGCAACGACGACAGCGGCGCGACCGCGTGGGGCGTGCTCGTCCACGCCTGCAGCGCGAACGCATCAGCCACCGCCGCAGGCCCCAGCAACACCAACGGCGGCAGCGCCTGGGGCCCGCGTCGGCGCTGCACCACCACGCCCTGCTCGGGCGCCTCGAACCGCAGCGTCAGCGGCGGGGCCGCGGCCGGCTCGGTGGGCACGCGTACCGTCGCGGCCACGGACGGACCCGGCGGCGCGCTGCTGCGCGGCACCGCAGCACAGGCCAGAAGCGGCAACACCCACGCGAGCCCCAAGCGTCGTCGCACGTCCTGGGTTCTCGTGCACGGGCGCGGAAAGTTCCCACGCGCCTACTGCCGCGTCTTGCCGGGAAACCACTGCAGCGCCGCCACGAACTGATTCGGGTCGCCGTGGCTGCCGGCCCCGGGCCCGTCGTATGGCGATGGCTCGGGCGTGCGATAGCCCGCCGCGTCCATGCCTGCGACGATCGCCTCGGCGTCCGCGAAGTCTCCGCCGGGCCCGGCGTTGCCGAAGGGCGCGAAGCCCAGCGCCGCCGCGTCGAGGCTCGGCTGCCGCTGGCTGTTCACGTCGTTGGCCCAATACGCCGCGAAGTACGACTGGCGCAGCGACAGTCCCAGCTCGAGCCCGGCCGAGGTGCCGGCCGACTCCGACAGCAGGTACGTGCGATCGTTGTCGATGTCGTAGTCGGCGCGGACCTGGTCGAGCACCCGCTCGCCGGCTTGGCCGTCGCCGTTGTATTGCACGCCGTCGAGCACCGCGAAGACGAAGTCGCCGGTGCCGGTGACGTCGGCGATCTGCAGCAGGTTGTTGGTCATCGTGCCACCGCCCTCGGTGCCCGAGTACACGATCATCAGCGGCAACGGCCCCGCGCCACCGGGCGCGATGATGCGATAGTCGATGCCGCCGTCTGCGGTCACGCGCGACTCGCCTGCCGCCGCGCCACCGCCCGCGCCGCCGCTGCTGCCACCCGCCGGTGGATCGAGACCTGGCAGCGGATCGTCGCCGCTGTCCCCGACGCTGCTGCCGGCCTCGGCCGTGGGCCCGCTGTCGCTGCTGCTCGCCTCGACACCGGCACTGCTGCCCTCGCCACCGTCGCTGCCGCTGCCGCTGCTCGCCGCACCCTCGCTGCCGCCGCTGACCTCCGCGCTCGACGTCGCCGTCGTGGTCCACGGTGCGGTGCCGCCGCTGGCCGGTTCCTCACCGCCGCACGCGAGCACCAGGCACAGCGTCACGCTGGCCGACAGGGATCCGCCATGGCGTTGCATCGCAGTCGCAGGTGCCACCACCGCATCGATCGTGCTCACCGCTCGCGATGCATCCGCGACGCATCGGAGCCCAGACGCGACGACGCCCGCGCAGCGAGCCGCGCGGGCGTCCTCGAAAGGGTTGTCAGCGAAGGCAGGCGTCGCTCAGCGACGACCACCACGCCCGAAGCGGTCGTCACGGCCACCGCGGTCGCGGTCCCCGTAGCGATCGCCATCGCGGCCGCCGCGGCCACCGCCGCCGCCACCGCCACCGCCGAAGCGGCCGCCACCACCACCGCGGGGACCACCGCCACCGCCGCCGCGCTCGCGCTGCTCGGCTGCGTTGACGCGGATCTTCCGCGAATCGAGGGTTGCGCCGTCCATCTCCTGCATCGCGCGGGCTGCCGAGTCGTCGCTCGAGTACGTCACGAAGCCGAAGCCGCGCGAGCGGCCGGTGTCACGGTCGGTGATCACCTTGGCGTCGGTCACCTCACCAAAGGGCGAAAAGGCATCCAGCAGATCCTGATCGGTCGTGTTCCAGCTCAGGCCGCCCACGAAAAGCTTGTTGTTCACTTGCGCTCGTCTTTCTCGATCGCCTGTCCCCGCCCGGCAGGGGCGGTGCGACAGGCCGACCGACGACACGTAGCGCGAGGTCGGGTCCGGACGCCAGGCAAAACGCCCGACCCTGCCGAGCGCGCCGCAGAACCCCGTCTGCGCCGAAATCGCGGAGGCCCCCCGGCGGCCCCGCGGGGCCCGACCGCAGGGTCCGGAGCGGTCCCGCGCCCCGACGGCCACCCCCGGCCGCCCGGGGATGCACCCCCAAGGCGTCCGTCGATGGAGAGCAAGTTCCGCGTCCTCTCGCCGTGCCCGACCAAGGCCGGCCACGCCGTCCGGTCGCTTCGCGACGAGACCGGTCCGCATCCGCGGACAGTCTCAGTGCCGCTTGGGGTTGGCGATGTGGATCGCCTCGCCGATCGCGTGCTTGGCCGCTTCCATCAGCGCCTCCGACAGCGTCGGATGGGGATGGATGGTCAGACCGATGTCGGGCACGTACGCGCCCATCTCGATCGCGAGCGCGCCCTCGGAGATGAGATCGCTGGCCTCGGGCCCGACGATGTGGACCCCGAGCACGCGCTCGTCGTTCGCGTCGGCGATGACCTTCACGAAGCCCTTGGTCTCGTCGATCGCCATCGCGCGACCCAGCACCGAGAACGGGAACTTGCCCTCGCTGACCTTGTGGCCCTTGGCCTCGGCCTCGGTGCGGGTCAAGCCCACCGATGCGATCTCGGGCTCGGTGAACACCACCGCCGGGATCGCGCGCACGTCGTTGATGCGCTTCTTGCCGGCGATGATCTCCGCGACCAGCTCCGCCTCGTGGCTGGCCTTGTGCGCGAGCATCGGCTGGCCCACGACGTCGCCGGTGGCGTAGATGCCGGGCACGTTGGTCTGCAGCCGCTCGTCGACCACGATGAAGCCCTTGGCGTCGAGCTTCACGCCGGCCTTGTCGAGCGACAGTCCCTGCGTGATGGGCTTGCGACCGACCGACACCAGCACCACGTCGGCCGGGATCTCGCGGGTCTCCTTGGTTCCGTTCGCGGCGGTGATCTCGACCTTGACCAGGGCCTTGCCGCCGGCCTCGCGCCAGCCGATGGCCTTCGCGCCGGTCACGATCTCGCCGCCGTCGGCCTTGATCTGCTTCGCGACCGGATCGCCCAGATCCTTGTCCATGGTCGCGAGGATGCGATCGAGACCCTCGATCACCGTGAGCTTGCTGCCCAGGCGCTGGAAGGTCTGGCCCAGCTCGAGGCCGATGTAGCCGCCGCCGATGACGATCATCTCCTGCGGCACGGTGTCGAGCTCGAGCGCGCCGGTGGAATCGACGATGCGCTTGTTGTCGATCGCGAAGCCCGGGATCACGATCGGCAGCGAACCGGTCGCGATCACGATGTGCTGCGCCTCGACGATGTCCTCGGGTCGCCCGTCGGCGTAGGTGAGCTTGACGCGCTTGGGCCCGACGAACTCGGCGGTGGCCTGGCGGTACTCGCAGCCGTTGCTCTTGACCAGGGTCTGCACGCCGCCGGTCAGCTTCTTCACGATGCCGGCCTTCCACACCTGCATCTGCTTCATGTCGATGATGGGCTTGGGGAAGGTCACGCCCATCGTCGCGGCGTGCTGGGCCTTGTGCGCGAGCTTGCTGGCGCTGATGAGCGCCTTGGACGGGATGCAGCCGACGTTGAGGCAGACGCCGCCGGCGTTGCCCTTCTCGACCAGCATGGCGTCGACGCCGAGCTGACCGAGGCGGATCGCGCAGGGGTAGCCGCCGGTACCGGCGCCGATGACGAGGGCTGTCTTCTGGATCGTGGCCATGGGAGGTGCACCGAGGCGCGGGCGCGGGCCCACGCAGGAAGGACGGGCTCAGATGCCCGAGAGCAACAGCAGCGTGGGGTCCTCGAGGTAGCGCCGGACTTCCTGCAGGAAGCTGGCGCCCTCGTAGCCGTCGACCACGCGGTGATCGAGCGAGATCGAGAGGTTCATCAAGTGTCCGATCACGATCTTGTCGTCGTCGTCGACGACCGGGACCTTGCGGATCGCGTGGACGCCGAGGATGCCGACCTCGGGGTAGTTCAGGATCGGCGTGGCCAGCACGCCGCCGATGGCGCCGAGGCTGGTGATCGTGAAGGTCGAGCCGGTCAGCTCCTCGCGCGAGGCCTTGCCGGTGCGCGCGGCCTCGGACACGCGGGCGATCTCCGAGGCGATGTCGAGCAGGCTGAGGCGATCGGCGTCGTGCACCACCGGCACCATCAGGCCCTGATCGGTCGCGGTCGCGATGCCGATGCTGTAGCGCTTGCGCAAGATGATGCGACCGCCGGCCTCGTCGAGCTCGGCGTTGACGATGGGGAACTTCTTGAGCCCGCGCAGCACCGCCTTGACGATGAACGGCAGGTACGACAGCTGCACGCCCTCGGCGGCGGCGGCCTTCTTGGCCTGCTCGCGCACCGCGACCAGCTTGGTCACGTCGACCTGCTCGACGTAGGTGTAGTGCACCGCGGTCGTGTAGGCCTTGACCATGCCCTCGGCGATGCGGCGACGCATGCCGCGGAACGGGATCGCCTCGTCGGCGAGCGGCTCGCCGCCGAGCAGGCGCGGACGTGCCGGCGCGCGCTCGGCCGCCGGCACCTGCGTGGGCGTGCTCGACGGGCGCGACTCGACCCGCGGCTCGGGCCGCGACGGCACCACCGGCGCGGGCGTGGGCACGACCGCGGGCGTCGACTCGTAGGCGCCGCGCGCGAGCTCGACGTGCGCCTTGGTGATGCGGCCGTGATCGCCCGACAGCGTCGACAGATCGATGCCCGATTCCCGCGCGAGCGCGCGGGCGGCCGGCGTCGCCAACACCGTGCCCCGCGCCTCGTCGACCGGCGCGACCGGGGGCAGGTCCAGCGTGCCGGCGGCGGCGCGACCGTTGCCGCCGCCCGACGCGGGCTTGGCCGCCGCGGCGCCGCTGGCCAGGATCGCGATGACCGAACCCACCGGTGCGATCACGCCTTCGTCGGACACGATGCGCTCGAGCACCGCGTCGGTCGGCGACGGGATCTCGACCGTGGCCTTGTCGGTCATGACCTCGACGAGCGGCTCGTTGGCCGCGACCGCTTCGCCGGGCTTCTTCAGCCAGCGCACGATCTCGCCTTCGACGACACCCTCACCGATCGCAGGAAGTTTGAACTCGGGCATGGCTGGCTCGTGCTTTCCTTGGCGTCAGGGAATCGCGAGGGTCTGCAGGGCCGCGACGAGATCGGCCTCGGACGGCAGCGCGCGGAGTTCCTGGCGCGGGCCCAGCGGGCCGGCCTCGCCGCACACGCGCAGGATCGGACCGTCGAGCCAGAGCACCGCACGATCGGCGATGACGGCGGCGAGCTCGGCACCGACACCGAAGCTGCGCGGACCCGCGTGCACGATCACGACGCGACCGGTGTCGCGCGCGGCCTCGACCAGCGTGTCGATCGACAGCGGCGCGAGCCCGCCGGTGTCCCACACCGCCGCGTCGACACCTTCGCCGCCGTGCGCAGCCGCGCAGGCGGCCAGCGCCAGCTCGACGCACTCGCCCCACGCGAACACGGTCATCGCACGACCGGCACGCACGCGCACCGGCTCGCCGGGCAGGCGGCCGAGCTCCGCGACGGGCTCGTCGTCGAGTGCGGTCGCGAGCAGCATGCGCGGCACCAGCAGCACCGTGGGCTCCTCGCCGGCCTCGAAGTTCGCCGCGGCGGTCAGCAGCGCCGCGGCCTCGTGCGCGCGGCCGAGCACGATCACGCGCAGGCCCGGCGTGTGGACCAGCGCGGTCTCGGGCGCGTCGACGGCATCGCCCGCGGTGCCGAAGCCCGGTCCGCACGGCGCGACGAACAGCACCGGTGCGGTGCGCTCGCCCGCGTTCTTGGCCGCGAGCGCACCGACCTCGCGCAGCCCCGCGAGCCCCTCGAGCAGCGGCGCGACGCCGGGCAAAAGCACGATCGGGCGCATGCCCGCGGCCGCGAGCCCGCCGGCGTGGGCCGCCAGCGTCGCGGGCAGCAGCGGCAGCGCCAGCGCGCGAGCAGCCAGCTCGGGATCGTCGATGCAGCGCCGCGACAGGCCCAGCATGCCGCCGGTGCGCACGTCCTCGCCCAGCAACACGCGCCGGGCATCCTCGCGCAGCAGCTCTGCGAGCGTCGCCGCCATCACGTCGATCACGTTCATGCGACCCCCGCCTGCGCGGCCGCGAAGGCGCGCTCGAGCTTGCCGCGGACCTCGGCCTCGGCGACGTCCTGGAACGTCGCGGTCCACTGCCCGGTGGTGTCGAGATGCCGACGCAGGCGCTCGACCGGATCGCGATGCGCGGGCGGATCGTGCAGCAGCTGCGTGACCACGACCTCGACCAGCGATGGCCCGCGACGATCGCGGGCGCGCGCAGCCGCCTGACCGATCGCACCGTAGACCGCGAGCGGATCGGCACCGTCGACGCGCCGCTCCCACACGCCGCAGGTGCGCGCGCGGTCGGCCACGCTGTCGCCGAGCACACCGGCCTCCGCGGGCGCACCGCTGGGCCACAGCTGCGAGCGACACACGATCACCAGCGGCAGATCGCACGCCGCCGCGACCGCGAGGGTCTCGTGGAAGACGCCGGTGGTGGTGGCGCCCTCGCCGACCAGCGCGAAGGTGATGCCGCCGTCGGCCGCGAGCT
Source organism: Nannocystaceae bacterium (assembly GCA_019694555.1). Classification (GTDB taxonomy): domain Bacteria; phylum Myxococcota_A; class Polyangia; order Nannocystales; family Nannocystaceae; genus Xiheibacterium. The sequence goes on from JAIBBS010000002.1 coordinate 82,721, forward strand.
TCTGCCCGTGGGCCTGACCCGCCGCGAGCGCGAGGTGCATCGCGATGGCGTCGGTGCCGGTGGCGATGCGCAGCGACGCCGAGGCGACGCGGCCCGGGCCACCCTCGCCGCCGACGACCTGGCGCGCGAGCTCCTCGAACGACATGCCGCGGACCAAGGCGACCGCGACGTCGCGCAGCCCGGGGTAGATCCAGTCCTGCTCGCGCGCCTGCATCGCGGTCGCGACCAGCGGCGCTTCTTCACCCGCGAACGAGGCGTACATCGGCACGCCCGCGCGGCCCAGACGAACGTCGAGGCAACGCGCGGCGACCAACGCCTTGTAGTAGATCCGCAGGTCGAGCCCGGCCGGGATCGCACCCGGCTCGACTCGGCCTTCGGCATCGAGCACCGTCGTCGCGCCTTCGGGATCCCAGGGGGTGGTGTCCATGCAGCTTCCGCCCTCGCGGCGAGCGGAGCGTTCCGCGGCTGCCTTCTTATCCCCCGCGCGCGCGCAGCGTCAAGGCGCGCGCGCGCTGCCGCGACGGCGCCAGCGGCCGGCCGCGCCCGGTCGCCGTCCCGCGCGCCGGGACCCTGCGCGCGGGGCCCACGAGGCCTGCTGCGGCGATCACACCGAGCTGCGCGCGAGCTGCCGCGGCAGCTCGGTCGCGACGACCTGCTCGAGCACCGCGGCGTAGACCGGGCGGCCGACCACGCCCCACGCCGCCTCGATGGGGCCGACCTCGACCCCACCGGGCGTACCGAAGGTCGCGCGCAGCTCCGCGACCAGGCGCGGCAACTCGTCGTCGACGATCGCGCGCGCAGCGGGGTCGCGCTCGAGCAACCACGCCAACAGCTCGAAGCCGAAGCTGCGGTGCGCGACCTCGTCGGCGAGCAGCTGCTCGATCACCGCGCGCGCGGGCACCACGGTGCAGACCTTCCGCATCTCCGCCAGCACCGCGACCGCATAGGTCTCGCCGAGGCAGAACACGCGCAGACAGCCGCGCACAAGATCGTGCTCGAGCGGCGCGTCGGGCTGGCGCGGCAGGCCCAGCGACGCGCGATCGACCGGGCGCGGGCGATCGAGACCGGCCAGGCGGCAGATCTCGAACGCGCGCGCGGCATGGTCGAGCTCTTCCTCGACCACGCGCAGCGACGCGACGATGAGCTCGCGTGGCGCACCGATCTGGATCAGCCACAGCGCCAGCTGTGATGCGGCGGCCCCGGTCGCGTACTCGGCCTGCACGCGATCGGACCAGGTCCCGAGCACGACCTTCGACACCGGCGCGGGCAGCTCGCTCATGTGCCCCCCGTGGTGGTCGTGGTGGTCGCGTCGGTCCCCCCGGTGCTCGCGGCGGTGCCGGTGACCAGCGTGCCGCCACTGCTGCTGCCGCCGGTGCCGGCGCTCGTGTCGCTGCCGCTGCCGGTGGTCGGCGCGGTGGTCTCGCTGCCACCCGAGCTCGCGGTGCCGCTTCCGCCGCTGCTGCTGCTGCTGCCACTGCTCGCGCCGGCACTCGAGTCGGCGCTCGCGCTCGCGTCGGAGAACGTCGTCATGCCCAAGGTGGTGCTGGCCGCCTGCGTGGTCTCCGACACGCCCTGGGTCGACGCCTCGGTGCCGTAGCCCGCGTCGTCGAGCGCGGTGGCCCAGCCGCAGTTGCAGCCCCAGCTCGCGAACGCCTGACCGCTGGCGACGACGACCACGAACGGGACCGAGTAGGTTGGTTTCGCCATGACCGCAGCCGATAGTGCCCGCTGACGCGCGGGCGATCATCGGTCGATGGCGAAAATTCGCAACGCCGCGCCGCCGGCGGCCGCGTCAGAGGCGGTGGCACCAGGCATTGTGACCGCGGCGCGCGCTCGGTGTGCGCGGGGTCGCAGCGCGGGCCCCGACCGCCCGTCGCGCAGGGTGCAAACCGCCGTCGCCGGGGCCTTCGCCGCCGAACCCCACGCGGGCCAGGCGTTACTGCACGCGCCATGCAGCGACGCTCGTGGGCGATGGCGATGGCGATGGCGGTGGCTGGTTGCGGGTCTTCGAGCGCCGGGGAGTCCGACGCCATGTCGGACGCCAGCAGTGGCTCGACGGCCGACGACGGCAACCATGCCGGTGGATCCGGCGACGATGGCTCGAGCGGTGCCGACTCGGGCGACTGCATCGACGGCGACGGCGACGGCTTCACCGACGTGGCATGCGGCGGCAACGACTGCGACGACGCCACCGCGACGATCCACCCGCAAGCACCCGACGCAGGCTGGGGCTCGGTCGCCATCGCGCCGCGAGCCGCCGCCGATGCCGATGTCGCCGTCGCCATCGACGGCGACAGCCTGCGCTCGATCGCGGTCGGCGTCGAGCCGGGCGTGGTCACACTCGGACACTACGTCGAGGGCGTGTGGTCGTTCGTGCAACAGCCCGCGACGGCGCCACGCGACGTCGAGATCCTCGTGAGCGACCAGGGCTCTGTCCACGCGGCGTTCGTCGACGGCGACGTCGTCTTCGCCGGAGAGCTCGCGCCCGACGACAGCTGGGAGTTCACGGCGATCCCGACGCTGCCGGGCGGGGTCGCCGGCATCTCGCTGAGTTGGATGCTCATGCTCAGCAACGTTCCGACCGTGCCCGCGCCGGCGGTGTTGGTGGCTCGCGAGGGCGAGTCGTTCTATTGGATCACGTCCGGGATGGGAACGTGGGAGAGCTTCGAGTATGGCTACGAGCAATGGCGCGGCACGAACCCCGACGTCGCCGCGTACGACGACGCGAAGCAGCAATTGATCGTCACGTACGAAGACGGGACCACGCGGGTCACCCGCGACGTGCCGTTCACCACGCCCCAGGTCGAAACCTACCCGGACGCGGCGCCCGGCGCTGCGATCCTCGTGCGCGCGTCGCAGTACTACGTGGTGTACCCGACCGCATCGGGCGAGATCTGGCACGCGCAGTCGGAGGCCGAGCACGAGAACCGGCCGATCGCTGGCGAGGACGGGCAAGCGATCCACGGCGAGGCCATCGATCTGCAGCGCTCGGCGATCCACGACGAGACCTACCACGCGAGCATCGGCGGGCCGGCGCTGCGCCACGTCCTGGCCACGCAGATCACCTCGCCGGTGCGATTCGCGATCGAGACCATCGACGACGTCGCGACCGATCGCACCGCCATCGCCGCGACGACCGACGACGTCGTCGACATCCTCTACTGGACGCCAGACGAGCTCCGCCACGCCGCGCTGCGCCCCGGCAACGGCATCGACGACGACTGCGACGGCGCGCACGACGGCTGACGCCGCCTGCCCTGGCGCGCCGGTGGACCACGGCGCCGAATTCGCCCGCGCCGCCCGCCCGCCTTCGCGATCGGCGGCAGGCCGGGCGAAGCCGGCGCGCGCGTGCTAGACCGGTGCTCAGGAGACCGCCGCCACGTTCGCCTCACTGCTCGCGGCCATGACCATCGCCGGTGCGTTCTGGGTGGGCGTGCTGGCCGCTCGGCGTCTGCGCGACTGGGGCGAGGGTCGGCGCGCGATCGAGGACGGACATGCGCCGCTGATGCTCGCGACCGGCAACGGCACGGCCCCGGACGATGCCCGCACGCGGCGGATCCGGGCGCTGGTCGCCGACCGCCTGCGTCAGGATCGCGGTCGCCCCGTCACCGCTCCCATGGCACGCGTCCAAGCCGGCCCCGAAGCCGAACCCGTCGATCTCGAGCTCGCGACCCTACGCCAAGGCGACGTCGTCGCCATCGACTGCGGCGATCCCGAGATCGACGGCGACTACATCGTCGACGGCATGGTGTTGCTGCGCGAAGGCGGGCAGACCACCGTCGTCGCGGTGATGCAGGACGCGGGGCGTCGCGCGTGGCTCGTGGGGCCGCCCGGCAGCCCCGACTGGTACCTCGTGCAGCCGCGCACCGGCCATGGTCTGTCGGGCGAGCCACCGCGCAACATCACCCGCGATCGCGGCAGCTTCTCGCTGCAGCGCCGCGGCCAGGCCAGCGCCGCATGCACCGGCCTGCACGATCGCCCCGAGCTGCCGCGCGTGGCGACGTACCTCTACACCGGTGGCGGTCGCGACGTGCTGTGGCTCGAGCGCTGGGACCACGAGGTCCTGCTCGGCGAGGGCAAGGCCATCGACGCGACCGCGGTCAGCTTCCTACCCGGCAGCTGACCGCGACGCGCCCACGGGTCACTGCGTGACCTGGACGTTGTCGATCAGCAGCAGGAAGTCGTCGTTGGCGACGTTGCGCCACGCGATGTAGATCGGCATGCCCGCGTACGCCGACAGGTCGACCATGTGGTTGGTGAAGTCCTGCGCCTCGTTGTCGACGCTGAACAGCGCCGCGTTGGCGGTGAAGTCGGCAGGGTCGGTGGTCGCGGTCGAGACCCGGACCTCGTAGCCGTCGGCGTACATCATGTCCGGCGCCATGCCGTCCCAGCTCAGCGTGCTGGTGGCGCTGGGCGTGAACTGCGGCGAGATCAGCCAGTCGTCGGACTGACCCGCGGGCGTGTAGTACGAGGTGCTGTACGCCGCGAAGTTGGTGCCCGGCTCGATCTGGTCGGCGACCACCCACGCCGCATTCACGTACGCGACCTGGTTGGCGGGCGTGTGGCCGTCGACGTCGTTGAGCGTCCAGCCCGGCACGAACACGCCCTCCTCGAAGTCCTCGTCGAGCAGCAGCCCCGCCGAGGCCCAGTGGCAGTGCTGATCGTCGACGCACTCCATGCCGTCGGGGCAGGTCTGCCCGGCGCTGCAGTCGAGGTAGCAGCTCGCGGCGCCCAGACCGATGTCGCCGCACGCGACCGGTGCGTCGCCGGTGGCCGGCGCTTCGGGGCAATCGCTCGGCATCGTGCAGTCGGGCTCGCTGCACACGCCGCCGCTGGCGTCGTCGACACACTGCTCACCCATCGCGCAGGTCTCGTCGGGGTTGTTGGCGCAGTCGCCGTAGCCCGGCACCTCCGGCGGCGGCGGAGCCATGACCTCCCAGATGCAGAGGTTGTTGCCCACGCAGATCATCCCGTCGGGACACATCTCGCCACCCGAGCAGTCGAGCACGCAGAAGTTGTCGCCCATGCCGCTGAGGTCGATGCACGCCGGCGGCGCGGTGCCGCCGGGCGCGGCGGAGCAATCGGTCGCGTCGGTGCAGTTCTCGCCGCAGACGCCGACGGTCGGATTCATGGTGTCGTCCACGATGCACACGCCGCCATCGCACATCGCCTGCGGGTTGACGCAGTCGCCGTAGGGGCCCACGCCCTGCGGCTCCTCGCCCCAGAAGCAGAGCGTGCCGGCGAAGCAGTACATGCCATCGGGGCAATCGCCGCCGCCGCCGCAATCGATGTAGCAGTCGTTGTCGCCCTCGCCGGTGAGGTCCGAACAGGTGACCTGGGCCTCGAAGCCGGCCGGCGGCTGCGGGCAATCGCAGGTCTCGGTGCAGGTGAAGAAGCACGCGCCCGCGGTCGGCGTGCCGGTGTTGTCGACCAGGCACTGGCCCGCGTCGCTCATGCACGCGGTGTTGTCGACCATGTTGTCGTCGGTCACGCAGTCGCCGTAGGCGCCCTCGCCCCACTGCGCACAGCCGTTGGGCTCGCCGATGCACAGACACTCGATACAGCTCTGGCCCGGCAGACAGTCGCCGTCGACCTGGCAATCGCCCATGCAGCCGCCGGTGCTGCTGCTGCCGCTGCTGTCGGCCACGGTGGGATCGGTCGAGCTCGAAGCGTCGGTGGCGCTTGCGCTCGCGGTCATCGTGGCGCTCGCGCTGTCGGTGTCGCTGGCCGACACTGTGCTGGTGCCGCTGTCGCCGGATCCGCCGGTGCTCTCGTCACCGTTGGTGGTGGCACTGCCGTCGTTGTTGCACGCGACGACGAGCGCCAGGGTGGTCGAAGCCAGGCTGACGGAAAGGCGAGTCCGCATCATCGGCCGATGCTATGCCAGCCGGGCATCGCCGCGCCAGGGTGCGACCCGGGGTGCGCGCCGCGGCGGTCGCAAGGCGCGTCAGGCGCTGGACCGACGACCGTTGGCGGCTGCGCGCGGCGGCGTGGCGTGCTGCGCGAGCCAGGCCTGCAGCTGCGCCAGCGTGAACGGCTTCGCGAGCGCGCCATCGATCGCGCGGAGCTGACCCGGATCGAGCTGCGCGCCGGAGACCAACAGCACCGGGCACGCATGGCCCGCCGCGCGCACGCGCTCGGCGAGCTGCACGCCGCTCATGCCCGGCATCTCGAGATCGGTGACGATGCCCGCCGGCGCGCCGGACTCGCAGATCGCCTGCCACGCGGCGCGGCCGTCGGCGAAGCCCACCACCGGCAGCCCCGCGCGGCGGGCCGCGGTCTCGATCACCGTGCGCACGCTATCGTCGTCGTCGACCACGACCCAACGCCCGCGCGTGATCGCGGACGCGAGCTTCGTAGGCGCACGCGTGCTCGCGTCGACGTGCACGCCCACGGCGCGCAGCGGCTTGCCGTTGGCGTCGCGCGCGGTGATGCGACCGCGATCGACGATGGTGCGCCAGCTACCGTCGGCCGCACGCAGTCGCACGCGCGCTTCGTACTCGTCGACCATGCCGTCGACCATCGCGTCGACGCGGGCGCGGACCGCCGCGAGATCATCGGGGTGCACGAGCTTGCCCCACGCCGACAACGTCGAGTCGATGTCGCCGGCGCCGTAGCCGAGCATGGTCGCGCACACCGGGCTGTAGTCGATGCGTGCGTTCTTCAGATCCCACTGCCACGTGCCGACCGCGGCGAGCTCGACTGCCTGACGCAGGCGCTCGAGCTCGAGAGCCTGTCGCTCGATCTGCGACGAGACGCTCGCGGCCCGATCGACGCCCTGGGCCCGCACGCGCAGGCCCAGCAGCAGCGACGCGACCGCGCACAGTCCGGCTGCCGCCGCCGCGACGCCGTGCAGGCCCATGGCCACCGCCACGGCACCGCAGGCGCAGGCGCCCGCGAGACCCGCGAAGGCGCGCAGCGGCACCACGCGATCGACCGCCGTGGACACGATGCCTGCCACGCTACGCGGCGTTGCGGCCACGGCGCGGTGAGCGACACCACAGTCTGTCTGCGAAATCGTCGCAGCGCGGTGGCCGAACGGCCATCGCGCCGCCGAACCCTCGTCGATGTGCGCGGCTTTGTCCCCGATCAATGCGCGGGAATCACCAACACCGGGCAGGGCGATTCACGGATCACCCGGTCGGCGGTGCTGCCGACGAAGAACCGCGCCACGCGGGAGCGGCCGCTCGCGGCCATGACGATCAGGTCCGCGCCGGTGCGCTCGGCCTCGTCGAGCACGCACTGGGCCGGGTGACCCGGCCCCACCGCGTACTCCACCGGCAGGCCCGGGCACAGCTGCTCCTTGAGGTGCTGCAGCGCCGCCAGCGAGGTCGCGCGGGCCTTGTTCTCGATCTCCTCGATGACACCGCTGGGCAGCGACACCGGGCCCGTGTACATGGCCGTCGAGTGCATCGGCGGCGTCGCGTGCAGCATCACGATGGTGCCCTTGCTGCCGCGCGCCACGGTGGCGGCCATCGAAACCGCGCGCAACGACGCGGGCGAGAACTCCACCGACTGCGCACCTGCAGAGACCGCGGTGCCCCGCTCGATGGCTTCGTCGCTCGCGGGCTCGAAGTCGACGGGGACGAGGATGCGTTGGAAGTGCTGGCCGTCCATCGTTGGCTCGCAGCGTAGCAGGCCCGGGCGGCAGGCGGGCCGTGGGCGCCGGGATCGCCGGCGCACAGGTTGCACGGCTGGCGGTGCGGGCCGACCACGGATCGCCCGCGCGGGGACCCCTCGTCGCGCGTGGCCGCATCGCGGCACGCTCGAGCTCGCGGACGAATCGCTCCCGCGCGGACGCGACGCGCCGCTGCGGGTGACCGCGACGAGCACGAGCCACGCCGGCACCTCGCGGCGCGCCGCCACGCGTGGGTTGCCGCGCCCACCGCCGCATGCCAGCATGAGCGACGATGAAGGGCTGGATCGGCTGGGTCCTGCTCGGGCTCTCGCTCGTCGTCGCGGTCGCGGGGTGGCGCAACGCCCAGCCCGAGCCCGAGACCGAGGCGCAATCGCGGCAGCACGCCTGCAATGCGCCCGGCTGCACGGTGCAGGGCGAGCGCCCCAGCGTGGTGCGCACCGACATCGCGCGGCGTCAGTACCAGTGGAACACGTCGAGCGGGCCGGTGACGGTGACGTGCAAGCGTCGGATGTGGATCGCCGGCGCCTGGGAGTGCACCGCCACCGCAGGCGCGATGGCGCAGTGACGCGCGATCAGGCCGGCACGCAGATGCCGCCGCAATCGGCACCGCCGTTGGCGGGATCGCAGCCATCGTCGGGGTTGTCGACGCACTGCTGGCCCTCGGGGCACTGCAGGTTGCCGAAGCCGCCGCAGAAGGTCGGCTCGCTGACGCACTCGCCCTCGTGCGCGACGCTGGTGCCGGCACCGGCAGCGTGGCACGAGTTGCTGTACGTCTGGCCGTCGCAGCCGCACACGGGCTTGAACAGCGCGATGCAGACCTCGGGCTTGATCAAGCACTCGCCCATTTGATCGGCCGCACCGCAGTTCTGCTCCGCGGTGTACGAGCAGAACTCGCCGTCGTCGCACTGCAGGCCAGCGAAACCACCGCAGGCCTGGCCCTCGGGCTCGGGCAGCTCGATGCCACACACGTCGTCGGCGTCGCTGCAGCAATCACCGAACTCGACGCAGGCCTCGTCGCACCAGCAGTTGCCGCGACCCTTGCCGCCGCAGCGGGGCTTGCCGCTCTTGCTGAGGCAGCTGCCGACGAGGTCGGCCTTGCCGATGCCACCGCGGTCGGCCTCGGCGTCGGTCGAGCCGCCGCTGGTGACGGTGCAGGCGGCGAACAGGGGGAACAGCAGGCCGAGCAGGGATGCGCGCATGGTCGAGGGGACTCCGGTCCGGGGGTTCGAGCCCGGCCCCGTGCAAGGGGTGGGACACCGACCGACATTGACCTCGCCATTGAAATCGCTTGCGAATTCCGGCGTCTTCCACGCCGCGCCGTGGCCACGCGCGACGGCGCGCGGCAACCGTCGTCGCCAGGTCGATCACGGCGTGGCCGCGAGCGCGACCTCCGGCGCGAGCCAGGCCGCCATGCTCGCGAGCACGAACACGATCGCGGTCGCGATCACGATGCGGCGGCCTCGCTCGAGCACGACCGCACGCAGGCACGCGTCGACGATCGGCTCGCTGCCGCGGTCGAGGTCCTGCCGCCCGCGCAGCGCCAGGATCGCGCAGGTGTTCGCGGCGGCCTGCAGCGCGCAGAAGCAGGCCGCGGTCGCGAGCGTGACGATCACGGCGCGGGTCCAGCCGCACGGCGCGTCGCACCATGCCGCCAGGGCCAGCGCCGTGCTCGCAGCGGCGGCGCCCTCGATGGCGCGGATGCATCGTTGCCTGGGCCCGAGGTTCCCGCTGCACTCGACCATTCGAGCGGTGTACGTCGGACGCCTACCGGCCGGATCGATCGGCCGCCGCGGGTCGGGTCCAGCGCCACGCGCGGTGCGGCGGCGGGTCGCGGCGCACGTCGGGGTCGAGGCTGTGCCGCGTGATGTCGACGAGATCCGTGAGGCTCGGATCGAGCACGAAGCCGCGCTTGTTGGTCGAGAACAGCAGCTCGCCGCCGGGCGCGACGAGCCGTTGGCACGCGTGCACCAGCGCGACGTGGTCGCGCTGGATCTCGAGCGTCTGCCGCATGGCCTTCGACGCGGAGTAGCTGGGCGGATCGCACACCACGCGGTCGTACTGCCCACGATGCTCGCCGAGCCACTGCAGCACGTCGGCGCGCACGAAGCCGTGCTCGCGCACGTCGAGGCCATTGGCGGCGAAGTTGCGTCGCGCCCACTCGAGGTAGGTCTGCGACAGATCCACCGTGGTCGTGCGCGCGCCGGCACTGGCGGCCGCGACCGAGATCGTGCCGGTGTAGCCGAAGAGGTTGAGCATCCGCTGACCGCGGCGGGTGTGCTCGGCGACCATGCGCCGCAATGCGCGGTGATCGAGGAACAGCCCGGTGTCGAGTCGATCGTGGAGGTTCACCAGGAAGGTCCAGCGACCCTCGCGCACGGCGAGCTCTTCGCCGCGCGCGTCGAGCCTGCCGTACTGCCCCGCCGCCGCCTGCGAGCGCCGCTGCTTGAGCACGATGGCCTCGCGCGGCAGCTGCAACGCCGCGGCCACGGCCTCGGCCATCGCCACCAGTCGCGCCTGCGCGCGCGCGGGATCGATGCTGCGCGGCGCCTGGTACTCCTGCAGGTGCACGCGATCGCCGTAGACGTCGACGATGGCGCGGAAGCCCGGCAGCTCGTCGTCGTAGAGGCGGTAGCAGCGGACGTCGTAGCGATCGAGCCACGGTCGCAGACGCTCGCGGTTGCGTCGCAGGCGAGCCTCGAACGCGCTGCGATCGGCCTCGAGCGCCGGATCGTCCGCATCCGCGTCGTCGTGCGGCGCGTCGCTCGGCTCGGGCGCCGCGATCGGCTGACCCAGGGTGCCGGCCACGAAGCGACACGCGATCGGTCCGTTGTCGACCTGCTGCTCGTCGATGGCCAGGCCCAACAACGGCAGCGGTGCCGCCTCGGCGACGATGAGCTCGGCGTGCCAGCCGGCGAAGCGCTCGTGCATCGTGGTCGCGAGCTCGCGGAACAGCGTCGCGACCTGGGCCGCGGTACCCAGGCGCTCGCCGTAGGGCGGGTTGCCCACCAGCAGCCCCGGCGGCAGCGCCCCGGGCTCGGCGCGCGCGACCTCGCGTCGCTCGAAGCGGATCAGCGCGGCGACGCCGGCACGCGCCGCGTTCTCGCGCGCGTGGGCGAGCACGCGCGCGTCGACGTCGAAGCCGACGATCGGCGGCAGCGTGTGCGCCCGCGCAGCCTCGGCACGCTCGCGGGCCTCGGCTGCCAGCGCGGTCCAGGCCTCGGCGTCGTGCCCGAGCCAGCGCGAGAAGCCGAAGCGCGCGCGCAGCAGTGCCGGCGCCCGATCGGCGGCCATCGACGCGGCCTCGATCGGCAGCGTGCCGGCACCGCACAGCGGATCGAGCAGCGGCTGGCCCTGGGCCACGCGCGCAGGCCAGCCGGCGCGCAGCAGCAGGCCCGCCGCGAGCGTCTCCTTGAGCGGCGCGGGCCCGTGGTCGCCACGCCAGTGTCGCCGGTGCAGCGACTCGCCCGCGAGATCGATGCCGACGCTGCAACCGCGACCGCGCACGTACACCGAGATGCGCACGTCGGGTTGCTGCAGATCGACCGAAGGGCGCTCGCCGAAGCGCGCGCGCAGGCGATCGACCACCGCGTCCTTGACCCGCCTGGCGGCGAACTGCGAGTGCGTGATGACCTCGCCGCTCGCGACCACGTCGACCGCGATCGTGCCGGTGGGCGCGACGTGGTCCTCCCACGCGAGCGCGTGCACGCCGGCGTAGAGCGCGTCGGTGCCGTCGATCGGGAAGTCGGCCAGGTGCAGGATCACGCGCGAGGCCGTGCGCGACCACAGACAGATGCGGTAGCCGAACGACAGCGGCCCGCGCACGCGCACGCCACCGGGTGCGGGCCGCACGACGCGGGCGCCCAACGCCACCAGCTCGTCGGCGAGCAGCGGCACCAACCCGCGCGCGGCGGTGACGAAGAAGCTGTGTGCCGTGCTCATCCGCGATCAGGCCACACGCATGCGGCGGTGACGCCAGCGCTGCACGTGGGGCAACGCATCGTCGAGCCAGTACGCGCGATCGGCTTCCACCACCAGCAGCTCTTCCCACTTCGCGCCAACATCCCCGCGCGCGATGTGGGGCTCGAAGGCCCACAGGCCGGGCTCGGGCCGCGCCTCGGAGCCGGGGCCCGTGTAGCAGAACGGTGAGCCCTGGCGCAGCGCCGGCACGCGCGCGCGCACGGCCTCGGGCAGGCGGCTGACTGCCGTCTGCGCCAGCAAGCCCAGGCTCGCTCCGAGGCCGAAGCCCAGCAGCGGCCGCATCGTGACGCCGATGGTGCTCTGGCGATAGACGCGATGCGCGAGCACGCCGAAGGGATAGTGACGATGGCAGTTGCGCACGCCGAGATCGGCGAGCATGTCCTCGACCGCGCGGTAGATCTCGGCCAGCGACTCGCCCACGTTCACGCGCTCGACGATCAGCGCGCGGAAGCCCTCGAGCTCGTCGAGCAGGCGCTCGAGCTCGGGGTTGTCGCCGCACGAGAACGAGTAGCCGATGTCGGCGGCGAAGCCGTCGACGATCGGCGCGACGTCGAGGATCGCCGCCATGCCCCGCTCGAGCGTGCGGTCGGTGGGGAAGAACTGCAGCGGCTGGCGAAAGCCCTTGAAGCAGGTGCGGTCGCCGAACCACGCGAACGGCTGGTGGAAGAACCCGCTGACGCCCTCGCGGCGCAGCGCATCACCGAGCATCGCGGCGGCTTGCTTCTCGGTCACGCCGGGCGTGAGCGCCGCGGCGGTCTGCTGGGCGCAGCGATACGCCAGCCGCTGGACGTCGCGGAAGCGCTCGAGCTCGAGGCCGGCGTAGGTGCTGGCGGTCATGGGCCGACGAGCCTGCCACAGCCGCGCGCCGCCCGAGTCCGGGGATCGACGCGGCGCGGTTGCGTCGGGTCACGCGCGCGCGATCGGGGCCGTAGCCGGCAGCGGCGGTGCATCCCAGCGCAGGGCCTCGAACAGCTCGGCCTGGACCTGCGCGCCCTCGCCGTGCGGATCGATGCCGGCCTTGCGGCACAGCGCCGCGAGGAACGCCGCGGGCTCGGGCAACGATTCCCACACCACCGGCAGGAACACCGCCCGCCGCGCGCCCAGGCGCAGCACCACGCCGTGCTCGTGCGGCCGCAGGCAGGTCGCGATCGCGTCGACGCCGGTGACCGGCGCGCCACCGGGATCGAGCAGCGTCGCGGGCGCGCCGAGCACGGAGATCTCGACGCTCGCGAGCACGAGCTCGTCGACCGTCATCGGCACCATCCGCGGATCGTGCTGACCCGACTCGACCGCGTAGCGTGCGACCGCGTCGACCAAGGCATCGTGCGCCGCGAGCGTGCCGATGCAACCGCGCAGCCGCCCCTGCACGTGCCACGACACGAACACCCGCGCGGGCTGCCGCAGCGCGGCGTCGTCCGGCGGCGGACCCGGCTCCGCGACGGCGCCGCGAAGGCCCAGCGCACGCGCGAGCGCGGCGCGGGCGTGCGCCGACAGCCACTGCTGCGTCGCGGGCGTGAGCGTCAACGGCAGCCCTGGTGCATCGGATCTTCGATGCAGCTGGCCGGCGCCGGGATCCAGTCGCACGCGGCCAGCTCGGCCATGCACGGCTCGTGGCGCACCTCGGTGCCGCGCGTCGCGAAGTAGATGCCGATGAAGTGTTCCATGAACTGGCCCACGTCGAAGGGCAACCCGGTCAGACCCGGCGGCGGGAAGCCGTGCACGCCGTTGAACTCCGAGATGATGGGATAGACGATGCCCGAGAGCCCGTTCTCGGTGCCCGGGGTCGGCACCGCGATGCGCAGCGGCGGATCGGTGCGCGGTGCCACCAGCGAGTCGACCGAGTCGGTCGGATCCATCGGCATGGTGTTGTGGCTGTCGCTGAGGTTGTCGACGTCGACCAGCACCGGGCCCCAGGCATCGCCGCGCACGTTGGTCCACGGGATGCCGGTGACCACACCCTCGTCGACGAGCAGGCGGTTGTGGGTCTTGCCGTAGCGCGGGTCGGGCTCGTACAGCTCGATGAAGCCGCCGATGCGCGCGATCGAGGTGCCGGTGTTGGGCGGCACGTTGGGATCGCCGATGGTGGTCACGTCCATGACGTTGGTCGGCGGCTTGGTGAAGCTCTCGCCGTTTTCGCGGAACTCCAGCGGCTCGCGCGAGTAGTGGCCGGCGAAGATGGCCGGATCGGCGGGCTCGACCACCATCTGCGCGATGCCGACGAAGCGGCGCAGCAGCGGCGTGCCGCGCTGGAAGCCGTAGCCGTCCTCGAGCGCGACCAGCGGCCGGCCGCCGCCGTACTGCTGGCGTCGGTACACGAACGGCAGCACGTCGAAGGTGTCGATGGTGGTCACCGGATCGATCGAGTCGTCGATGATGCAGTCGCGCTCGTCGCCCTCGATGGTCGCGACGTCGCCACCGCGGAACACCTCGACCACGACGTGATCGCCGCGATCCGCGGGCACGCCGATGCGGAAGGTGCCGGCGAGATCGCAGGCGTAGGTGCCCTCGGTGCCCTCGGGGCACACGCGGCAGCTGCCCGAGTCGTTGACGCTGCAGTTGCTCGCGCCCTCCCACCCGACATAGTCCTGGTAGCCCGGCGGCGGCGCCATCGGCATGACGCGGGTGCAGCGGGCCTCGCCGGAGTCGACGTTGGTCACGCGCACGGTGTCGCCGGCCTCGATGCCGGTGCGGAACGCGACGTCGTAGCGGGTGTCGACGTTGCCGTTGGGCACGAGCTGGTAGATGCGCATGTCGCCCTTGCCGGTGGGCTCGCCCACGAACAGCGGACCCATCATGCGCAGCATCAGCGCCTCGACCACGCCGCCCTGCTCGCTGCGCGTGGACAGATCGACCAGCCCCGCACCGCCGGCGATGGGCGCCGCGGCCACGACCTTGGCCTCGATGGCCGCGAGCATCGACGACAGCAGCCCGCCGAGGCTGGTACCGCTGGCGAAGAAGGTCGCGTCCTCACCACCGATGTCGATGGTGCCGTCGGCGTCGAAGTCACCGAGCAGCTCGGGCTTGCCGTCGCCGTCGACGTCCATCATCTCGGTGGTGCCGAAGCTGCGGATCAGTCGCACCAGCGTCATCCAGTCGAGCAGCGTCTGCCGCAGGTTGTCGCGGGTGCGGAACATGTAGCCGGTGAAGAACTCGCCGCCGACGTCGAGATCGCCGTCGCCGTCCATGTCCTGCATGCGGTTCTCGGTCAGGGCCTCGAACGCGGCGCCCAGGCCGTAGAGCTCCAGCAGGTTGGCCGCGGTCTGCGTCGCCTCGGGCGGCAACGTCACGCCGTGCAGCACCGCGTCGATGCTGCAGCCGGCGATGCCGAACTTGGCGTGCAGCGCGAGGCCCAGCTGCTCGAGCTTGTTCGAGGTGTAGCCGTGGGCGTACAGCACCACCGGCGCCGGCTTGTCGGGCTCGCGCTTGTACTCGCGCTTGGGGATCGCGCACCAGAACTGCACCTCGTGGCTGTCGATGCGCGAGCGCAGCGACGGGTCGCGCAGATCCGAGGGCCACGCGCGCGCGTCGAGCGTGCCGGTCTTGTTCAGATCGAGCAGCCGCGGCGCACGGAACTTGCCCGAGACGTGGTAGGCGTAGAAGTCGTGCGACACGACCAGCTGGTCGACGTCGTTGATGCCGAAGCCGCTGAAGGCCAGCTGCGCGAAGGGCCCCAGCACCTTCTGCAAGCGCTCGGTCGGCAGGATGTACTTGTTGGCCGGATCGGGGATGCTGGGATCGAGCGGATCGGCCCCGTCGACCATCGGGAACAGCTTGGTCAGCTCGTTGGGGAAATCCTCGGCCAGCCACGCCAGCTCGCCCTCGCCGTAGAGGCCGTCGCGCATCGCGACCAGCTGCCCCGCGGCCTCCTGGGTGGTGAAGCTCCACGCGAACGCGACGTCCTCGACGCCGAGGTCGTACTCCGCCAACGCGTCGACGGCGGGGCGGATGGACGCGGTCTGCGAGGCGTGGTTGACGTACTCGAACGGTGAGCGGATGGGCTCGCCATCGGCGTCGACCAGGCGGTTGGTCAGCACCACCGCGTAGGTGGTCTTCTCGCGCAGCGGCAACAGCGGCTTGAAGATGAGCGTGTTGGTCTCGAACTCGTAGAACGAGACCAGGTCGCGCACCGGATCGAGCTCGGGGTTGCCGTCCTCCTTGGCGTAGGTGTTGGGGTGATCGAGCACGCCGTCGAGGTCGAGGTCCTCGCCCTTGTCCATCACGCCGTTGCCGTTGAGATCCTCTTCGTAGGTCTCGAACGCGAGCGCCTTGGTGATGGTCTTGCCGTCGTGCTCCCAGTACTGGTGCGGCGTCCGCAGCAGCACCGGGAAGTTGCCCTCGCCGAAGTCGAGCGGCACCGGCTTGCCGAAGTCGGGCGAGCTCGGCGTCACGTCCACGAGGTAGACCGCGTCGTTGGCGAAGTCGTAGTCCTTGCCGTCGGGTCGCCGGTGGTCGCGGTGGCGCGCGTAGATGGCATCGAGGTCGAGCGGCGCGTCGAAGCGCACGGTGATGGGCTGGTACACACCGAAGCCCGACAGCTCGTCGATGCGGCGCCGCGCGGTGTGCTCGAGCTCGGTCGACGCGATCATGCTCGCGTTCACGCGCAGGCCCGTGGGCGAGGTCGGGTCGGGTCGCGTCGCGATGTCGTTCGGAAACGGGATCTCCGGCAGCGGCGTGCGGTCGAAGTCGAACACCACCGTGGGACCGTCGCCCGGCGGCGTCTCGAACAGGCCCGCGGGCGGCTGCGCGCAGGCAGGTGAGACGAGGAGCAGCGCGAAGGTCAGCGATCGTGCGGTCCGCATGGCGTTGGCTGCGCCAGGACCCGCGCGGGGCCCCGCGGCGCGCTGCCATGGTGGCACAGCACGCCCGGCGCTGGCGAGCCGCCACCGCCGGGCACATCGCGAACGCTCGTGCGCAACGCGGTGCCCCGAGGTGATCACCGCGCCGCCGCGGCCACACCTGCTACCGTGCGCGAGGCAGCGATGAGCCCTCCCGCCGTGAAACCCCGTCGTCTGGCCGCGTTCGCACTCGCGCTGGCGCTGCTGCACCCCCACGCCGCACGCGGCGACGAGGGCCAGTGGATGCCGCGACAGCTGTCGGAGCTCGACGCCGACGCGCTCGCGCGCATGGGTCTGCAACTGCCGGTGTCGCAGCTGCACGCGACCGACACCGAGGGCAACGAGACCGGTCTGCTCGCGGCGATCGTGAACCTCTCGGGCTGCTCGGCGGGGTTCGTCTCGGCCGATGGCCTGATCGCGACCAACCACCACTGCGCCTACTCGGCGATCCAGGCCGCGAGCTCGGTCGAGCACGACTACCTCGAGCAAGGTCTGCTGGCAGCGACGCGCGCCGACGAGATCCCCGCCAAGGGCGTGACCGTGCAGGTGGTCGAGTCCGTCACCGACGTGACCGCGAAGATCCGCGAGGCCGCCGACGCGCAGCAGGATCCCGCCGCGCGCGCGCTCGCGGTCGAACGCGTGCGCAAGCAGCTGGTCGCCGAGTGCGAGGCGCGGCCGTCGCGACGCTGCCGCGTGGCCGACTTCTACGCTGGCGCGGAGGTGCAGCTGATCGCGTCGCGCGAGCTCACCGACGTGCGCCTGGTCTACGCGCCGCCATCGTCGGTGGGCAACTTCGGCGGCGAGGTCGACAACTGGATGTGGCCGCGCCACACCGGCGACTTCACGCTGCTGCGCGCGTGGGTCGGCAAGGACGGTGAGCCCGCGCCGCACGCGGCCGACAACGTGCCCTTCCGCCCGCAGCGCTTCCTGCCGCTGGGCGCCGAGGGCGTGGGCCCGGGCGACTTCGTCGCGGTGCTGGGCTTCCCCGGCAGCACGCAGCGCTACCAGAGCGCGGCCGAGGTCGCGCGCCACGTCGAGCAGGTGTTCCCTGCGCGCGTCGATCTGTTCGGCGAGTGGATCGCGATCCTCGAGGCCGCCGGCGCACGCGACAAGGCCGTGGCGATCAAGGTCGCAGCCAAGCTCAAGGGCCTGGCCAACCGCCACAAGAACGCGCTGGGCATGCTCGACGGCCTGCGACGCAACCGCACCATCGCACGGCGCGAGCAGGAGCAGGCCGAGCTCGATCGCTGGTGCAGCGAGCGGACCGCCGCCGCCGATCCGGCCGCGAGCGGCTGCGCCGAGACCTTCGCGCAGCTGCGTGCGGTCTCGGACGAGCGCCGCGCCGCGTTCGCGGTCGACTTCCTGGTCGACAACCTCGATCGCGGCGCCAACGCGCTCGCGATCGCCATCGATGTCGTCCGCCGCGCGTCGGAGCGACGCAAGCCCGACCTCGAACGCGTCGACGACTACATGGATCGCAAGGCCACCGAGCTGTGGTCCACGCAGTCCCGCCGCGTGCGCGACTTCGACGCCGAGGTCGACCGCGCGCTGCTGCAGAGCCTGCTGCGCCGCGTCGCCGCGCTGCCGGCCGCGGATCGCTTCACGCCGCGCACCGAGGCCGACGTCGCCGCGCTGCTGCGCACGCGCGTCGACGACGAGGGCTTCGTGAAGTCGCTGTGGGACGCGGAGTGGGACGTCATCGCGCGCGAGCGCGATCCCATGATCGCGTTCGCGCGATCACTGCTGCCGGCGATCGAGGCGCTCGAGGCCCGCGACCGCGCGCGCGACGGCATCATGCTGCAGGTCGGTCCGCGCTACTTCGCCGCGCTCGACGCGGTGCGCACCGGCCCGGTGTATCCCGACGCCAACGGCACGCTGCGGCTGTCGTTCGCGACCGTGCAGGGCTACAGCCCGCGCGAGGGCCTGCAGGCGACGCCGCAGACCACCGTGACCGGTCTGCTCGAGAAGCACACCGGCAAGCCACCGTTCGATGCGCCGCAGGCCCTGCGCGACGCGGCGCCGCTGGCCGCCGCCAGTCGCTTCGCCGACGCCACGCTGCACGACGTGCCGGTCGCGTTCCTGGGCAACGCCGACACCACCGGCGGCAACTCCGGCAGCCCGGTGATCGACGGCCAGGGCCGCTGGGTCGGGCTCAACTTCGATCGCGTCTGGGAGAACATCGCCGGCGACTTCGGCTACAGCCCCGAGCGCTCGCGCAACGTGATGGTCGACGTGCGCTACCTGCTGTGGAACCTCGAGTCGGTCGCGCATGCCGACGCGTTGCTGCTCGAGCTCGGGGTGCAGCCCGCGGCGGCGTCGAGTCCCGCGGCGCAACCCGACGCCGCCGCGCAACACGCCGCATCGAGCTCCGCGGCGCCGGCACCCGCGGCCGAGCTCGGGGTGCCCAAGGCGCCCGCGCACCCGCGACCGCTCGCACCCGCCCCCGCCGGCTGCGCTTGCGCGATCGCATCGTCGGGCCGCCCGGCGGTCCCGGCGATCCCGTGGTTGTTCGCGTTGTTGTGGCTGCGCCGCCGACGTCCGCGCGCCGGCGGTCCCGGCAACACGGGCCGCTAGACCCCGCGTGACCCCTCACCCCGGTTGCTTGGGGTCCCGGGGCGAACCCGCGTACGATGATGCGATGGTGGCGGGCAAACCTCTGCGGGCAACCAGGGTGATCACGGCGTGGGGCGTCGCATCCACGCTCGGGTGCGGCGGTGGTGGTGGCAGTGGCAGCGGCTCGGCCGAGGGCGACGCGTCCGCGGGCACCGACACGGCCAGCGCGAGCGCGACGATCGGCACCACCGCGGGCAGCTCGGGCGACGCGAGTGCGAGCGCGGGCAGCGACGGCAGCGGCGGCGCGTCGTCGGGCATCGCCAGCACCGGCGCCGACTCGAGCGCCGAGGGCACGGTGTACTTCGACGTCGGCATGCCCGACGCGGGCACGCCCGGCGGCTGCGAGTGCGGCTCGCAGCTGGGCTTCAGCTACATCTGGATCGCGAACACCGACGACGGCTCGGTCGCCAAGCTCAACACCCAGACGATGATCGAGGAGGGCCGCTACCGCACGATGGCGGCGCAGCCGGTGGGTGAGACCGGTCCCTCGCGCACGTCGGTGAACCTCTCGGGTCGTGCGGTCGCGGTGGCGAACCGCGGCGGCGGGCTGACGAAGATCTTCGCGCTGTCCGACGACTGCGATCCCAACAGCAACGGCACGGCCGGGCTGCAGACCTCGAGCGGTGCCGCGGACGTGCAGCCGTTCCTCGAGGACGACTGCGTCGCATGGCACACGCCGTTCCCGTACGACACCCAGCGCCCGGTCGCGTGGGCCCCGGGCGTGCTGCACGAAGAGGATTGCTCGTACACCGACGAGAAGATCTGGACCGCCGGCTGCTCCGTCGGCGCCGCCGACGTGTGGGTCACGGTCAACCTCGTCGACGGCGACACCGGCACGGTCGAGCAGGCCATCGTCATCGACGGCTTCGAGTGCTCGTCGCTGTCGCCCTACGGCGGCGCGGTCAATGCCGCGGGTGATTTCTGGTTCACCAACCTGGTCCCGGGTCAGGACCGCATGGGCTTCGTCGATCGCGAGACCTTCGAGTTCCAGGTCTACACCCCGCCGATCACGCCGTACGGCATGACCGTCGATCACGCGGGCCGGCCGTGGCTGGCGCAGTGGGTCGGGGCCCAGAACGCCTCGGCGGCGCGCTACGATCCCGCGACCGACAGCTGGGCCATCGCCGACAACCACGTCGCCTACGTGATGTCGGGCATCCAGGAGGACGCCCAGGGTCGCATGTGGATGAACTACTGGAACTACGACGGCGGCATGTCCGGCGGCCTGACGTACATCGACGTCGAGACCATGCAGGTCGGGCCCGCGTTCGAGATCGCCGCCACCGAGCGACGCGGCATCAGCGTCGACCTCGACGGCAAGATCTGGTCGACCGCGCGCTACGACAACACCGCGTACCGCTTCGATCCCGACACGCTGCAGATCGACAGCTATCCCATGCTCATCGGCCCGTACACCTACTCGGACATGACCGGGTGGGGCCTGCAGAACGTCAACTGCGGCCCCGAGGGCTGAAACGAAGACGGCCGCACCGGTGCGAGCACCGATGCGGCCGACGGGCTGGCCGAAGCAGGCCGGCGGATCACATGCAGACGGCGCCGCAGTTGTTCTGCGCCTCGCCGACGCACTGGTCGTCCCAGGTGTCGGTGCAGCAGAAGTCGTCGAACGCGCAGACGCAGTCCTGCACCTCCATGACGTCGCAGCCGGCGCCCATCTGCGCCATGCAGCAGCTGCCGCCGTCGATCGGCTCGACGAAGGTCACCGTCAAGGTGTACGTGCCGGTCGCGCCGCCGTAGCCGTCCACGCCGATGACGATGGTCTGGCCCATGGTCATCGGGACGCTGATCTGCGACTGCACGTCGGCGCCGGAGTCGTCATCGCACGCCAGCTCGGGACCGTCGCAGCCGTCGATCGCGAAGAGGATCGTGTCGAAGGTCGGGTTGGCGAAGGTGTCGAAGATGTAGACGCCGTCCTGATCGGCGGTGAACTCGAGCAGCGCCTCCTCGCCGCCACCGTCGCCGCAGCCGGCGATGTGGTCGTCGAACAGGCCGGTGTTGTCACCGTCGTACGAGGTCGGCGCCGCCGCGAGGCTGTCGTCGGGGCACACGCCGCCGCCTTGGGCCTGCAGCTCCCAGATGCACACGCCGCCGATGCCGTCGTCGCAGATCATGCCGTCGGGGCAGGTCTGGCCGGCGCTGCAATCGAGGATGCAGAAGAGGTCGCCCATGCCGCTGAGGTCCTGGCAGATCGGAGCCGCGTCGCCGGTGGCCGGCACCGGGCAATCGCCGTCGGCCATGCAGCCACCGAGGCCGCACACCGCCTCGGTCCCGGCGGTGAGGCAGACCTCGCCCGCCTGGCACACCTCGGCCTCGGGGTTGTTCGCGCAGTCGCCGTAGCCGTCGCCCGGCACGACGCCGGTGGTGCCGGTGCCGGCGGTGGGATCGGTGGTGCCGCCGGTGCTGGTGCCGCCGGTGGTCGCGTCCGTCGTGGTCGCGTCCGTCGTGGTCGCGTCGGTGGTGGTCGCGTCCGTCGTGGTCGCGTCCGTCGTGGTCGCGTCGGTGGTCGTCGCGTCCGTCGTGGTCGCGTCCGTCGTCGTCATGGTGGTCGACGCGGTCGTGGTCGGATCGGTGTCGGTGCTGTCGGCGCTGTCGCTGGTGGTCAGCGTGACCGACGAGGCGGTGTCCGTGTCGGAATCGGAATCGTCGGTGGTCGACGTCTCGCCGTTGGTCGCGGAACCGGTCTCGGTGGTGTCACCGGGGCAGCCGGTCAGCAGCGCAGTGAAGGCGAAGGCAGGAAGAGCGGAAACAAGGATGGACTTGGTCATGGGATGGACTCGCTGGGATCGAACTCTCGCCGGTTCCCATCGCGCGCCGCGGGCGCGCCGGGACGTCGTCACCGGCAGGACGGGGGCTCATACCGCGGCTTGCGGCCGTTCGAGCACCGCGTGACGTGAGTGGCCGCACCCGCGTCGACTTCGCGCCCGCGCACCGGCTTGCGGCGGCTTTTGCGGGGCAGGTTCCCGCGGGCGCGCGCGACCGCGATGACCGGCGCCGCGCACGGACACGCAGCTCGCTCCAGGCCCTCGGACGACGATCAGGGGTCGAGCACCGTCACGAGCGCCTTGGCTCCGTCGACGCTCACGCGTTGACCATCGCGCAGCCGCGTCGTGCCGGTGCCGGTGGCCACGACCGCAGGGATGCCGTACTCGCGCGCCACGATGCTCGCATGCGAGGCCACGCTGCCCGTGTCGGTCACGACCGCGGCTGCGCGCGCGAACGCAGGCGTCCACGCGGGCGTCGTCAGCGGTGCGACGAGGATCTCGCCGGGCTGCAGGCGATCGATCTCCTCGGGGTGCAGCAGCACGCGCACCACGCCGACCGCGTGTCCGGGACTGCCCGGCAGCCCACGCAGCTGGCCGTCGCCTGCGGTCGGCAGCGCGAGCATGCGATCGATGTTCGCGAACAGCGACTCGTACATCGGCGGCAGCGTGCCCAGCACCAGCGGCACTGCGAGCCGGCGTTGCCGTGTCCACAGTGATCGTCGCTCCTGCGCGCGCGCAGCCAACGGCGTGTCTGCGCCGTCGATTGCCGCGCGGATCTCTGCGCGCTCGCAGAAGAACACCTGCTCGGGCGCCGCGAGCACACCGCGCTCGACGAGTCCGGCACCGATCCGCGCCAGCGCGCGCCGCATCACCGGCCATGCCAGCCCCATCGCGCGCGACTGTTCCTCGCGGACGACGTGGGCCGTGCGGGCCTCGTGCACGAGTCGATCGAGGCGCCGCCGCAACCGTGCGCTCGGCAGCGCCGCGTGGGCGCGCGCGAGCAGGTCCTCGCGCTCGGCGACGATGCGCGCGCGGGTCTGGTCCGACGGCGGCTTGGCGGCCTGACCGATCGCACCGAGCTCGCCCAGCGTCGGCAGGTACCAGTCGAGGCTGGCGAGATCGTGTGCGGCAGGTGCCACCGTCTCGCCGCTGCGCACCAGCGACAGCCACGAGCCTTCGAGCGCCGCGAGGTGCTTGGACCAGAACACCGCCAGCGGCAGCTCGCACTTGGCGGCGAAGCCGGCAACGCCCACGACCGACGCGAAGTTGCGACCGGCCCGCGCGGCGAGGCCATCGATCAGCGCCGGCAACTCGTGCAGCGGCGCGGACTCGACCCGCTGCTGCGCCGCCGCGACCGCCTCGCGATAGGCGGGCAACAGCTGCTCGCGCCACTCGCGGACGCTCGACGGGAAACCGAAGCGCGCCAGCGGTGGCACCAGCGCTGCGCAGGCGCGAAAGTCCAGCAGCATCTTGAGCAGGCACCACGGCAATCGCAGCAGCTGCAGCTTGTGGTACCAGCGCGGGCCGAACACGTTGAGCCCACCATAGAAGTACCAGCCGTTGACCACGCGATGGGCCGGTCGCGTCATGGGCCAGCCGAACTTGGCTTCGAAGTGCGCGTGCATGCCGGCCTCGATGTCCGTCAGCAGCCAGCTCTCGAACGCCGGCGTGACCGGGTCGCCGATCCACTCGCCGAGGCGGAAGTTGCGGATCCATCCGCCCCAGGGCACGTCCCAGCGGACCTCGTCGGGCAACGCCGTCAGCGGCCGCGCCTGCAGCAGGACCAGCGTGTCGCCGTCGCGCGCCCACTCGATGTCCTGCGGACAGCCCTCGCGCCGGGCGATCTCGCGGACGAGTGCGGCGATGCGCTCGACCTCGGACTCGCTCAGCACGCCGCGATCGCGCTGCCGCTGCGCCTGCGAGCCGACCACGCGCCACTCCTCGGCGGACTGCGTGCCCGAGACCAGCGCCTCGCCCAGTCCGGGCACCGCGGAGACCAGCGCGGTGTCGCGGGCACCGGTGACCGGATCGGCCGAGAAGGCCACACCCGCCGCGGTCGCTTCGACCATGCACTGCACCAACACCGCCATGCTCGCGCCGTCGCTGCGCGCGTGATCGTAGGCGCGCAGGCGCTGCGAGCACGCCGAGGCCCAGACCTGCCGCACCGCGTCGAGCACGGCCGGCAGGCCGCACACGCCCAGCACGGACTCGAACAGACCCGCGTACGACGAGGTCGCGCCATCTTCTGCGATCGCCGAGGACCGCACCGCCACCGCGCCCGGCGGCAACGCCTCGAGCGCGGCCGCGATGGCGGACTGCAGCGCCGGCGGCAGCGGCAGCCGCCGCAGGACCTCGGGCTCGCTCGGACCCGCGACACCGGCCTCGGCGAGCGCGTGTCGCAGCGCGTCGACCGTCACCACGAATCCCGGCGGCACCGGATGATGCGCGGCGAGCTGACCCAGACGCGCGGCCTTCCCACCCACCAGCGCCGGGTCCTGCGCTGCGTGCAGCGGCACGACGTGCGCGGTCGGGGACGCGGCGAGCGACTCGATGCGGATCGGCGGGTTCATCGTCGGCTCCTTTGCTGGCTGCGGGCGTGCTCGAAGAACGCGTCGATCGCCCACTGCACGCGCTGGGCGGTCTGCGCGGGGGTGCAGTCGACGTAGCGCGCGAAGGCGGCCGCGGTGGTGCTCGACACCAACACCACCAGCAGGTCGACCAGCACGCGTCTGCGCTCGGGCGACAGCGGGCCGACGTGCTTGCGCAGCATCTGCTCCGCCCACGCGCGACGCAGCGGCACGGTCACGGTGCGTCGCAGCTCCCATGCGATGGGGTGGTCCGCGATGGGACCGAGTCGGCGCTCGATCGCGGCGCGGCGCTCGAAGAACGCGCGCACGACCGCGACGAGATCCTCGGGGTCGTGCGGCGTCGGCCCGACGGCGGCCTCGACGTGCTCGACGGTCGCGCGCAACAGATCGGCGCGCGAGGGGAAGTGACGGTAGATCGTGGGCACCGACACGTGGATGGCCTTGGCCAGCGCGGGGATCTCGAGGTCACCGCCGCTGGCGGCCGCCGCGAGCACGCCGTCGAGGATGCGACGCCGCGTGGTCGCGGCCTGCTCCGCGCGCAGCGGGCTGTCGTAGCCCCGCCGCCGCGGCGCGCGTTTACGAGACGTCGCCATATTGATGTTATGTTCATATCGCGAAATTCCATGACGGTCAAGGCGCACGCGGCCGCCCGCGCGCGCCTGTCGTCTCGCAGGGGCTCAGCGTCCCGGAGGACAGACCAGCTCGACGTCGAACACCACCACGCCGTCGTTGTCGGCGCAGGTGTCGTCGGTGCGGTAGCAGGTCAGGTCGCCGCCGGCGAAGTCGAACATCTGGCTGTCGGCCTGCAGGTTCGCGAACGCGCTCGCGACCGTGCTGTAGCGCAGGCCCGGCGGCGTGCGCAGCTGATCGAGCAGCACACCGTTGGCGCACTGGATCTCGTAGAAGTAGCCGGTGTCGGGCGGATCGAAGGGCGGCAGCCACAGCGTGCCCGCGCTCTGCACCGGCGTGGCGACGTAGGTGCCCGCGGGCAGATCCGGCAGGGTGTAGCCGTCGGCCGCGGTGCCGCAGTGCGCGACCCAGTCGACCATCATGGTCTGCCGCAACGTGCACAGGCCGGCGTCGCCGCACACCAGACCCGGCGCACAGTCATCGGGCTGTGCGCACGCGCGGCACTGCGCGCAACCCTGGCACGGGCCGCCGCAGTCGAGATCGGTCTCGGTACCGTCGAGCAGGCCGTCGTCACAGCGTGACACCGTGCACGTCGCGGTACAGGCGTCGAGATCGGACGCGTTGCCGTCGTCGCACTCCTCGCCCAGCTCGACGCTGCCGTTGCCGCACACCGGCGCGTCGCCGGTGCTGCTGCTGCTCGAGGAATCCGGGTCGGCCGTGCTGGCGGCCTGGCTGTCGCTCGCCGCAGTGGTGCCGGTGCTGCTGCTGCCTTCGTCACCGCTCGTGGCCGTGGTGCCCTCGCCCTGGCTCGCGCTCTGCGAGCCCTGCGTGGCGATGGTCGTGAAGCCATCGTCCTCGCGCGCGTCGTTGCACGCGAACAGCATTGCGATCGTCGCCACGACGGCACCACGATTCCAGGGCTTGCTCCGCATCCGTCCACGATGATCGGTCAGCGACCGCGCGACCGGCAAGCGCCCCGGCCCCGGCCCCGGGCGGCCCTGCGCCCGCCGGCCCCGCAGCGGCCCCGACTGGCGTGGCTGCGGTCCCCGGCTGGGGCGCTTGCGTCGCCGCGCACGCGGGTCTAGCGTCACTCACTGATGAGTTACGCCGCGCGACCGTCGGGCCCGCCCCTGCTGGCGCTGTTGCTCGCGACCTCGGCCTGCCGCGACGGCGCGGGTGCGGCGGCGAGCGCAGGTGCAGACGACGGCACCGGCGCGACCACGATCGCCACCGGCGACGACGACAGCGGTGGCGATGTGCCGCCCGGCAGCGAGTGCACCGCCGCGGTGCCGCGGGCGCTGCGACTGCTGACGCGCCGCGAGTACGAGCGCACGGTGCTGGCCCTGGTGCCGCTGTCGCAAGACGGCGACGCGATCTCGTGCGAAGCCGATGCCCAGTGCGAGCTCGCGACGCAGTCGTGCGTGGGCGGCAGCTGTCAGGACGATCCCTGCAGCCTGCACACCTTCGTGCTCGCCGACCCCGGCCACGCCCACGCGCAGGTCGTCGTCGCCGGCGACTTCAACGGCTGGGCCGCGACCGCGGCCGACGGCGGCTGGCCGCTGGACTACGTCGACGCGGCCGGCGCATGGGTCGGCAAGCGCGTGATCGCGGACGGCCACCACGCCTACAAGTTCGTGGTCGACGGCAGCTGGCAGACCGACCCGAACAACGACGCGCACGAGCCCGACGGCGTCGGCGGTGACAACTCCGTGCTCGAGCTGCACTGCGACGGCGCGCCCGCGGGCGACGACGGCGATGCCAACGACGACGACGCGCACCCGGCCCGCGCGTTCCCGGTCGAGAGCCGCACGCCGGGCTTCCCGTTCGACGACGGCGTGGCCTCGGGTCTGGTCACCACCGTGCACGTCGAGCAGTACCTGCGCGCGGCCGAGCGCATCGCCGCGCGCGCGACCGCGGATCTCGCCGCGCTGCTGCCGTGCGATCCCGCGAGCTTCGATCGCAGCTGCGCCGAGGCCTTCGTCGCCGACTTCGGTGCGCGCGCGCTGCGACGGCCGCTGCAGCACGACGAGCTCGCGGCGTACGCCGATCGCATGATGGCGCAGCAAGGTGCCGCGACCGCGGCCGCGGTCGTGATCCGCGTGCTGCTGAGCTCGCCGATGTTCCTGTACCGCATGGAGATCGGCACCGTCGGCGACGACGGCACCGCGACGCTCGACGCCTATGAACGCGCGGGCGTGCTGGCCTACGGTCTGTGGGGCGGCCCGCCCGATGCGACGCTGTTGCAGGCCGCTGCGACCGGCGCGCTCGACAGTGACGAGGGCGTGTTGGCGCAGGCGCAGGCCATGCTCGACGACCCCCGCGCGCACGAGGCCCTGACCGCGTTCGCGAGCCAGTGGCTCGACGTCGAGCACGTCGCCGAGCTCGAGCGCAACGCCAGCTTCATCGATTTCGACGCCGTGCTCGCGGCACAGATGGCCGCGGAGAGCCGCGACAGCCTCGCGCGGATCGTGCTCGAGGACGACGCGCGCTGGCACTCGCTGTGGCTGGCCACCGACACGGTGGTCGGGCCGCAGCTCGCGGCGCTGTACGGCGTGCCCTTCGACGGCGCCGCGCCGCAGCGGGTCGAGCTGCCGCCGGAGCGCCGCGCCGGTCTGCTGGCCCAGGCCGGCGTGCTCGCGCGCTACGCCCACTCCGATCGCACCTCGCCGGTGCGCCGCGGTGTGTTCGTGCTCGAGCGACTGCTGTGCCAGGGCGTACCGCCGCCGCCCGCGGTGGTGCCGAGCATCGGCGAGATCGATCCCGGCCAGACCGCGCGCGAGGTGCTGGCGCAGCACACCGCCGATCCGGCGTGCAGCGGCTGCCACGAGCACTTCGATCCCATCGGCCTGGGCTTCGAACACTTCGACGCGATCGGTCGCTGGCGCGACGACGACGCCGGCGCGCCGATCGACGCCAGCGGCTGGATCCCCGGCCTCGACGGCCGCGATCAGGCCGACTTCGCCGACGTGCCCGGGCTCGCGGCGATCGTCGCCGACAGTCCCACCGCACAGCGCTGCTTCGTGCAGCAGGTGCACCGCTTCACCGCCGGCGCGCTCGAGCGCGACGAGGACGCGTGCCGCATCGACGCGCTCACCACCGACTTCGCCGCGCAGGATCACGACCTGCGCGCGCTGTTCGCCCGCACCGTCGCGGCCTGGGCGGTCGCTCCGAGGCAGCCATGATCACCCGACGTCGCCTGCTGCAGTCCGTGGGTCCCGCCGCCGCGCTGGCGCTGCCGTTCTTCGAGCTGATCTCGCCGCAGCGCGTGCGTGCGGCCGATGGCGTGGCCCAGCGCGTGATCGTGATGTACTTCCCCGACGGCGTCGCGGGCCCGAGCCAAGACGGCGAGCCCAGCCTGTGGCACCCGACCGGCAGCGAGTTCGACTTCGTGCTGCCCGAGCAGCTCGCGCCGCTCGAGGCGCGTCGCGACGACTGCGTGTTCTTCCGCGGCCTGACGCTGGGTCCAACCGACAGCGGCAGCCACCCCGGCGGCGCGAAGAAGTTGCTCACCGCCACCGACGGCGGCAACGGCGTCTCGATCGATCACGTGCTCGCCAACGGCGTCGGCGCCGACGCACCGTGGCGCCACCTCTACCTCGGCGTCGCGGCCAACGCCGACGGTGCCAGCGGTGACAAGCTCATCAGCTACGCCAGCGCGGGTCAGAGCATCACGCCGCAGGACGATCCGCGCACCGCGTTCGAGCTGTTGTTCGGCCGGCCGGGCGATGTCGGCGAGCCGCAGGTCGACCCCGTCGCCGTCAGCGTGATCGACGGCGTGCTCGACGACATGGATCGCCTGCGCACGCGGCTGGGCAACGTCGAGCAGAGCAAGCTCGACCTCCACCTGCAGGCGCTGCGCGAGGTCGAGCTGCGCATCAAGGGTGGCGGCGCGGCCGGCGTCGCCGATTGCAGCGCGCCGAGCCTGTCCGCCGACGTGCCCGCGGCCGAGCTGTACAGCCCCGCGCGCTTCCCCGAGGTGATGAAGGCGCAGATCGATCTGATGGTGCTGGCGATGGCGTGCGGGCTGTCGCGCGTGGGCGTGCTGCAGGCGTCGCACCACACCAGCGATCTGCTCATGAGCCAGTTCCCCGCCACCGAGATGTACGACCCCGGCTACGACATGCGCAGCCACCAGGCCTCGCACTACGGCCCGGCCCACGATCCCGCGAAGAAGGAGTTCGTGGCCTACGTGCAGCAGGTGCGATGGTTCGTGGCGCAGTTCGCCGCTCTGCTCGAGGCGCTGCGCGCGGTGCCCGAGCTCGACGGCACCATGCTCGATCACTCGATCGTGTTGCTGTGCACCGAGGTCTGCGACGGCAACACCCACCTGCACGACGACATGCCGTTCGTGCTCGCGGGTCGCGCGGGCGGCCGCGTCACCACCGGCCGACTCGCGACGCACGAGGGCGTGCGTCACGGCGGACTGCTCGCGGCGATCGGTCAGGCGATGGGCGCCGAACTGCCGAGCTTCGGTGACGCCGGCACGGCCGCGATCGCGTTGGGCTGAGCGATCCGCGATCGCGCGGACCGACGGCGCGCCGAGTTTCGAGCGCGAACGTACAGCGGGTCGCGCGACGTCCACGCTTTGCACGCGTTGGACGACGCACCGCGGCGCACGCACGCGTGCACGCGCCATCGTGGTCGCCGGGAACCCACTCGCGATCCGAGGCACGCAGTTTTCGAGAGCGCGATTCGTCATGTCGACGATGACGCTCCCCACCAACACGAGGAACATTCACATGTCGAACCAGAACAACGCGTTCACCGTTTCGCAGCTCACCGACGAAGAGATGGACACCACCGGCGCGGGCTAGGAGGGTTGGACCGCGGTCGCTGCGGGCGCTGCCGGTCTCGTCGCCATGGTCGTCGCGCCCGAGGCGATCGTCGTGGGCGCTGCGCTCGCGGCCTTCGGCGTCGAGATGGGCGTGCTCAACGAGCTCGTGAACTGAGAGACCGGCAGCGAATGCCGGGCACGGGGAGAGGAAGCGGCGCTTCCTCTCCAAAGACTGAGAGGCCAGCGGTCGAACGCTGGCCGTCGCTCGAGCGCTTCGGTGCGACCCGCGATCGTGACGATCCCGGGTCGCGCCGCGGCCCATCCCGCGCTCAGTAGCACTGGAACCACGCGGCGTGGCCGCACACGTACATCACGCCGCAGTCTCCGAGGTTCACGTCGGCGAAGGACTCGTCGAACTGCATGAAGTAGCCGTAGCCCGAGAGGCGCCCGGCGATGGGCGCCGCCTCGGCCGATTCGTCGTCACCCGACTCGTCGTCGTCACCCGACTCGTCGTCGCCGTAGTCGTCGTCGCCGTACTCTTCGTCCTCGTCGCCCTGCAGCCAGATCGGATCGCCGCCCAGCCGCGCCGGCAGCTTCCAGATCGCCTCGCGCAGCGCGCCCAGCTGCGCGTCGTCGCTGGCGGCGGCGAAGACCCCCGCAGGCACGCGCACCGGCACCAACACGAAGCGCTTCTCGTCGCGCTCGCGCTCGCGCAGCGGCAGCGGCTCGCGGCACAGGCCGCGCGCGACCGCATCGGCGTCGAGGAACACCACGTCGGTGTGCGCGGTGCCGGGCTGCCAGCCCTCGTGGTAGCTGCTGTTGGACACGAACAGCATCACCGCGCGCGCGCCCTCGGGCGCGCCGATGCCGGTCACACCCGCGAGGTCGATGGTGAAGACGTGCTCCATCCGCAGATCCGAGGGATCCCAGCCCTCGGGCCGGTCGCTCTCGCCGATGAGCGACTCGAGATCCGCGTAGCGCGGCCAGCTCTCGCGCGTCACCGCCAGCGGTGGACCCCACACGCGATTGAGCGTCTCGGCGCCCGCGGGATCGTCGAAGTCGGGGATCCACACCGTGGTGTCACAGTCGACGCCGCAGTCGGCGGCGAGCTGGCGGATGCGTGCGATCGTCTCGGGGTTGCTCATCGTCGTGGCTCCGGGTCTGCCGAAGGCATGACGGTGGTCAGCCGTTCTTGTTGCGCACCCACTTCACGAACGCCGACTGCCGCCGCTCGAGGTCGCGGGCGAGCTCGGGATGCTCGTGGAGGAACTTGAGGTAGCCCCAGAACGCGTTCTCACCGGTCGCGAGGTCGGCACCCAGGAGTTGACGCACGAGCGAGGACTCGGCGAGCTCGAGCTCGCGGGTCTCGAGCGAGCTCGGCCGGGTCTGCTTCACGGTGCCCAGCTGGCGCGGCTTCGCGATCGGCACGACCTTGGTGGAGCCGTCCACCAGCGAGACGTCGACGCGGAACGCCGCCGAGAACAGCACGTAGTGGGTCATGCTGTGCGGGTTGGCCGCCATCGGGTGGAAGTACACCGCGACCGCGCGCTCCTTGGCCGGCCACGTCGTCGGGAACACCGGCGAGGTCTTCCACACCTTCTTCGGATCGAGCTGGTCGCTGACTGCGGCCTGCGCCAACTCGCGTGCGCGCTCGGGCGTCTTCACGGCGTAGTCACCCTCGATCTCCTTCTCCTCCTCGAGCAGGACCTTGCCAGGGTTGGCGTTGTGCTCGGTCGACACGAACGTGAACGCGTCGCCCGGCGGCGCCGTGTCGCTCGGCGGCGGCGTGGGTGGTGGCGGCTGCTGGGCGCGTGACGAACACGCGGCGACGAACACGAGCGAGAGGCAAGCCAGGCGCGAACGCATGTCCGCCAGCTTTGCGGAGTTGGGGCAGCCGCGCAAACCCGCCCGCGCGCGCGGGTGCGCCGGCCCACAGCGTCGCGCGGCCAGGACGTGCGTACGCACCCGTACGCATGGCCGCCGCGACGGTCGTACGTAGCCCGGCCGATGCGGCGCCACCGGGCCGCTCGCTAGGCTGGAGCGGCTTCGAGGTGACGCCGTGCGACCGACGATCTGCGCACTGTTGATTGCGACCTGGGCCACAGCCTGCCACCGTGGCAACGATCACGCCGACGACGCCGCGGACGGCGACGCGTCGGGCAGCGACGGCGGCACCGCGAGCGGCAGCGACGGCGGCGTGCCCGAGGGTTGCGAGCCCGACGCGCTGCTCGACCCCGGTCCGATGGACCTGCGGCGACTCACGCACCGCGAGTACGCGGCGACGATCGTCGACGTGGTCGCGGCCGACCCCGCGCAGGCCGAGGCCCTCGTCGCCACCTTCCCGCAGGACGTGGTCACGAGCAGCTTCGACAACGACGGGCTGCACCAGAGCATCTCGGTGCTGCTGGGCGAGCGCTACCTCGACGCCGCGCAGCAGCTCGCCGATGCGGTGCTCGCCGATGCCGGCCGCCGCGACCGCGTCATCGGCTGCGACCCCGCGGCCGGCGCGTCGTGCCTGCGCGAGTTCGTCGGCCGCTTCGGTCGCCGCGCGATGCGGCGGCCGCTGACCGACGCGGAGATCGACGCGCTGGTCGAGCTCGCGTCGAGCCAGTCCGAACCCGACGCGCAGGCCTCGATCGTGATCGAGACCGTGCTGATGTCACCGCGGTTTCTGTTCAAGGTCGAGCTCGGCACGCCCGATCCCGACCACCCCGAGCGCGCCAAGCTCGGCGGCTTCGAGATCGCCACGCGCCTGTCCTACTTCCTGTGGGGCACCACGCCCGACGACGTGCTGCTCGACGCCGCCGCCGCGGGGCAACTCGACGATGCCGAGGGCGTCTCGGCCATGGCCGAGGCCATGCTCGACGACGGCCGCGTCCAGACCGCGATGGCGCAGTTCGGCGCGCAGTGGTTCCGGCTCGAGGACATCGCCGGCCAGGCCCGCGACCCCGAGCAGTTCGCCGAGTTCGACGCGGCGCTGCAGCAGGCCATGGTCGACGAGCTGCAACAGCTGCTGCAGCGGCACATGTTCGGCGAGGGCGAGAACTTCCTCGATCTGTACCGCACGCGCTCGACCGCGGTGAACGACGCGCTCGCGGCGATCTACGGCGTGACGCCGCCGGGCTCGAGCACGCTGGTGCCGATCGAGCTGCCCGAAGACGGCGAGCGCGGTGGGCTCTTCACCACCGCCGCGTTCGCGACCGCGTCGAGTCGCGCCGACGAGACCTCGCCGGTGCAGCGGGCGGTGTACGTGCGCAAGCTGGCGCTGTGCGATCCGCCACCGCCACCGCCGCCGGGCGTGCCGCAGGTGCAGCCCGAGGACGGCGAGTCGACCCAGGACGCGTTCGAGCGCCACATCGATCAGGGTGACAGCTGCGCGGGCTGTCACCTGCAGCTCGACCCCATCGGCTTCGGGCTCGAGCGCTTCGACTCGATCGGCCGTCTGCGCGATGCCTACGCCAGCGGCGATCCGGTCAAGCGCGACGGCACCATCACCATCGACGGCACCGAGCACGCGTTCTCCGGCGGCGTCGAGCTCGGCGCACTGGTGGCCGACAGCCAGGCCGCACAGCGCTGCGTGGTCACGCACGCGTGGCGCTTCGCGCTGGGCCGCACCGAGGATCCCGCCGACGAGTGCAACCGCGAGCAGGTGCGCTTGCGCTTCGCCGACGCCGGCAACGACTTCCGCTCGCTGTTGCTCGCGCTGGTGCGCAGCGACGCGTTCCGCTACCGCCGCATCGAACCCTGAGAGTCCCACGGAGCCCACCATGAAGCTGCTCAGTCGACGAACCTTGTTGCGTGGCGCCGGCATCGGCGTGGCGTTGCCGGTGCTCGAGGCGATGCTCGACGGTCGCGGGTTGCTGCACGGCACCGCGCGCGCCGGCGGTGCGAACCCGGCGCGGCTGATCCTCTTTCACTGGCCGCAGGGGCTGCCGGTCGCCTGGGGCGCCGCCGACGGCGGCTTCTGGTACCCGACCACCTACGGCAGCGGATGGACGGTCACGCCGGGGCTGCAGCCGCTCGCGGATTCGGGGTTGATCCCCGAGATCAACGTGATCGACGGCCTGACCTACCGCCAGATCTCGAACCATGTCGGATCCCACGGCCACAGCGTCGCGTACATGACCGGCTACGCCGCGCAGCCCGAGTCGCCGGGCTCGTCCGAACCCACGACCGCGGGTCCCAGCGTCGATCAGGTCGCGGCCGCGCGCATCGGCGGCGCGACCAAGTTCCGCAGCATCACCACCGGGCTCTACGATCAGGGCGAGGGCTGGTGGTCGTGGTCCGACGCGGGCGTGCGCGCGCCGCTCGAGCTCGACCCGGTGCTGCTGTACAACCGCCTGTTCTCCGATCTGCAGCTCGACCCCGACGCCGCGCTCGCGGCCGCGGCCCGCACCAAGAGCGTGCTCGACTTCGTCGCCGACGACATCGGCACGCTGCAGGGACAGCTCGGCAGCGCCGATCGCAGCCGCCTCGACGAACACCTGACGACCATCCGCGAGCTGGAGAAGCAGCTCGACTTCACGCCCTCGGCCGACTGCTCGCTGCCGCCGCAACCCGGCAAGGTCGCCTACGGTGACGGCGACTGCGATGCCTACGCCAAGCTCATGGTCGACCTCGTGGTCATGGCGCTGCGCTGTGATCTCACCCGCGTCGCGTTCGTGTCGCTGGGCCCATCGCAGAACTACCGCACGTTCCCGCACCTGGACATCCCATACACCTATCACAACATCTGTCACTCCGGCGGCGCCAACGGTGGACCCGACATCGACGCCGACGGTGGCGATCGCGACGCGCTGTACCGCAAGATCGCGCTGTGGCACATGCAGATGCTGGCGTACTTCCTCGATCGCCTGCGCGGCACCGACGAGGCCTCCAACCTACTCACCGACGCCGCATTCGTCGCGTCGTCGGAGTTCTCCAGCGGCGGGCTGCACTACGAGGAGTTCGTACCCGCAATCGTCGCAGGCAAGCTCGGCGGCATGGAGACCGGCAAGGTCATGGCGCTGCCGTGCAGCTTCCCCGAGGCGTGGCAGACCCCGCCGTGGTGCGGTCAGCCCGGGCCCAAGTCGGACGTGTGCATCAATGATCTGTGGACCACCGCGCTGCGGGCTGTGGGTGCGTACGACGAGAGCGAGATCTTCGGTGACCCGACGCTGCCGACCAGTGCGATCGCGGGGCTGTGGAACGGCTGAGCGGGACCCCTCACCTTCCGGTCGCTTCGCGACGAGAGCCTCTCAGCATCCGCTGACAGGCGCTCAGTCCGCGTCCTCGTCGTCGTCGGCCTGGTCGTCGTCGTCGTGCGCGGGCCGGTTGACCGCCTCCATCGCGCTCTGCGAGTCGTCCGACTCGAGCTGCACCCGCAGGCGTAGCGGGCGACCCGCGGCGTCGCGGTCGAGCCACACGTCGAACACGCCGTCGCCCCAGCTGGTGAAGAACATGCACGTGCGTGCGCCCGCGAGCTCGAGCTCGCCCGAGCCGGTGTCGG
>JAIBBS010000302.1 GCA_019694555.1 Nannocystaceae bacterium
ACGGCGCGCACCGCCGCGGCGCGTCAGCGCCCGCGCGCGAGCCGATCCACGATCACGATCCCCAGCACCGCGACCGCGCTCAGCCCGGCCTCGAACGCGGCCGCCAGCACGACGAAGACCGGCACCTCGACCAGCACCGCCCAGCCCAGCGGCGGTGACTCACGGACGATCTGCGCGACGCCCGAGGCGGTGAAGGCGGCGCCGGCGAGCGGGATCGCCAGTCCGAGGCCGGCGAGCGCGCGGGCGAGGCCGGTCACGCCGGCGCGCAGCGCCAGGTACAGACCGAGGTGCCCGGCCAGCCACAGCAGCCGCAGCAGACCGACGACGAGGAGGATCGCGAGCACCATCTGCGGCGCAGCCAACGAACGAGCACGCGCGGCGATCTGTCACGCGCTCGCGCCGTCGCCGGTCGTCGCGCGCTCCGGCGCGTCGTCGTCGTCGTCGTCGTCCGTGGTGCCGGCGCGGACCCGCCGTGGCCGCGCCGCGATCAGCACGTACAGCGCCGGGACCACCACCGGCGCCAGCAGCAGCGTCGAGAGCAGCCCACCCACGAGCACCGTCGCGAGCGGTCGCTGCACGTCCGAGCCGATGCCAGTCGCCATCGCGGCCGGCACCATGCCCAGCAGCGCGACCACGATCATCAGCAACAGCGGCCGCAGCTGCTGTCCCGCGCCGGTGACGACCGCGGCGCTGAGCCGCGGCTCGCCGCTGCGGGCGCGCTCGATCGCATCGACCAGCAGCACGCCGCTCATGACCGCGACGCCGAACAGCGAGATGAAGCCGACCGCCGCGGAGACGCTGAGGTTCATGCCCCGCAGCCACAGCGCGACCACGCCGCCGGCGAGCGACAGCGGCACGCTGACGAACACCAGCAGCGCCCGCCGCACGGAGCCGAACGCGAAGTACAGCAGCGCGAAGATGATGGTGATCGTCAGCGGCAGGATGAGCGCCAGCCGTCGCCGCGCGCGCTCGAGGTTCTCGAACTGCCCGCCCCACTCCAGCCGATAGCCGCGCGGCAGCTGGATCGCGGCCCGGACCGCGTGTTGGGCCTCGGCCACGAAGCTGCCCTGGTCGCGACCGCGGATGTTGGTGCGCACCGTCAGCTGGCGCTGGTTGTCGCGCCGCGCGATGATGGATGCGCCGTCGCGCAGCTCGATGGTCGCGACCTGGGCCAGCGGCACGCGCCCACCGCTGCGCGTCGCGATGAGGATGCGGCCGATCGACTCGGGATCGTCGCGCGCCTCGGCGACGAAGCGCAGCGCCACCGGAAAGCGGCGATCGTCCTCGTAGACCACGTCGATGGCGCGGCCACCGATGGCCATGCGGACCAGGTGCTGCACGTCGGTGACGGCGATGCCGAAGCGCGCCAGCTCCTCGCGCAGCAGCGAGATGCGCAGCTGCGGCTGGTCGGCTTCCTGCTCGATCGCAGTGTCGGCCGCGCCGGGGATCGCGGCCACGACCTCGCGGATCTGCTGGCCCAGCCGCCGCAGCTGCTGCAGGTCGGGACCACGCACGATCACCGCGAGGTCCGCCGACGATCCCGTCGCCATCTCGGTCGAGGTGTCGATGATCGGCTGGGTGAAGTTGAGCGACGCGCCCGGGATCGCCGACGAGAGCCGGTGGCGCAGGGTCTCGACCAGATCGGCCTTGCGCTCGCCCGCGGGCCAGGTGTCGTAGTCGTGCAGGTCGACCAGGATCTCGTTGCGGTTGGGCCCGAACGGGTCGGTGCCGGAGTCGTTGCGACCCGACTGCGACACCACGCGGCGGACCTCGCTCGACTCGCGCACCAGCGCCCGGATCTCGCTGGCCATCTGCCCGGACTTCGCCAGCGAGATGCCCGGCGGCAAGTTGGCGCGGATCCAGATCACGCCCTCGTCGAGCTGCGGCAAGAACTCGCTGCCCAGTCGCGCACCGACGCCGACGATGAGCGCGACCACCAGCACCAACGCGCCGCCGCCGACCCAGCGCGCCCGGGTGATGATGCGCGGCAGCAGCCGGCGGTAGCCGTCCTGGACCCGTGCGAGCCAGTGGGCCTGGCGCACGCGGCCGCGCGACAGCGCGTAGCTGGCCAGCACCGGCACCAGCGTCAGCGCGCACAGCAGCGAGCCCAGCAACGCCGCACAGACCGTGAACGCCATCGGCGAGAACAGCCGCCGCTCCACGCGTTCGAGCATGAACAGCGGCAGGTAGGCCGCGACGATGATCGCCAGCGAGAAGCCGATCGGCCGCGCGACCTGCCCGGCGGCGGCCGCGAAGACCTCGCGACCGACCCGGTCGCGCCGCCGCGGCGCGACCATGACCGCGTGCAGCACGTGCTCGACCATGACCAAGGTGCCGTCGACGATGATGCCGAAGTCGATCGCGCCCAGGCTCAACAGGTTGGCCGGGACCCCGGACAGCCGCATCACGATGAACGCGAACAGCAGCGACAGCGGGATCGTGATCGCGGTCAGCACCGCCGCGCGCACGCTGGCGAGGAACACGATCAGCACCACCAACACCACCGCGATGCCCTCGAGCAACGTGCGCGAGACCGTCGCCAGGGTCTTGTCGACCAGGTCCTGTCGGTCGTACAGCGGCTCGATGCGCGCGCCACCGAGCTCGTCGCCGTCCTCGAGCCGGCGGATCTGCTCGCGCACGCCCGCGAGCACGTCGCTGGGGTTCTCCCACCGGCGCATCAGCACGATGCCCTCGACCCCGCCCTGCTCGCCGTCGACCCCGAAGATGCCGGTCTTGGGTGCCGCGCCCACGCGCACGCGCGCGACGTCGCGGACGAACACCGGGATGCCGTGGTTGGCGCCCACGACGGTGTCCTCGATGTCGTGGGCGCTGCGCAGCTGGCCGACGCTGCGCACGACCAGGCCCTGCTGGCCGTGCTCGAGCACGCCACCGCCGGCGTTCTCGTTGTTGCCGGCGATCGCATCCGCGACCGCGGAGATGCCCATGTGGTAGCGCTCGAGCGCGAGTGGATCGATCTCGACCTGGTACTGCTTGACCTCGCCGCCGAACGTCACCACCTCGGCGACGCCGGCGGCCTGCATCAGCCGCGGCGCCACGACCCAGTCCTGCAGCTCGCGCAGCGCGAGCTCGTCGGCGTCGTCGCGGACCAGGCGATAGCGGAACAGCTCGCCGATGCCCGAGCTCAGCGGACCCAGCTGTGGCGACGCCCCCGCGGGCAGATCGGCGTCGCGCAGCTTCTCGAGCACGACCTGGCGCGCGGCCATGTCACCGGTGCCGTCGGCGAAGGTCAGCTCGACCACCGACAGGCCGAAGATCGTGCGCGAGCGCCGGCCGATGACGCCGGGCACGCCGTTGAGCGCGCGCTCGATCGGGATCGTGACCTGCTGCTCGACCTCCTCGGGCGCGTAGCCCGGCTGCGGCGTGATCACGACCACCTGGGTGTCGCTGATGTCCGGGTAGGCCTCGACGTCGAGCTGCAGGAACGCGACCACGCCGCCGATCGCGAGCACGATCGTCAGCAGCAGCGTCAGCGTGCGGGCGCGCAGCGCCAGCGCCGGCAGCGAGCCCGGTCGTGCGGCGTCGTTCACTGCGGCACCAACAACACGGCGCCGTCGGTGACGACGCGCTCGCCCACGGCGACCCCGTCGATCGCCACCAGATCGCCGCTGCGCGCCTCGATCGTGACGGCGCGGACCTCGTAGCGGCCGCGCGCGAGCTCGACCACGACCAGGTCGCGCTCGTCCTTGCGCACCAGCGATTGCGGCGGCACCGCCACGCGTTCGACCGCGCTGTGGCCGTGGCGCACGCGCCCGAACATCGCCGGCCGGAAGCGGCCTTCGGGGTTGGGCAGCTCCATGTGCACCTCGATCGTGCGGGTCTCGGGATCGACCTCGTCGGCGATGCGCACGACCTTGGCGTCGAAGACCTCGCCGGGGAACGCGACCAGCTCGATCTGCACCGGCTCGCCGACCTCGATCAGGCGGATGACGTTCTCGGCGACGTCGGCGGCGACGACGAGCACGCTGAGATCGGCGATCTCCATCAACGCCTCGGCGGTGTCGGTGCGGTACTCGTCGGGCGCGACGTCGAGCCGCAGCACCTTGCCGGCGATCGGCGCGCGCACGGCGATGGTCTGCTGATCGCGCCGGGGATCGAGGCCCAGCAGCTGCAGCCGGCGCGAGGCCTGCTGCCGCACGGCGCGGGCGCGGCTCTGTTCCGCGCGGGCCTGCGCCAGCGCGGCGTCGGCGTTGATGACCTCCTTCTTGGCGACCGCGCCGTGTTCGAACAGATCGCGCACGCGCTCGACGTCGCGCTCGGCCTTCTCCAGCGCGGCGGTGGCGGCCGCGATGTCGGCCTCGGCCTGGCGCAGCGCGGCGATGGCCGCGTCGGCGTCGGGACTGTCGAGCGTGGCGACGACGTCCCCCGCGGCCACGCGATCGCCGAGCTTGACGCGGACCTCGCTGATCCGACCCGGCGCGGGCAGCAACACGCGCGCGTGACGGCTGGGCTCGATCTCGACCTGCGCCGGCGTCGAGACCTCGTCGCTGGGCATCGCATGCAGCGCGACCGCGGCGGTGACGATGCGCTCGAGCATCGGCGAGCCCTCGGGCAGGGTCACGATCGACGGATCCGCGGGCGCGGGCGCGCTAGTCTGCGCGGCGGCGTGGGGCTCCGCGCCGCCGCAACCGCCCCACGGCCACGCCAGCGCCAGCGGCAGCCACGTCCTGCGCCACGGCCTCATCGGGACAGCGCCTCCCCGGTCGCGGCCTCGAGGGTGTACAGCGCGCGCGCGTAGTCGGCCCGCGCCGCGATGTACGAGCGCTGGACCTCGGCGTGGGCGCGCTGCGCATCGATCAGATCGACCAGCCCCGCCTCGCCGCGGCGATACGAGTACGCCACCGTCGCGAGCACCTCCTCGGCCTGCGACAGCACACCGCCCTCGTAGCGCGCGAGCCGGGCCTTGGCGAAGCGCCACGCGACGTGGGCGTCGTCGACGTCGGTCTGCACCGCACGCGAGGTCGCGGCGGTGCCGGCGGTGGCTGCCCGCTGCTGCCGTCGCGCGCGTTCGATGCCGCCTTGGTTGCGATCCGAGGTCGGCAGCGGCACCGACACGAACACGCCCGCGGAGTTGCCGGTGCCGGCGAGACCCTGCTGGCGGCGCAGCTCGACGCCGACGCTCATGTCGATCTTGCCCTCGGCGATCTGCCGCTTGATGTCGACGCCGCTGCGGCGCTGCTCGTCGCGCGCGACCTGCAGATCGGGCCGCGAGCGCGCCGCGATCGTGCGCAGCTCCGCCAGCTTCGGCACCTCGCCCTCGCGGCGCAGCGCCTCGTGCACGCCCAGGGGCTCGGGGCTGTCGAGCAGCAGCGCCAGGCGGTTGCGCGCCACCTCGAGCTCGGCCTGGGCCACCAGCATGGCGTTGCCGGCCTGCTCGGCGGCGATGCGGATGCGCGTGAGCTCGACCGGTGCGATGTCGCCGGCGGCGACCCGCGACTCGTCGAGCGCGACCATGCCCTGGTACAGCTCCTGGTTGCGCCGCGCCAGCGCGCGCAGCTCGGCGGCGAGCTGCACGTCGACGCAGGCGTTGGCGACGTCGAGCACCAGCAGTCGCACGGCGTCGCGGACACGGTGCTCGGCGAGGGTCACGGCGGCCTCGGCGTGCTCACGTCGGCGCTTGCGCTTGGCGCCGGTCATGATGCCGAAGTCGCCGCGCACGAAGAACTCCTGCGGCCCGGCGCGGTTGGTGTCGTCGTAGCGCGTGCCGAGCACGTCGAGGTGGTCGGCGCCGAAGCTCAGCACCGGGTTGAGCCGCACGCGCGCGGACAGCCGCTCGGCGCGCGCGATCGGGACCTGCTCGCGCTCGGCGATGAGCGCGAGGTTCGAGCGCAGCGCGCGGTCGATGGCGTCGTCGATCGACAGGGTCGAGACCGCCGCGTCGGCCCCGACGTCGTCGACGATCACGTCGGCGGGTCCGGGGCGCGGCGGTGGCACGGCGGCCGCGGCACCGGGTGCGGCGGCGAGCATGCTCGTCAGCAGCGCAGTCGCGCACAGGGTCGGGGGACGAGGCCGCGTCATCGCCGGGCCAGTGCAGCACCGCGCGGCGGCCCGCTCAATCGCCGCGGCCCGTGGGTGGGCCAATCCGGCCCGCATCGCCCCCGGCGGGCGGCGTCACGCAGGCAGGCTTCTCAGCGTGCCGCGGCTTGGGTAGAACGCTTGCGACATGGGTCGCACCTTCGAGAACCGGCGGCAGCAGATCATGAAGCGCGGCGACCGTGACGCGAAGGCGTTCACGCGCTGCGGGCGGCAGATTTCGATGGCCGTGAAGTCCGGCGGGCCCGACCCCGCGGGCAACCCGGCGCTGCGCCGCGCGATGCAGAACGCACGCGCGGCCAACATGCCCAAGGACAAGGTCCAGGCCGCGATCGAGAAGGCCTCGGGCGCGGCGGGCGGCGAGGAGTTCCAGGAGGTGCTGTACGAGGGCTACGGCCCGCACGGCATCGCGCTGCTCGTGCTCGCGGCGACCGACAACCCCACGCGCACCGTGGCCAACTTGCGCTTCACCTTCAAGAAGGGCAACGGCAACCTCGGCAACAGCGGCTCGGTCGCGTTCATGTTCGATCAGTTCGCCGTGTTCCGGCTCAGCCCCGAGGGCGTCGACCGCGACGGCCTCGAGCTCGAGCTGATCGACCACGGCCTCGAGGCCCTGGTCGACGGCCAGGACGACGACGGCAAGCCGCAGCTGCTGCTGCGCTGTGCCCGGGAGAACTTCGGCACGCTGCAGAGCGCGCTCGAGAGCAAGGGCGTCGCGGTGGTCTCCTCGGGCTTCGAGTGGGTGCCCAAGAACACCACCTCGCTCGACGAAGCGCAGGCGAACGAGGTCATCGAGCTGATCGACAAGCTCGAGCAAGACGACGACATCCAGCAGGTCTTCCACACGCTGGACTGACGACGACGTGGCCGTGCGCGGGGCCGAGCCGCCGACGGCGGCACCCCGCCCCGGCCCCCGCCGCCCTTTCGCCCACGCGGTGCGCCCGAGCACGCCCGCGGCGGCGAGCGAAGGCAGCGCGGCCGCGCGACCATGCACTGCCCCG
>JAIBBS010000083.1 GCA_019694555.1 Nannocystaceae bacterium
TCGAAGCGCGACGCCAGCTCCGGCGCACGGCGGCGCGCGGCCGCCAGCTGCGACGCGCGCGAGCCCGGCCACGCGCCGTGATCGCTCTGCCACACGTCACCGACGAGCACGACGCGGTCGTGGGACGCGACCAGCGTATCGAACCACCGCGCGAACGCACCGACCGCGTGGCCGAAGCCATCGCGGCCGGCGTGGACGCCGATGTGCAGGTCGGAGATCGCGGCGAGCCGCACGGTGCGGGCACGGTAGCGCGAAGCGCCGACTAGATCGCCGGCCAGGCGCAGCGCTGGGTCTGCTGCAGATCCACGCACTCCATGCCGTCGGGACACTCGTCGCCGTTGGGGCAGTTGAGCGCGCACTGACCGAAGAAGTTCGAGCACGCGACCTCGGCGGTGCCGGTGGCGCCGTCGGGACAACCCGACGCGTCCATGTCGCACGGCGCGGAGCACCAGTTCTGCCCGTCGGGCAGCACGGCACACTGCTCGCCCTCGACCTCGCAGACCGGGTTCTGCGGATCGGTGAGGTCGCAGGGCTGGTACACGCCCGCGCCACCACCACCCGAGGAGGAACCGCCGCCGCCGGAGGACGAACCGCCGCTGCCCGACGCGGTCGCGTCGGTGGTGGTGGTCGCGTCGGTCGTGCCCGAGCTGTCGACCGCCGTCGTCATGGTCGCGGAGTCGGTCGCGTCGGTGGTCATCGTGGTGCCCATCGTCGCGCTGTCGCTCATGCCGGTGGCGCTCATCGACGTCGCCGTCGTGCTCGTCAACGTCGCGGACGCGGTCGCGCTGGTCTCACCCGACGAGCCGCCGGTGCTGCTCGAGCTGTCACCGGTGTTGTCCGAGTCTTTTCCGCAGGCGAGCACCAAGGTCGTGAGCACGAGTGCATGCAGTCTCATGGCAAGTTCCTCCAGGATCGGACGGTAGCAAGGGATCGACGCCGCGTGCCAGTTCTCGCGCTTCGGCGCGGCGAGTCGCGAACCGCCTGGCTTCGATCCGACCGCAGGGCCTGCGCCCCGCGACGCCGC
Organism: Nannocystaceae bacterium; assembly: GCA_019694555.1. Classification (GTDB taxonomy): domain Bacteria; phylum Myxococcota_A; class Polyangia; order Nannocystales; family Nannocystaceae; genus Xiheibacterium. Next base: position 1,025 of record JAIBBS010000083.1, read on the forward strand.
GAACGTCGTCACGACCACCAAAGCGCGAGCCGGCAGCGCGGAGTCGCGCGGGATCGCCACGGGCGTCAGCCGTGCAGTGCGACCACCACCGCCGTGGTGGGTTGCGACGGCATGGGCAAGAGCACGCCCCGCAGCTCGAGGGGATCGCTGGGATCGAGCTCGGCCAGCTCGCCGGTGCCGTCGCCGGGCTTGCTCGCGCGACGGAGCTGGCGCAGCGCCGTGACGGCCTCGGGCAACGCGTACTGCTCACCGTCGAAGCCCGCGACGAAGCGACCGCCGCGGATGTCCCCGCGGGCCTCGAGCGCGCGACAGGCCCGCGCCACCTCGCGCCACGGCAGGTCGATGCGCTCGCGCGTCAGCGTCTTCCGGAAGATCACGCCGGTGCGCCGCAGCAGCTGCCGCGCGACCAGCTCGGCACGCTCGGTACCGCTGCGCGGCGAGGCCTCGGCGTCGAGCAGCGACCAGCGGCCGTCGTGGGCTCCGGCCCGACGCGCGGGCAACAGCAGCGAGCGCAGGCCACCGAAGGAATCGCAGGTGACCCGGCCCGACGCGACCAGCTCGCCCAGGCCCTCGTCCACCGCGTCGAGTGGCTGTTGGATCGCGCGGGCGAGATCCTGCGCGAACGAGGCCCCGCGCGCGGTCAAGGCCTCGAGCAGTCGCGCCGCGATCAGCGAGGGCTCGGGCCGCGCGGTCGCGTGCGCCAGCGCGATCCAGTCGCCGAGCTGCTCGCGCGGCACGATCGCGACCGGCGTCCGCCGCACCGGCGTCCGCGCGGCGCCCCACAGCCGCACCCACGCGAACTCGCCCGAGCGCGTGAGCTCGTCGAGCCACTCGCTGCGGTAGCCCTGCACGCGCCGCGGCAGCACGTGCTCTTCCCATGCGGCCGCCGGGACCTCGAAGCCCGCCAGCTGCGTGAGCACCTCGGCGACGCCGCGCGGTCCCTGCACGCGGTGCGCGAGCTCGGCGTGCTGCCAGCGTGCGAGGAAGCGGACGAACATCGCGGCCGAGACCGGCTCGATCTCGCGGCGCAGTCGATCGAGCGTGTAGCGATGGATCCGCGCCAGCAAGCGCCGGTCGCACCACGCGGACTGGCCGTCGATGCGCGTGCGCATCGCGACGCCGCGGGACTCGAGCGCGAGCAGAGCGGCCTCGTCGTCGCTGCCGCGCGCGACCACGATGGGACCGAGCGCCGCGAGCCGGCCTGCCATCACCGCCTCGGGCTCGCGCGGGGCCTCGACCGCGAACAGACGCTCGCCCTCGCGCACGACGCGACCGGCCGCCAGCAGCGCGTCGATCCACGGCTGCCACGCCGCGGCCTCGCGCACGGTGACGAAGCCCATCCACCCCAGCGCCTCGTGCACCTGCTCGGCGTCGCTGGGCTCGGGCCACGCCTCGGCGCGCACGCGCGCGACCGCATCGGCATCGAGCGCACCGAGCTCGTCGGCGGTCTTCACGTCGAGCGCACGTCGGGTCATCACGGCGTGCGTGCGCCGCTCCTCGAGCGGCGCGTCGTCGAGGAAGGCGTACGGCGCCGCGTTGAGGATGCCGCGCGCGAACGCCGACGGCTCGGGCGTGTCGATCGCGACGCGCTCGATGCGACCGTCGCCGAGCGCGCGCAGCAGCTCGAGCATGCCCTCGCAGTCCATCGGCTCGCACAGGCAATCGGCCACGGTCTGGCGCACGATGGGATGCGACTCGGGCACCTCGATGGGGCCACCGGGCAGCGTCTCGGGGCACGCGAGCGCCTCGGGGAAGGCGCCCACGAGCAGATCGTCGGCCTTCATGCGCACCAGCGCCGCGGGCAGCTTCTTGCCGCCGCGGGTGCGCTCGAGCAACAGCGATCGCTGCGAGTTCCAGCGCCAGCGCGTGGTGAACATCGGTGTGGGCAGGATCGCCTGCACCAGCACGTCGCGCGCCGACGCGGGGTTGAGGAAGTCGAACACGTCGTCGAGCGGGAAGCTGTGCTGCATGCCCAGCGAGATGACGATCGATTCCTCGTTGGCCGCCGCCTGCAGCTCGAAGCCGAAGCCGACGCAGAACTTCTTGCGCAGCGCCAGGCCCCAGGCGCGGTTGATGCGGGCACCGAACGGCGAGTGCACGATCATCTGCATGCCGCCGCTCTCGTCGAAGAAGCGCTCGAGCACCACGCGCTGCTGCGTCGGCACGCAACCCAGGGCCTTGCGGCCCGCGAGCACGTAGTCGGCGATCTGCTGCGCCGCGGCCTCGCACAGGCCCTCGCCACAGCGCTCGCGCAGCGCTGCGATCGCGGCGGCCTCGTCGAGCTGCGCCCCGGCAGCCTCGGCGCAGTCCTGCCGCAGCTGCGCCAGTGCGGCCGACAGCTCGCGCGTGCGCGCGGGTGCCTCGCCCAACCAAAACGGCACGCTCGGCGGCTGGCCCTGGGCATCGGCGACGCGCACGATGCCGGGCTCGACCCGCGTGATCCGCCACGACGCGTTGCCGAGCTGGAAGATGTCGCCCGCGGACGACTCGATGGCCCAGTCCTCGTTCACCGTGCCGACCACGGTGCCCTCGGGCTCGAGCCGCACCTGGTAGTCGGCGGTGTCGGGGATCGCTCCGCCCGATCCCAGCGCGACCAACCGCGCGCGCGCGGTGGCCATGACGCGATGGTTGACGCCGTCGCGGTGCAGCAGCGACAGGCGCCCGCGGCCGCCGTGCAGCTGCAGCAGCGCCTCGAAGTCCTCGTCCGGCAGCGCGCGGTACGGCCACGCGCGGCGCAGCACCTGCAACAGCGCCGGCTCCGACCACGGCTGCGCCACGCACTCGGCGACGATCTGCTGCGCGAGGATGTCCAGCGGTGCGGGCGCGGCCGCGGTGCGATCGAGCTCCGAGCGGCGCACGCACCACAGCAGCGCCGCGGCCTCGACCAGCTCGTCGGTGGTGAGCGGGAAGATGCGGCCCTTGGGCACGCGGCCCAGCGCGTGGCCCGAGCGACCGACGCGCTGCAGCGCGGTCGCGACGCTGCGGGTCGAGCCCACCTGCACGACCAGGTCGACGTCACCGACGTCGATGCCGAGCTCGAGCGAGGCGGTCGCGACCAGGGCACGCAGCGAACCGCTCTTGAGCCGGCGCTCGGCGGTGAGCCGGCGCTCGCGCGACAGCGATCCGTGGTGGCTGGTGACCGCGTCCTCGCCGATGCGTTCGGCCAGGCGCTTGCCCAGCTGCGCCGACACGCGCTCGGCCAGCTTGCGCGTGTTCACGAACACCAGCGTGGTGCGGTGCTGCTCGACCAGCTCGGCGATGCGGGCGTAGATCTCGTCCCACTGCTCGTGCGAGCACACCGTCTGCAGCGTCGACGGCGGCACCTCGATCGCGAGGTCGAGCGCACGGAAGCTGCCGGTGTCGACCAGGCTGCAGCGTCGCTCGGGGCCGACCAGGAAGGCACCGACGTCGGCGAGCGGTTTCTGCGTGGCCGACAGGCCCACGCGCTGCAGCGGCCGACCGCACAGCGCCTCGAGCCGCTCGAGCGACAGCGCGAGGTGGGCCCCGCGCTTGTCACGGCACAGCGCGTGGATCTCGTCGACGATGACGGTGCGCACCGTCGACAGCAGCGTGCGCCCGCCCTGCGAGGTCAGCATCAAGTACAGCGACTCGGGCGTGGTCACCAGGATGTGCGGCGGCTTGCGCGTCATCGCGGTGCGCTCGGCCGGCGGCGTGTCGCCGGTGCGGACCTGCACGCGGATCTGCGGCAGCGATGGATCGCGCGCGCGCAGCTCCGACAGCGGCGCTTGCAGGTTCTGCTGCACGTCGTTGGACAGCGCGCGCAGCGGCGAGATGTACAGCACCGCGGTCTCGTCGGGCAGCGCGTCGCCCTGCCGCGCGAGCGCATCGATGGCCGCGAGGAAGCCGGCGAGGGTCTTGCCCGAGCCGGTCGGCGCCGCGATGAGCACGTGCTCGCCGGCTTGGATCCGCGGCCAACCCTCGCGCTGCGGGGCGGTCGGGAACCCCAGTCGATCGCGGAACCACGCCTGGATCGACGGGTGGAATCCGAGCAGGGCTGACATCGCGGGCATCGTAGCGTCTGGGCCGAATGCGGCCCCGGCGCCTGTCGCCCCCGCGAAACCAGCTCACATCGTTGCGTTTCTTTGTTTGACCGACTGACCAGTCAGTGCTACCCCAATGTCGACCGGTCGGCCAGTTTGCGACCGGCGACGCCTCCTCAGGACCCCCATGCCACGCCGCTTCCTGCTCCCCGCCGTCTCGCTCTTCACCCTGCCCCTGCTCGCATGTGCAGACCCCGGCGATGGGGACGACGACGCGACCCCGCGCGTCAGCTTCTACGAACACGCGCTGCCGATCCTCGAAGAGCACTGCTCGGGGTGCCATCAGGACGGCGGCATCGCGCCGTTCGCCACCGGCGACTATGCCACCGCGAAGCAGTGGGCCGCTGCGATCGTGGAGTCGGTGGAAAACCGCAGCATGCCGCCGTTCGGTGCCAACAACGACGGCAGCTGCAACGAGTTCGTCGACGCGCGGTGGTTGTCCGACGACGAGATCGAGACCCTGCGCGCGTGGCTCGACGACGGTGCGGTCGAGGGCGATCCGCCGGAGCAGCCGAGCATGCCCAAGCAGCTGCCGACGCTCACCGGTGCCGGCATCGAAGAGCTCGAGACGCCGATGTACACGCCGGTGGCGCAGACCGAGCCCGGCGAGGAGTACGAGGACTACCAGTGCTTCATCCTGCCCACCGGCGCCGACCACGATCGCTACATCGTCGGCTTCGAGGTGCTGCCGGGCAACGCCCGCACCGTGCACCACGTGCTGGGCTTCCGCGTGAACCCCACGGTGTTCGACAACGCCAAGACCATGCAGGCGCTCGACGACGCCAGCCCCGACCAGCTGGGCTGGGACTGCTTCGGTGCCGCGGGCGACGGCGTGTTCGTCGACAGCGTGCCGGTCACCTGGGCGCCGGGCACCGGTGCCGTCCACTTCCCCCCCGGCACCGGCATCCCCATGCTCGCCGAGGACGTGCTGGTGGTGCAGGTCCACTACAACCTGCTCTCCGATCACGGCCCCGACTCGAGCAAGATCCGGGTGCAGTACGCCGACACCGTCGAGCGCCCCGCGGTGCAGACGCTGTGGGATCCGTTCTTGTACTCGAGCATCCTGGGCACCGGTGATCTGAGCCTGCCCCCGGGCCAGGAACACGCCAGCTACGCGTGGGACGAGCAGATCGCGACCATGACCAACCTGCCGGCCGGCACCGAGGTCGAGATCCACGGCCTGCTGCCGCACATGCACAAGCGTGGCCGCACGATGTCGATCGAGCTCGAGCGCTTCGCCGACGGCGGCAGCGAGATGTCCTGCGCCGCCGACATCGACCGCTACGACTTCAACTGGCAGTCGGCGTACTACCTGAAGCAACCGCTGGTGGCCAACACCAGCCACCGCATCCACGTCGCGTGCGACTGGGACACCCGCGAGGACACCGCGCCGGTGCTGCCGGGCTTCTCGACCGCCAACGAGATGTGCCTGGTCGGGGTCTACGTCGTGCCGCGCTGACCGGCGCGTGCGCCGTGGGCCGGCCCCGGGGCGGCATCGCGTATGCTCGTACGCGATGCGACCCCTGGTGCTGATCGCCGCGTGCGCGCTGGCCTGCGATCGTCCGCCGACGACCTCCCCCGCGACCGCGGCACCGACCGCGAGCGCGCCGCAGACGGCAGCCGACGCGCCGGCGTCGCAACCCGACGTCGCGACCGTGCCGGTCCGTGCGGATCACCCCCGCGCGGAGGGCTGCGAGCTCGCGGCGGGTGACGTCGAGCTCGACCTCGAGGTCGGCGCGCTGCGACGGCACGTGCTGCTGCGCGTCGGCGAGTCGCTCGCCTCACCGCCGCCGGTGGTGTTCGCGTGGCACGGCTTCGGCGACAGCCCGTGGTCGGCGAAGCGCTCGCTCGAGGGCGTGGCCGCGTGGCGCGACGGCATCATCGTCGCGCCCCAGGGCGCGCCGCGAACCTTCGAGCAGTTCGGCGCGACGCCGCGCGCGGGCTGGCAGGTCCACCAGGGCGAGCTCGGCGATCGCGATCTCGCGTTGTTCGACGCGATCGTCGCGGAGCTCGACCGCCGCGGTTGCCTCGACCGCGATCGCGTGTACAGCACCGGCTTCTCCAACGGCGGCTTCTTCACCAACGTGCTGGCGTGCCACCGCGCCGACGTGCTCGCGGCCGCGGCCCCGACCGGCGGCGGCGGCCCCTTCACCGGCTGCGACGACACGCGGGTGCCGATCCTCGTGACCCACGGGCACAACGACACCGTGGTGCCGTTCGCCTCGGCGCAGAAGTCGATCGCGATCTGGACCGCACACAACGGCTGCAACGCAGGCACGCAGGCGCCCAAGGACGGCTGCATCGACGCCAAGGGCTGCCGCGAGGACAGCCCGGTCCGCGTCTGTGCGTTCGGCATCGATCACGTGTGGCCCGCGGGTCAGTCCGAGCGCGTGACCGAGTTCCTCCGCGGCTTCCGCAAGCCTCGCGCGCCGAAATGACGAAGGGACCCGCAGGCACGCCTGCGGATCCCTCCCGAAGCCTCACGAAGCGCGCGGCTCAGCCGTCGGTGTCGCCGTCGCCCTCGCCCTCGTTGTCGTCACCCTCGGTGTCGCCCTCGCCACCGCCGCCGCCGTCGCCGTCGTCGGTGTCGCCCTCGCCCTCGTTGTCGTCACCCTCGGTGTCGCCGTCGCCCTCGCCCTCGTCGTCGTCACCCTCGGTGTCGCCGTCGTCGTCGTCGTCGTCACCCTCGGTGTCGCCGTCGTCGTCGTCGTCACCCTCGGTGTCGCCGTCGTCGTCGTCATCGTCGTCGTCACCCTCGGTGTCGCCGTCGTCGTCGTCGTCGCCCTCGGTGTCGTCGTCGTCACCCTCGTTCTCGTCCTCGTCCTCGTCCTCGCCGTCGGTGTCGCTGTCGTCGTCGTCGACATCGCCGTCGCGGCTCGAGCTGCCGTCACCGCCGATGACGTCGCAGCCGGGCAGGCCCAGGCCGAGCAGCGCGGCAACGCCGAGGATGCGGGTGATCGAGAATGCGTCGGAGTGCTTGGAGAGCTTCATGGTCGGGTGTCCTGGTCGCGGGGCGGCGCCGTCCAGCCGGCGCGAGCGCTTGCGCCCACACCGATGCACCGCGGCCGACACGATTACAGGCCCACGCCACGATTTTTCGGATCGATCGTGTTGCGAGGTATCCGAGGTCGGCCACCTCACGCTGCGATCCGCGCGGCGACGCGCGCGCGAAGCACGACGCGCGCGGCACGTCGCGCGCGTAGGCACGCCAACACGTCGGGCACCCCGCCGCTACCACCGCCGGCGGCGGCGCAGCGGCACCAACACGAGCAGCGCCAGCGTCCACGCGCCGGCCGCACCGTCGATCGAGCATCCCGACTTCTGCGCGACGTCGTCGTCGGCCTTCTCGCCGGCGCCGTCGTTGCCGTCCTGGTCGGACTCGCCGCCCGCAGGCTCGCCGCCGCCATCGCCGTAGCACGCGTCGGCTTCGTCGAGGACACAGCCGTCGACCGCGAGCGCGAGCACGCACGCGCGCACGTCGGCGGCGCCCTCGTCGTCGAAGCCGTCGCAGCACTCACCGACCAGGCCGATGTCGGAGCTCGGACCGTCCTCGCCGCACGCCGCCGCGATCTCCTCTTGCTTGTCGACGTAGGCCTGGCACTGCGTGAGCACGTCGCCGGTGCAGCTGGCCGGCAACGTCGGCACTTCGGTGCCGCAGTTGTCGACCAGCGCCGTGGTGCACGTCATCGCGAGCGCGGCGTCGTCGAGCTGTGGCGGCGGGTTGTCGGGGTCGAACCCGTCGGACCAGCCGGCGCCGAGCCCGTCGGCGCACTCGCAGGTGCCGCTGCCGTTCTCGACCCAGCACGCCCCCGCCGGGTTGCGGCACACGACGCCCTCGAGCTTGCAGAAGCCGCCGCTGCACACCGCGTCGTGGTCGCAATCCGCGTCGGCCATGCACGATGCCGGCGCCGGCTCGACCGCGGCACACGCCCCGTCCTGGCAAGTCTGCGCCCCCGTGCACTCCGTGTCGCGCAAGCACGCCTCCCCAGCGGCGTGCGCGGCGGCCGGAGCCGCCCACGCACACACACCGGCCACCCACGCTCGCATCGCCCAGCCCATCGCAGTGCACCGTAGCATGTCCATCGCCACCATCCGTGCGGGGTAGTGCCCGTGCGGGCCGCCACGATCACGCGATGTCGATCGTCGTGACCGCAGCCGCTGCGCGGCGTCGCCCGGGCGCCGCGCACGTCGCCGTCGCGGCGGTGCGACCCGCTCGCGCCGCGATCACGCCACGCCGGCGAGCGACGCGACGAGCACCGCCGTGAACACGAACATCGCCGCGAACCACAGTCGATGTCCTCGCCATGGCCGGATCGGCGGCATCGTCGGTGCGCCGCGACGCGCCAGCGTGCGCCCGATCGCGAGCCGCGTGTCGCACAGCAGCTGCTGCAGGACGTCGTCCGCGTCGCGCCGCGTGGTGTCGCGGAACCGGGACAACGGGATCACGTTGTCGGGCATCGCCGCTGCGGGCGGCCGCCACCCCAGCGCCTGGGCCCGCTGCAGCATCGCCTCGAAGTCCCGCGCCGCCCGTCGCGTCGCGAGCGGGACCGCCCCGCGGACGCTCTTGGCCAGAGCGTCCAGCGGGGCGGTGTGAGTGCAGTCCAAGGACATGACGCGAAGCCGGGGCGGGGGGCCCCGATGGTTGGGGGACCGATCTGTGGGATGCGCGAGCGCGCCGCCCATTACGCGGGTTTCAGCGCGGCGAGGTGTCGCCCGTGGCCCTGGCGTCCGGCCGGCTTGGGTCGTGCGCCGTCATCCCGTGAGACCGGGTTCCCGCAGGCGACGTCGGGGACCGCACGTCGCCCCGGCGCGACCCGATTCGTTCCTGGCGCTTGAGTTGTGGCAGCTTCCGGTGCGGCAATGCGACGTTTTCGTGCGCAGGGCCTTGGGCAGGGATGACCCCGCGGACCGCGGGACCAGGGAGAACGCTTCGATGAACCACACGCTTGTTTCCATCTTCGGTGCCCCCGCGCTCCTCGCATTCGCACTCGCCGGTTGCGCGACCGAGGGCGACGACGACACCGGCGGCTCGGGCACGATCACCACCACGATCGGCTCGAGCGCCAGCGCCAGCGCCAGCGACAGCGGCGGCGACAGCTCGGGCGGCGACAGCTCGGGCAGCGCCAGCGCCAGCGCCAGCGCCTCGGCCTCCGCCTCGGCCACCATGACCACCGACGCGTCGAGCGATGGCGGTGGCAGCAGCTCGGGCGGCTCGGCCTGCACCCCGCAGGACGAGTGCATGGACGACTCGATGTGCAACGGCGGCAGCTGCATCGAGTGCGTGTGCATCGGCGGCGGCGAGACCGGCGCGACCATGAGCGACTACGGCGCGTGTGACATGTGCGCGATGGGCGAGACGCCGATCGGCATCATGGGCCTCGACGGGTTCTGCTTCTGCGCGCCCGGCTGCGACGGTGCGATGTCCGAGTGCCCCGCGCCCAGCTCCGGCGGCGGCACGGCGGTCTGCGGCCTGGGCATGGACGCGATGAACCCCACGCTGTGCGTGGTGCTGTGCATGGACGACACGATGTGCCCCAGCGGTGCGACGTGCGAGGAGCTGATGACGCCGCAGGGCACCGTCGGCCTGTGCACGCACCCGGCACCGATGTGACGCGTCGCGTCGGCGCGTCGAGCCGTGGCCTCACTCGAGGTGCCACAGCGACTCGGCGCGCCGCCGCACCTGCGCCACGCGGCGCTGGAACGACTCGCGCTCGCGCAGCCCGGCCAACACCGGGCAGTGCTCCATCCACTCGAGATCGACGAGCGTCTCGTCGGCGGAGCGACCGACGAACTCGTCCGCGATGTCGAGCTCGCCCACCAGCGCGGCCGCCTCGGCCGCGAGCTGGCACACCATCGCGCGGAAGCGCGGGCTCAGCACTCCGATGCGCGAGCGCAGGGCCTCGAAGATCACCGCGGGATCGCTGCCGTCGAGCGCGAGCGCGAACAACAGCTCGATGAACATCGGCGCATCGCCGACGCGCTCGTAGGCCTGCCGGATCTGTCGCATGGCGTCGAAGTCCTTGCGCCAACCCGCGATGCGGGCGCGCAGGCCTGCGACCGAGATCTCGTGCGCCCCGACGCGACGATCGACCTCCGCCAGCACGAGGTCGGCCTTGTCCCGATCGCCGCGCATCTCGTGGTGGCGCGCCTCGTAGACCAGCAGCCGGCCCAGCGTGGGATCGAGCTCGGCGGCGAGCCGCAGGCGGCGAATGCCCTCGAGCGGGCGGCCGGCCTCGCACTGCAGCGCGCCCAGGACCTCGTGCGCGGGCGCGTACGTCGGTGCCTGCGCGAGCGTCTGCCCGATCTCGGTGGCGACCGCGACGTAGTCGGCCTTCTGCATCGCGAGCCGTGCCGCGGCGAGGTGCGTCTCGGGGAAGTCGCTGGCCTCCGCCAACGCGCGCGCGACCGCGACCTCGGCCCGCGCCTGCCGGTCCGTCGCGGGCAACATGCTGGGCACGAACCACAGCCGCTCGGACGTCAACGCCGCCGCCGCGATCGCGGCGCGGAAGTCGGGCGCCAGCGCCAGCGCGCGCTCGAGCAGCACGCATGAGCCGTCGGGGCCCTCGCCGCCGAGATCCGCACGCCGCATCGCCGCGCGCGCGCGCAGATACAGCTCCATCGCCTCGGCCGGCACCGCGGGGCCGCGCTCGGACACGAAGATCTGCACGCGCAGCGTCTCGGCGATGCGCTTGGCCAGGCGATCCTGCAGCTCGAACACGTCGACCAACGCACCGTCGAAGCGGTCGCTCCAGGTCTGGAAGCCGGACTCGACCTCGATCAACCGCGCCGAGATCCGCACGGCATCCGCGGCCCGCTGCACGGTGCCTTCGACCAACACGTCGACACCGAGCTGGCGACCGATGCCGCGCGAGTCGGCACTGGTGTCGGCGGCGACGCTGGCGCTGCGGGCCGCGACCCGCAGCCCCCGCGTCCGCGACAACAGATCGATGAGCTCGTCGGTCAGCGCGTCCGCGAGGTAAGCGTCGTCGGTGGGTCCGCGGTAGCGAAACGGCAGCACCGCGACGCGGCGGGCGACCGTGGCGGTCGAGGCCACCGTCGCCGGCGCGGGCGCGACCGTCGGGGACATGGCCGCGTGCACGGACGCCGCGCCGGGCGAGCTCGTCGGGCTGGGCGATGCCTCGACCGCGTCGCCGGCGAAGCCATCGAGCACGGCCGCGACCTCGAGCGCGGATGCGGGCCGTCCCTCGGGTTGTCGCGACAGCAGCGAGCGCAACAACGCCGCGATCGGGGTCGGCAGCGGCACGCGCGTCGTCGCATCGATCGGCTCGCGATCGAGCCGCGCGATCGCAGCGGCGACCGGGCTGTCCTCGGGGAACGGCAGCGCCGCGGTCAGCAGCTCGTAGAACATCACGCCCAGCGCGTACAGATCGCTGCGCGCTTCGATCGCGTCGCCACGCACCTGCTCCGGGGACATGTACGCCGGCGTGCCGAGCCAGCTGCCGCCCTCGCGGGTCAACCGCACGTCGCCAGCGAGCGCACACGCGATGCCGAAGTCGGTGACCACCGCGCGGCCGCGGGGATCGACCAGCACGTTGCCGGGCTTGAGGTCGCGATGGATCACGCCGACCTCGTGCGCGGCCGCCAGACCGCGGGCGACCTGGGCCACCAGCGCGCACGCGCGGGCCAGCGGCATCGGGCTGCCACACAGCTGCGCCTGCAGCGAGCCGCCCTCGACCAGCTCCATCGTCAGGAAGTGGCGGCCCGCGGCCTCGCCGATGTCGAAGATCCGCGCGACGTTGCGATGGGTGACGCGACGCGACAGCCGGACCTCGCGGCGGAACCGCTCGACGGCCTCGTCGTTGCCGGCCTGCTCGAGCAGCTTGAGCGCGACGCGTTCGCCCAGCTGCGTGTCGAGCACCGCGTGCACCGAGCCCATGCCGCCGCGACCGAGCTGGCGCTCGACGATGTAGCGCCCGGCGAAGCGACGGCCCGGCAGCGGCCGATCGTCGTCGACCGCCGCGAAGGTCGGTGCGCCGGGATCGGGGTCCACCATGTTCGGATCAGCTTAGCCCGCGACGGGCTGGGACTCCAAAACCGCAGCCCACGCTGCCGTCGGCGTGGCCACGACCGCAGCTCGTGCCGGAACCGCCGGGCAGCGAACGGCTTCGGCAGCACGCGATCGCCGATCGGCAGCCCGAGGGGACGCGCTGCGATCGCGTGTCGCGCAAATACAACACCGGAGGTCGCACGACACGATGCTACGGTCGCCGCCTGCCATGACGAACGCGCATGACACCTCTTCCTCCGTTGTCGACACCCGTGGTGCAGGCCTGTCGGGCCTCGCGCTGCACGTGCCGCGGCCGCGCGTCGAGCTGCGACGCTTCGCCGAGTGGACCGGCGGTGACCCCGGCAAGCTCGACGCGATCATCGGCCGCGCGTTCCGGGTCGCGCAGCCGCAGGAAGACGTCTACACGCTCGCCGCCGGCGCGGTGCTGCGGCTCGTCGACAACTACGAGGTCGATCCCGCGACCATCGGCATGCTCGCGCTGGGCACCGAGTCCAGCGTCGACAATGCCGTCGGCGCGGTGATCGTGCGCGGCATGATCGACGACGCGCTGCGCGCCCGTGGACGCCAACCCTTGCCGCGCGACGTCGAGGTGCCCGAGGTCAAGCACGCGTGCCTCGGAGGGATGTACGCGCTCAAGCACGCCACACGTTACGTGCAGACCGATGGCGCCGACCGCGTCGCGATCGTGGTCGCGGCGGACATCGCACAGTACGAGCGTGGCAGCACCGGCGAGCCCACCCAGGGCGCGGGTGCGGTCGCGATGCTGGTGGAACCCCGCGCGCGGCTGCTCGAGCTCGACCTGCGACGCTCGGGCAGCTCGTCGGACGAGCGCGGCTGGGATTTCCGCAAGCCGTTCGCGCGCCACTTCATGGACGAGTACCCCGAAGGCGCCCGCGGCACGCACGACTTCCCGGTCTTCAACGGCCGCTACTCGACGGTGTGCTACGTCGACGCGGTGCTGCACGCGCTCGCGTCGTTGCAGCGCCGCACCGGCGAGGACGCGCGCACGTTGCTGGCGTCGCCCTCGGCGGTGTTGATGCACCGGCCCTACGAGCGCATGCCGCAGCAGGCGCTGTCGATCGCGTGGGTCGCCGCGCTCGCGGCCGCCGGCGACGAGGCCGCGCTGGCGCCGGCCCTGCGCGCGGCCGACGTGTCGCTCGAGGCGCTGCGCCGCGAGCTCGACGCGGCCGAGCGCCTGCGCGACGGCGTGCGCGAGCACGGCCCCGACTTCGATCCCTACGCGCGCGCCAGTGCGGTCGCGCGGGCACTGGCGAAGGACGCCGCGTGGCAGGCGGTGCTCGGCAAGACCGCCCTGGGCCGCGACGCCGTGCGCCAGCTGGGCAACCTCTACACCGCGTCGCTGCCGGCGTGGATCGCCGCGGCGCTCGACGAGGCCGCGCGCACCTCGGTGCCGCTGCACGAGCAGCCGCTGTTGCTCGTGGGCTACGGCAGCGGCGACGCGGCCGAGGCGTGGCACGCCCGCGCGGTGCCGGACTGGCAGACCGCGGCCGCGCGCATCGGTGTCGACGCGGCGCTGGCCGGCGCGATCGAGCTCGAGCGCGCCGACTACGAGGCGCTGCACGCCCGCCGCGCGCCGGCACGACCGCTGCCGCTGCCGTCGCCGTTCTCGATCGCCGGCGTTGGTCGCCGACACGAGCCGGGTTGGCAGGACACCGGCATCGCCCACTACCGCGTGGGCTGATCGCCGCTCACACCGGCAGGCCGTCGATGCGCTTGAGCACCAGGCGCGACAGCCCCTTGAGCGTCTCGAACACGCCCACGCCCGACTTCGCCGCGGCCTCGAACTCGGGCACGCCCAGGGGGTTGAGCTGCGCGCGCAGGGTCTCGATCGGCACCACGTCGGGCATGTCGCGCTTGTTGTACTGGATGACGTAGGGCACCACGCCGAGCTCCTGGCCCGAGTCCGCGAGGTTGGTGCCGAGGTTCTCCACGCTCTCGATGTTGGCCTCGCTGCGGCTGGGCTGCGAGTCGGCGACGAAGATGACGCCGTCGGCACCGCGCAGCACCAGCTTGCGGCTGGCGTCGTAGAACACCTGGCCGGGCACGGTATAGAGGTGGAAGCGCACCTTGAAGCCGCGCACGCTGCCGAGCTCGAGCGGCAGGAAGTCGAAGAACAGCGTGCGATCGGTGTCGGTCGCCAGCGAGATCATCTTGCCCTTCGCGTCGGGCTTGCTGGCCTCGAAGACGTACTGCAAGTTGGTGGTCTTGCCGCACAGCCCGGGACCGTAATAGACGATCTTGCAGTTGATCTCGCGGGCGAGGTGATTGATGTACGTCATGGCGTCGCCTCCATGTGTCGGCGCAGTCGATCGGCCAGGCCATTGGCGAGCGCGCGCACGCGCTCGTCGGACAGGCCCACGAACGCGCCCAGCTCGTAGAGCGCGGAGAGCTCGGGCGCGGCCAGCTCGCCGTCGGCGAAGGCGATGAGCGCCGCGACCGTGATCGCGTCGGCGGCGGCCTCGGGCCCCTCGATGTCGGCGGCGACGCGGGCGAGCCGCTCGCGGCGGCCCAGCAGCGCGACCGCCTGGTCGAGGTCGCGGAAGTGCTGCTCGAGCACCGCCGGCGGCAGGGCAGCGCCGGTCATGCTCGCCAGCAACCGTGCCAGCTGCTCGCGCTCGGAGGCCGCGAAGCCGTCGGCCGAGGCCACCAGATAGCCCAGCTCGAGCACGGTCTGGAAGCGCCGCGCCGCGAGGTCCTCGGCGCCGTGGGCTGCGGACGCGGCCGCGCCCTCGGCGAGCCACTGCGCACGTCGAGGATCGGAGGTCATCACCGCCTGCACGGCGTCGGCGAGACGCTCGTGCGCGAGTGAGGGCAATCGGAGCGTGTCCATCACGGCCATGGCCCGGCGAGCCTACGCCGGCGACCGACGCGAGGGAATCCGGCGCCGCCGAAGCTGCGTCACAGGGTCGGCAACGCGGTGGCGCGGCCGCGCGGGAACGTGCGGTCGAGCAGCGCGCAGGCATCCGCGTCGAGCTCGAGCGCGGCCGCGGCCGCGTCGTCGCGCACGTGGGCCAGCGTGGTCGCCTTGGGGATCACGAACACGTCGGGCTCGCGCGCCAACCATGCCAGCGCCACGCGCTCGGGCGTCGCGTCGAATCGCGCGGCCAGGTCTGCCAACACCTGCCCGCCGGGCGAGCGCGGTGACACGAACGCGCCGCTGCCCAGCGGCGAGTAGGCGACCGTGGCGATGCCGTGCCCGCGACACCACGGCAGCACGCGGTGTTCGACCGCGCGCTGCTCGAGGTGGTAGAGCACCTGGTTGCACGCGATCTGCTGCGGCGACACGATGCGCGCCAGCGCCTCGAGCATGTCGACGTCGAAGTTGCTCACGCCCCACGCGCGGATCTTGCCGTCGTCGACCAGCTGCGAGAACGCGGCGACGGTGTCCTCGAGCGGATGGGAGCCGGGCCAGTGCAGCAGGTACAGATCGAGCCGGTCGGTACCCAGCCGCGCCAGCGAGCGCTCGCACGCCGCGACGGTGCCGCGGCGGGTCGCGTTGTTGGGCATCACCTTCGAGACCAGGTACACGCGGTCGCGACGGCCTGCGATGGCCTTGCCGACGCGGCGCTCGACCTCACCGCGACCGTAGAGCTCGGCGGTGTCGAGGTGATCCATGCCCAGCTCGATCGCGAGCTGGATCGCCGCGATCGCATCGGCCTCGCGATCGCGTTCCATGTTCCACGTGCCCAGCCCGACCACCGGCAGCGACACGTTCGTGGGTCCGAAGGGCTTGCGGCGCATGGACGGCGGTCTCCCAGCCCGGCAGTGTCGCGCCCGCCCGCGCGCGCCGCAAGCCGCTACAGCACCGCGCCGAACTGCGCGGTGAGTGCCCAGGGCCGCGGGAAGAACTGCCCGGGATCGAAGTCCTCGATGTCGCGCAGCTTGACGCATTCGTGGCTGCCGTCACCGTCGATGCACCACTGGCCTGCGAACGGCACGACCGCGTCGAAGCGCGGGCCCAGGTAGAAGCGGCGACCGATGCGGAAGTTGATGCCCAGCAGGATGCCCAGCGAGCCGCGGTGGGTGCGGCTGCGGACGTCGGTCTGCAGCCGCTGGGTGTCGGACACCAGCTCGGCGCTCAAGCGCGTGGTCGAGCTGAAGTAACCCAGGCTCATGCCGATGTAGGGATCGAAGATCGAGCTCTGCAGCAGGTGCAGCAGCACGCCGCCGCCGATCTGCAAAAACGAGTGGTTCATGCTCGCGTTGCGGAACGCGAACTTCTCCTCGTCGATGGTGAGGCTCGTGGGCGTGGCACCGCGCGCGGTGCCGCCTTGGATCACCAGCACCGGCGCGACGCGGCCGAAGCGGTAGCCGACCATGCCGCCGAACCAGCCCGCGACCTTGCTGCCGCCGCGCTGGATCGCCTCGCACTCGTCCTGTCCGCAGCCGCCGACGCCGAGCCCACCCTGCACGAGCACGCCCTTGCGCTTGGGCAAGGTGGTCGGGCCCTGCGGCTCGGGTTCCTCGCGCGTGTCCCGGCGACCGGGGCTCGCGACCGGCACCGACTCGACCTCGACCTCGGGCGTCGCGTCCGCTGCGATTGGCGCCTCGCCGGCCGTCGGCGGCGTCTCGTCCGGCGGCGTCTCGCCCGGCGGCGTCTCGCCCGGCGGTGTCTCGCCCGGCGGTGTCTGGGCCGGTGGCGTCTCGCCCGGTGGTGTCTCGCCGGGCGGTGTCTGGGCCGGCGGCGTCTCGCCGGACGGCGTCTGGGCCGGCGGCGTCTCGCCGGGCGGCACCTCGCTCGGCGCGGTCTCGACCGACGCCGGCGGCGTCGCCGAGGGCGAGAGCGCGGCGGGCCGTTGCGTCGGCGGCGTGGACGGAGCGGACGCGCACACGAGCGCGAACGCAGGAGCGAGGACGGCGACGACGAGGCTCACGGATCGACTCGCCCGGACGCTCGCACGATCACCGCGGCATTGCCAGCGCGACGGGACGGCCGTGGGTCACAACGACAGATCGAGGGCCGCGCAGAGAAACTGTAGGTAAGCCTTGGCCGCGGTGAGTCGTCTGGACACGGCCCGCGGCAGCTCGCGATCCGCGAGCTCGGCGGCGGTGAGCTTCGCGCCCGCGATGTGATCTTTGCGGCGCAGGTCGTCCACGTGGGGGTGCGCGGGATCGAAGCCCCGGGGTGCGCGGGCCAGCATCTCGCCCATCAGCGTGAAGGCGTTGCGGAACGCCGAGGCGTTGCGCGCAGCCGTCCACTCGCTGGGCCGCTCGACGATGCGCTTGCGGATCAGCGCGAGCGCCTCGGGCTCGGGTCGCCACAGGCCCACGCCCACGAAGCAATCCTGCGGATCGATGTGCACGTAGACCCCGGGCGCGTGCACGTCCTTGCCCACGACGTGGCGGAAGTGGATCCCGACGTTGGTCTTGTACGGGCGCTTGTCCGGCGAGAACCGCACGTCGCGGTGGATCCGCATCAGCGAACCGCCGACCGGCCGCGGATCGGCCACGAAGCTGGGCATCACGCGCTCGAGCTCGGGCGCCATCGCGGCGATGAACGCCAGCGCCGGTTGCTTGACCGATTGCTCGTAGCGCTCGCGGTGGGCCTCGAACCACTCGCGTTCGTTGTGGCGCTCGAGCTCGCGCAGGAACGCGAGCGTGTCGGCACCGAAGCCTTCGAAGCGTGCGGGCGTCGCCGACGCCGGCGCCGCGGCCTTGCGCGCGACGACGGCCGCGCCGCGGCTGCGCGCGGCGGTCTTGGTCGGAGCGCGTCGCGCCGACGCGGTCTTGCTCGCGCTGCGCGTGCGGGCGGTGGCGGCGCCCGTGCGGGCCTTCGGTCGCGTGGCCTTGCCCGCGGCCGACGAGCGACGGGTGCGAGTGCTCGAGCTCATGCCGCGATGCTACCGAGCCACCGCGACCGCGTGCGTGAAAAAATCCCCTACCATCGCTCGCGTGCGCAACCCGGGGCACCGCAGCAGGCGACACCTGGCCGTCGCGCTCGCGCTGGCGTGCGTGGCCGCGCCGCGCGGGGGTGCGGCCGGTGAGACCGAGGCCCAGCGGCTGCACCGTCGCGGCGTGCAGTGCATGGACGTGATCGAACGCAGCGACTGCGCGATCGAACACTTCGAGGCGCTGCTGCAGACCCGCACCGAGCAGCGCGAGCTGGTCAACGACGCGATGCTGCGGCTGGTGCGGTTGCATCGCGCCGCGCCGCAGGACGAGGCGCTCGCGCCGGTGCTGCGCCACTTCTGGGACGCCGGTCGCAGCCGCGGCGCCCGCGGACAGCTGCCGTGGTCGATGCGCTTCGTGCCGCCGGACTTCGACGTGGTCTATGCCGTCGAGATCCAGCGCGTCGGCGACGCGGGCCTGTGGCAGCGCCTGGGCCCGCAGCTGCGCGAGGCGCTGTTCGTGTGCGATCCGGCGCGACGCCGCGATCTCGAGGACGAGCGCCGCTTCGCCCGCGCCGAGCGCAAGGCCGCGGCGACCGGGCGCGACTACAAGGTGATCCTGTACGAGGATCTCGATCGCGAGCGCGCGCGCGAGGCCCAGCGCGAGGCCGCGCGGAGCCGCGGACGCCCGCGTCAGCCCACACCGATCGCGTTCGAGTCGGTGTGCGAGGTCGCGATGGTGCTGGGCTTCGACGACGTCGCGCAGTGGCGCCGCCTCGCCGGCGCGATGCCCCACGGCGACTTCGCGCGATCGATCGCGCTGGCCGAGATCGACGGACTCGAGGCGCGACTGCGCAGCGCGGTGGAGCAGGCCAAGCTGCTCGAGATCGGGCCCGACCACTGGGGCGTGCCGGGCTTGCAGTACGAGGGCCAGGACGTCGAGCTCGCGCGGCTCGACGACGGCGAGCTGCTGATCGCGCCGGCGGCACTGATCGACACGATGATCGCCGCGCGCACGAGCACCAAGCGCACCATGAGCCGCACGCTCTCGGGCCTGGTCGATCGCGTGCCGCAGGGCACCGCGTTCTTCGCCGTGCTCGGCGAGCAGGCGGTGTTCGATCTGGGCCTGGGCGCGCTGCGCCCGGGCGCGCGCTCGGTGCTCGCGGCGCTGCTGCCCCGACCCAAGGGCATGCAGATCGCGGGGCTGCTGGGCGATGACGTCGGACTGTTCACGCGCGTGCCGACCGACAACCCGGTCAAGGCGCGGATGCTGGTCGCGCTCGCGCGACAGCTGATCGACGGCGCCAGCGACGAGGGCGACGACGACGATCCCGGCGCGCGCCTGCTCGCGGGGCTCGACGTCGCGCAGACCAAGGATCGACGCGCACTGCTCGCGAGCTATGTGCTCTCGGGCGCTCAGCTGGAGTCGTTGGTGTGGGATTGACCGACCTGCGCGTCGTCACCGCGCGGCGCTGCGGCCCATCCCGTAGTCCCGGCCACGAAGCGAGCGGGTGACGGCCATCCGATCGACGTCGTGCCTGGGGGAAATGCACGAACACGCTGGAATCGGCGCGACGCGGTACGGTCGTAGCCGCCGATGCGGATTCGACTCCCCGCGCTGCTGGGCGCCCTGTGCATCACCACGGCCTTCGCGGCCCTGCCCCAACCCGCCCAGGCCGCGAAGAAGCGGCCGCGCACCAGCCGTCGCATCGGACTCGGCGGTGGCCTGGGCGATCCCACCGGTCCCTCGCTCAAGTGGTTCCTCGCACCGCAGCACGCGCTGCAGTTCGACTTCGGTTGGGCGCCGATGCACCACGGCAACGGCATCATCCACGCGAACTACCTCTTCCACTTCCCGACCTTCGTGTCCAACAGCGTGATGGACTTCGGCCTGTACCTCGGCGTCGGCCTGGGCATGGCGTTCTGGGCCGGCTACGGCTACTACGGCTACCATCACTACGGGTACTACGGGCAGTACTACGACGGGCGCGGTTGCTACGATCCGCCGGGGCCCGATCCAGTCGACTGCCGCTACTACGCGCACCACGGCGGCGCGGCGATGATCCTGCGCGCGCCGGTGGGCCTGTTCTTCCATTGGATGAAGGTGCCGCTCGACACCGTGGTGGAAGGTGGCTGGGCGCCGTACGTGATCTACCCGGACCTCGCGCACGGTGACTTCAGCGTCAAGCTCCGGTACTACTTCTAGCCCCGAGGTCCAGCGCACGTGATCACTCGACTGCTTCGTTCGTGTTCGCTCGCAGTGGCGACGCTGCTGCTGCCGGTGTTCGGTTGCGCAGGCAACCTCGACGTCACCCGCATCAACTCCGACCAGGCCAAGCCCAACAACGTGTGGGTCTTCTTCACGGTCGAGAAGAACGGCGATCCGGTCGCGGGTCTGACCGCGGACGACTTCGAGATCTACGAGGACGACTCGCTGGTGTCGAAGTACGAGAGCCAGCAGGTGATCCAGAACCCCGAGGTCGCCGCGGTGATGTACACGCTGCTGCTGCTCGACATGAGCGGCAGCGTGACCGAGTCGGGCCAGGCCGATCTGCTGGCCGACGCGGCCACGGTCTTCAGCGAGCGCGTGGGCAAGACCCAGAAGGTCGGCGTCTACGCCTTCGACGGCGCCGAGAAGCTGCACTCGGTCACGCCGTTCACCGAGGCCCAGGGCTCGGTCGAGGGCGGCATCGAGGGCCTGCGCGGCTACAAGCCCAAGGACCCCTCGACCAACCTCAACGGCGCGATCCCGCTGGCGCTCGAGGAGCTCGACGAGGCGCTGTCCAAGGACAAGCGCCCGCTCAAGTTCGGCACCCTGGTCGTGTTCACCGACGGCACCGACCGCGCCGGCCGCGTCGCGCGCGAGGACATGCTCGAGACGCTGGGCCGCGAGGAGTACGGCCACTTCGAGGTCTACGCCATCGGCGTGGGCGCCGAGCTCGAGGAGAAGCAGCTGGGCGAGATCGGGCGCGACGGCACCGAGCTCGCCAGCGACCCCGGCAAGGTCCGCGAGGCGTTCGAGAAGGTCGCGGCCAAGATCGAAGCCCACACCAAGCGCTTCTACCTGCTGTCGTACTGCACGCCCGCGCGCAAGGGCAGCCACGACGTCCGCATCGAGGCGCACACGCGCGACGAGAAGGGCCGCAAGAACGGCAGCGGCGCGCTCGACTACACCTTCGACGCGACCGACTTCGGCCCGCCGCCGCAGTGCGATCCCAACCGCGCGCCGAAGTTCAGCCTCGAGCGCGTCGATTCTCCGGCCGAGCAACAGGCCAAGGGCAAGAGCACGAGCAAGCGCAGCCGCAGCAGCGCGCGCGGACCGGGCTCGGCCTCGGGTTCGGCGAAGGTGCGCGCGGCCGGTTCGGCCAGCGCCGGCGGACGCAGCAGCAAGCCCAGCAAGTCGGGCCCGCGCGCGCCCGGCGGTTGAGCGGCGATCGGGCCGACGTCGGGCCGATCAGCCGCCCATGCAGCAGATCCGTGCGGTGTCCGACGACGAGCCGCTCGCGGGGCAACCGGTGTCGAGCAGGTCGATCGGGGCCACGCGCACCGAGCCGAAGCCCTGCTGCTCGATGCAGTTGTCGCCGCCGCCGACCATGCCGAACGGCTGGCCGCTGCAGTCGGCGCTGGCGAAGACCTCGAAGCCCAGCCGGCCGCAGAACATGTCGGCGTTGCACGGGTCGCAGTCGTTGCACTCCACGCCGACCGCGGCGGCGGCGATCTCGGTGAAGCCCTCGGGACAGCCGAGATCGCCGGTCATGCAAGGGCCCATGAAGCCCTCGGGGACCGTGGCGCAGGCATCCTCTTGCACCGCGGAGCGGCACAGCGACACCGGCACCGCGTCGGGGCCCGGCAGCGGCGTCGCTGCGGCGTCGCACTCGCGCGCGCTGACGTGGGTCTGCAGATCGATCGCGGCCGGCATCTGCGGCGTGGCCGCGCACTCGGGCAGCTCGCCGAGCATCGTGAGCGTGTCGCAGTCCGGACCCGTGGAGTAGGTCGTCGCGCAGGTCGCCGCCTCGCACGCGCAGGCGCAGCTCGGATCCTCGGGCACGGTGCCGAGGAAGCGGACCTCGGCCGCGGTGCCCTCGGGGCACACCGGCGGGGGTGCACCCGCACCGCCGACGGCGACCCAGAACCAGCCGTCGTACGCGAGCGGCACCTGCGACAGTGTCACGCCGTCGACGCAGCCGGCACCGGTCGAGCCGGAGTCGGAAGCAGAACCAGAACCAGAGCCAGAGCCGGTCCCGCTGTCGTCGAGTCCACCCACGACCATCGGCGCGTTCTCGAAACATCCCGCGAGCACGACCGACGACAGGGCCAAGCCCACCAGCGCTGCGATGCGACGGATCACAGCCTCCGATCATACGGGCACCACCTCGCGGTTGTCGAATGCACGTCACGGTGCGGCCGGTCGTCGCGCGCGGCAGGATTGCGTCGGCCGCGACCTCCGTGCGACCGTGATCGCATGCACATGACGTGGTCGTCCCGATTCCCGCTCGTGGCGTTGCTCGCCGTGACCACCGCCACCGCGTGCGGCAAGGACAGCGGCAGCGACGGTGGCGACGACTCCAGCAGCGGCAGCACGGGCACCACCGCGAGCACCACCGACAGCAGCGCGAGCACGACGGTCAGCACCAGCGCGACGACCGCGACCACCGCCACCACCGCGACCACTGCGACCGACAGCGGCACCGCCGACAGCTCCAGCTCCGCCGAGGGCAGCTCGTCGACCACCGACGCGCCGCCGGCGTGTGGCGACGGCAACCTCGACGACGGTGAGATCTGCGACGACGGCAACGACATCGAGGGCGACGGCTGCAACAACGACTGCGTCGAGTCGGGCTCGACGCAGTGGTCGGCGCTGTGGGATGGACCCGTGGGCGGCGTGGACTGGTTCGACGGCGCGTCCTTCACCGCGCAGGGCGACGTGCTCGTGACCGGTGGCGTCGAGATCGTCGCCGACGCCTGGGACCTGGTGGTCGTGCGCTACGACGGCGCCGGCACGCTCGTGTGGGACACCAGCATCGACGGCCCCGACCCCGACAACGCCGAGTCCGGCAACGACACCGGCCGCCGCGTCGCCGAGCTCGGCGACGGCACGCTGCGCGTGGCCGGCTCGCAGGACTCCGGCGGCAACCGCCGACCGTATCTCGGCGCGCTGTCGAGCGACGGCGACGAGAGCTGGGCCCAGCTCGGCGGCGGCGAGCCCGGCCGTGCCACCGCCTTGGCGCTCGCGGGCGACGGCACCGCCTACGTCGGCATCAGCGGCACCGTCGGCGGCCGCATCCTCGCGTGGTCGGGCGACGGCGCGCCGCAGTGGTCCGCGACGATCCCCGGCAACGACGTCGCGTGCATGGTCGCGTGCGCCCGCCCGCGTGCGCTGCTGCTGACCGACGACGGCCTGTTCGCCGGCGGCACGCGCACGCCGCTCGCCGGTGATCCCGACGCCTTCCTCGCGCTGTACGACGACGCCGGCAACGAACAGTGGATCGTCGACGTCGCGGCCGCACCGACCAACCAGGAGATCATCGAGCTCGCGTTGCTGGGCGACGGCTCGGTGCTCGCGCTCGTCGCGATCGACGGCTACCAGGATCACGAGCTGCGGACCTTCGACGCCGAGGGCAACGAGGTCGGCGCCACCGTGGACCTCGAGCTCGGCGACGACACCTTCGCGGTCAGCATGGTGCTCGTGCCCGGCGACGCGGTCGTGATCGGCGGCTACATCATCCCGAGCCCCGGCACGAACGAGGCGTGGATCGGTCGCTACGATCTCGACGGCACCGAGCGGTGGAAGCACAGCCTGCCCGGCGAAGCCCCGACCACGAGCACGTACTTCAGCCACCTCGCGTTCGACGGCACCGCGCGGGTGGCCGCCGCGGGCGCGGTCTTCGATCCGATGAACCAGTCCGTGGCCGACGCGTGGGTGCTCGTGTTCGCACCGTGAGCGAGCCTCGCGGCCCGTGCTTTGCGTTGGGTTTGCAGGTTTTGTGGGCCGACCAAGTGGATCCCCGGTTGCGACGCCAGGGTTGACCCGGTAGCCCATCGGCCATCATGGCTGGCCTGCGCCTCGACCTCCTCGTGTTCGGCACCGCATCCGCGCTGGCGCTCGGCCTGGCCTGCGCGACCGACGGGCCCTCGGGCTCGGGCGGCAGCTCGGGCGGCAGCGGCATGGACTCCGCGGGCAGCGAGGGTCACGGCGCGGACGCGGGCACGTCCCACGGCGGTGCCGACAGCACCGGCGGCACGGGCGATCGCTACCACCCGCTGGACTACGCGCAGGCGAGCGTGCACGGCCCCGCGATGAAGCTGCACGAGGAGGACTGCCGCGGCTGCCACGGCGACGATCTGCTCGGTGGCAGCAGCGAGGTCGACTGCGACAGCTGCCACGAGCCCGACTGGCGCACCGACTGCGTGTTCTGCCACGGCGGCGAGAAGGACGGCACCGGCGCGCCGCCGCGCGACATCGACGGCACCACCGACACCTCGATGCTGAGCTTCATCGCGCACAGCCGGCACGTCTCGCAGTACCAGCACGCGCCGTACGACTGCACGCAGTGCCACGTCAAGCCGCTCGACGTGCTCAGCTCCGGCCACGTCTTCGACGACACCGACGCGCGCGCCGAGGTCGACTTCAGCGCCGGCATCAGCAGCGCGGGCACGTGGGATGGCAACGCGTGCGCCAACCTGTGGTGCCACGGCAACGGCCAGACCGCGAACGGCAGCTACGCCCACACCGATCCCGAGCCCAACTGCGGCGGGTGCCACCCCTACCCCGGCACGTCGAACACCGCGTTCAACACGATGTCGGGCCAGCACTCGCGACACATCAACGAGGGCATCAACTGCGCCGAGTGTCACGACCCGCTCGCGATCGAGAGTCACGTCGACGGCAAGCCCGACCTCGACATCACGGTCGCCGGCTTCAACGTCGACGAGGCCAGCCTGAGCTGCAGCGGGCTGTGCCACCTCAAGCCGCACAACGAGCAGTGGTGAGCCCGCTGCGGCGGCCCGTGGCCGCCGCTCAACGCCGCTTGCGTCGGCGCCCGGTCTCGCCGCTGGGGCGCGGCGCGCGGCCGTCGGCCCCAGGGGCGGCCGCGGCCCGCTCGGCGACGAGCTCTGCCAGCTGATCCGCGATGCGGCTGCGCGTCGCCGCGTTGCTGCCGAGATCACGCTCGAGGAGTTCGACCAGGTTCGCCAGGTGCATCGCGATCCGATCTACCCAAGCCGAGCGCACGCGATAAGGGCGTGGTTCGTTCAGGGGATCGACGGATCCATTGGGCTTTCTGCGATCGCGTCGATCGCGATCGTCGGAGATCGCGTCGATCCGATCTCTCGAGATCGCGTCGACGCGATGGAGATCGCGTCGATGCGATGGAGATCGCGTCGATGCGACGGAGATCGCGTCACTGGCAGCCGCAGGCCTCGGTGTCGCCGGGGAAGTACATGCAGCCGGGCGAGAACTCGTAGCCGGCGTTCTGGCAGCTGGTCTGGCAGTCGTCGGTGTACCAGCTGCCACCCGAGCAGTAGCGCATGCTGGCGTCGCCGCTGCAGTAGACCGCGCCGTCGATGCACTCGGACGCAGTGCTGAGGCAGAAGCAGGTCGGCGAGCCGGAGTTGCCGGCGCCGCAGTGATCCGAACCGCCGGCGTAGCCCGCGTCGATGCAGATGCTGTCGCAGTCCGAGGCCAGCCACAGGCCCTCGTGGCACTCGCGGATGTTGTTGCCGTCGCACTGCACCTGGCCCTCATCGGCCTCGGGGCACGACTCCCACGCGTTGAGGCAGTAGCAGCCGTCGCGACCGTCGGGCAGCGTGTGGCAGCCGCGTGAACGGCTGGCGTAGCCACAGATGCCCTCGCAGTCCATGGTCCTGAGCTTGCCGTCGGACCCGCACTCGCGCAGCGTGTTGTCGCCGACGCACTGGGTCTCGGACGCTTCGCACATGGTGCGGACGTCTTGGTCGTCGCCACCGGGCGCGCTCGGATCGCCGCCCGACGAGCTGTCACCGCTGCCGCTGCCAGCGTCCCCGGTGGTGCCCGCGGCGGCGGGTCCACCACAGACGTGCTCGACGCACAGCTGATCGCCGCCGCACTCGAGGTCGGTGTTGCACGGCAGGCCACGCGTGCCCTCGCCGCTGTAGAGGCAAGCAGGCGCCGCGAGCACGAGGAACGGGAGCAGGAGCGGGCGGAGCATGATCAGAACCTCACCGACAGTGCGAGACCGAGCAGACGACGTGAGACCGCCGGACGCAGCGACAGCGTCGGCGCGTCTGCACGCCTTCGCTTCACACCCAGACCGACCAGCACCGCACCGAGCACGACCGTGACGCCGCCGGTGACGGCACCGGCGACCGCCATCGCGTTGCCGGCGAGCCCGCGCGAGATCTGCTCGCGGCGCTGGTCGGGACCCTGCGTCGCCGAGAAGTCCTCGGCCGCGTGCGCGCGAGCCATGCCCGCGCCCATGACCGCGAGCGCACCGACGCCGACGCCGAGCGAGACCGCACCCGCAGCGATGAGGCCGGTGCCCCGGCGACGACGCGGCTCGGGTACGACCACGGGATCCGGCTCGGGGTCGTGCTCGTCGACCTGGCCGCTGCGCGCGCGCGGGTCGTCGCGTCGCTGGTACCACGCGAGGTCCGCGACCGACGGCGCCCAGCTCGACGCCTGCACGCCCTCGTAGTCCCCGCGCAGGCTCGCGTCGATCTGCGTCTGCGCGTCACCGTGACCGGCGATGCGCTGCCGCTCGGCCGCGAGCTCGTCGAGCCGTTGCTGGGCGAGCGCGCGCTTGGCCTCGCGATCGGCGTCGTCCGTGCCGATGTCGGGCAGCCGCGCGAGGTAGGCCCGCAGCACCGCCTCCTCGGCATCGAGGTCCGCGGTGTCGGCCCGCAGGCCATAGCGCTGGCCGTGACACCGCGCGACCCACAGCGCGATCGAGCCGCGGCTGCGCGCGTAGGGCCGCTCGTCGGGCAACAGCCGCAGCGCGTCGCCGAAGGCGCGCAGCGCCGCGTCGAAGTCGCTCTCGTCGAAGGCCCGTTGCCCGCGCAAGAACGCCTGGTACGCGGCCTCTTCGCCGCGGACCAGCCGCGTGGGATCGAGCCCGCGCGGGCCCGCGAGCACGTCGGGGCCGGACTCCGACGCGGACGGGGACGCGGGCTCGGGCGCGGGTGCGGCCGCGGCCGCGGGCGGCAACGCGGCGATCGACAACGCGATCGCAGCAACGAGGGTCGGGCGCTTCGGCGTCACGACCCCGGCAGTGTCGCCACCGCGGGATTCGATCCCCGGGGATCGAAATCCCGCCGGGCAGCACTACGGCGCTCGTATGACCCGCGTCCGCCTCGCTGCTGCCCTGCTCGCGCCGCTGTCGGCGTGCCTCCCCTCGGCCAAGCCCGGCGCGTGCTTCGTCGACGACCACTGCCCCGACGGCCTGGCCTGCGTCGACGGACTGTGCGGCATGGCCGTGGGCTCGAGCACCGGCGACGGGCTCGACCTGCCGGACGTGAAGCTCGACGTCGGTGGCTCGGTGCCGGAGATCCCCGGCACGTGCCAGGACGCGCTGGCGATCCGCACCAACGCGGGCTGCGAGTTCTGGGCCGTCGACCTGCCCAACGCGTGGTTGCCGTCCGAGGCCTTCAGCCACGACATCGCCGCCGACCAGCAATTCGCGGTGGTGGTCGCGAACGTGTCCGAGAGCGCGACCGCGCAGGTCTCGATCCACAGCGGCAATGCTGCGGGCGCGATCGAGACCGTGGATCTGGCGCCGTTGCACACGCACACGTTCCGGCCGCCGGCGCAGAGCATCGACCCCACGCGCAACGACGGCGGCCTCGCCTACCGCATCGCCAGCGACGTGCCGATCACCGCGTACCAGTTCCAGCCGCTCGACAACCTCACGCCGGTCTACTCCAACGACGCATCGTCGCTGTTGCCCTCGCACGTGCTCGAGGACGACTACATCGCGGTCACCTCGGACGCGCTGGGGCTGTACATGTACCCGCCCAACTCGTGGGAGCAGCAGGCCTACAGCGCCGGCGCGTTCGTCTCGGTGGTCGCGACCGCGGACGACACCGCGGTGCGGTTCTACCCCACCGCCACGCTCGCGCCCGGCGCCTGGCAGAACGTCGTGCTGGGCCGCGGGCAGGTCTTCACGATCCTGTCCACCAACGAGGGCGCCGACGTGGCGCCGTACGGCAACCTCTCGGGCACGCGCGTCATCGCCGACAAACCGGTCGCGGTGTTCTCCGGCAACGTCACCGCGAGCGAGCCGCGCGGCGCGACCCAGTGCTGCCTCGATCACGTCGAGCACCAGATGCTGCCGCTGGTGGCGTGGGGTGCCAGCTACGTGTTCCCGCCGCCGCCGGCACCCTCGGACCCGCTGCAGGGCGTCGCGGCCAGCTATCGCATCACCGCCGCGTTCGACGGCACGCAGCTGCACTACGGCGGCGAGCCGCCGGTGGGTGCACCGACTGCGCTCGACGCCAACGAGACCGCGGTCTTCACCACCGCGGGACCGGTGATGGTCGCCAGCGACGACGACCATCCCATCGCGCTGACGCAGTTCCTGCTCAACAGCGGCGAGATCGAGAAGGACGCGCGCCCCGGCGATCCGTCGATGATCGCGCAGCCGGCGGTGTCGCAGCTGCAGTCGCGCTACGTCTTCCTCGCGCCCGCCGGCTACGCACGCAGCGTCGTCAGCATCTTCGCACCGCAGGGCGCGAACGTGACGCTCGACGGGCAGGCGATCAGCGCGTGGCAGCAGCTGCCGCCGTTGTCGGGTGAATCGTGGGCATTCGCGCGCGTGCCGATCGATGCCGGCGCGCACGTGCTGGTGTCCGACAAGAACACCGGCATCGACGTCTACGGCTACGACGAGAACGTCAGCTACGCCTACGCGGGCGGCAGCGCGGTCGAACGCATCAGCGAGGCGCCGCCGATCCCGTGAACCGCGGCGCGCCCGACCACGACGGTCGGGCGCCACCGCGCGACGATCACGGCCACACGAACGTCACGTTGCGCTCCTTGGAGCGCTCGGACTCGTTGGAGCCCTGGGCCTCGAGGTCGCCCTTGGCCACCACCTGCAGCAGCGCATCGGGTGCACCGTTGGCGACGAGGAAGTCCTTGACCGACTTGCCGCGGCGCTCGGTCAGCAAGATGTTGTACTCCTCGGTGCCGACGTTGTCGGCGTGGGCCTCGAGGATGACGTTCTTGCCCTGCTCGGCGATGCAGGTCGCGAGCGCCTTGAGCTGCTCGCCCTGCTTGTCGCCGACGCTGTCCGCGTCGAAGCCGAAGTAGACCGCGTCCAGACCGCAAGGACCGCCGACGTCGCCGCCGCCCGGATCCGGGCCGGAGAACACGCAGGTGCCACCGTCGCAGATCTCGTCCATCTTGCACTCGTCGTCGGTCTGGCACTGACCGGTGTTGGAGCAGCGACCGGTGTCGAGGTTGCAGGTCGAGGGCGAGCACTGCACGTCGTCGGTGCACGCGGCGCACTTGCCCTCGGTGCAGGCCCAGCCGCCGCCGCAGTCGGGCTGCGTCGTGCACGGATCGCCGATCTCACCGCCACCCTGGCCGCCCTCTTTGATCTGCGCCGGATCCTGACAGCGGAACTCGTGGCACACGAAGCCGGCGCCCTTGCCGGCGCAATCGGCATCGGTGGCGCAGTTCTGACACGAACCGTCGACGCACTTTTCGCCGAGGTCGACCTTGCAGTGCTTGTCCTTCTTGCACTTCGGGTACTCCGGCTTCTTGCAGCCGGCGATGCCGGTCAGCAGCAGAGCACCGAACAGGGGGATGAGGGAGCGAAGAGCAGTCGACATGCGGGTGCGTTCCTCGTCCGCGCCGCCGCATTGCCCAGGGCGCGGGCGTGGGCAGTGTCGCGGGCGGATGGGTCCTCGCGCAAGGGCCCCGTGCGTGCGACAGCGACGCATGCGACGCTGGCGCGGCGGTGGGGCCGAAATCCCCGTGCGCTGGCTTGCGGGATCGCAGGCTGCGGCGCAGGCTAGGCGCGACGCCCCATGAACGATCGTCCCGCGACCAAGGGCCGCCGTTTGTTGCGGCTCGCCAGCATGACGGCCCAGGTCGCCGGCGGCTACGCGAAGTCCCGCATCAAGGCTGTGTTCCAGTCGCCCGAGGCCGCCGCACGCGACCGAGCCGAGACCGCGCGCAGCAGTGGCGAGCTCATCGCCAAGACGCTCGGTGAGCTCAAGGGCGCGGTGATGAAGGTGGGGCAGATGGCCTCGATCGCCAAGGACATCTTGCCCCGCGAGCTCGCCGAGGCCCTGGCGACGCTGCAGCGCGAGGCCCCGCCGATGCCCTACGAGGTGATCGAGGAGCAGATCGAGCGCGAGCTCGGCAGCAGCCCTGCGACGCTGTTCCGCCGCTTCGACAAGACGCCGTTCGCGGCGGCGTCGATCGGCCAGGTCCACCGCGCCACCACCGACGACGGTCGCGAGGTCGTGGTCAAGGTGCAGTACCCCGGCGTCGACGAGGCGGTCGACTCCGATCTCGCGCACCTCAAGCTCGCGTTTCGAGCCAGCGGCTTGATCCGCGTGAAGAAGCAGGCGCTCGACGCCCTGCTCGGCGAGATCCGACTGCGCCTGCACGAAGAGCTCGACTACTGCAACGAAGCCGACAACGTCCGCTTCTTCGGCGACTACTACCGCGACAACCCCGACATCGTCGTGCCCGAGGTGATCGGCGAGCGCAGCTCGCAGCGCGTGCTCACGCTGGCGTTCGAGCCCGGTGATCACGTCGACGACACCGCGGAGTATCCCCAGGCGCTGCGCGATCGTCTGGGCGCGCTGCTGTTCCGCACGCTGTGCGATCAGATCTTCTCGCTCAAGGTCATCCACGCCGATCCCAACCCGGCCAACTTCGCCTTCCGCAGCGACGGCCGCATGGTGTTCTACGACTTCGGCTGCGTGAAGCGCTTGCAGCCCGAGATCGTCGCGGCGTATCGCGCCACCGTCGCGGCCGGCTTGGTCGAGGACTACGACGGCGTCGAGCAGGGCCTGCGGGCCCTGGGCGCGCGCAACCTCGAGGGCCCCGACGTCGCGCCCGAGTACTACAAGCTGTGGCGCGACATCTTCGCGGTGCCGTTCGTCGGCGGCGAGTACGACTACGGCCACGCGGATCTGCACCACCGCGCGCTGCAGCACGTGCCGGCCTTTCTCGCGCGCCACGTCGGCTCGTTCCAACCGCCGGCGGAGCTGGTGTTCCTCGACCGCGTCGTGGTCGGCCACTACGGCACGATGCGGCGGCTGGCCGCGCGCGGGGACTTCGGCGTGCTGCTGCGCCAGTTCATCGCCGCGCCGGCTTGACCGCGGCGCGCCCGGTCGGCCGCGGGCTGCCGCGCCGCGGCGCCAGGCGGCGCCCGCGCCCGCTCAGCGCCGCTCGAACGGATCGCAGCCGACCATCACCAGCTCGATGTCGCGGGCGGCGAGCCGCTCGGTGGCCGTCAGCAGCACGCGCCGCGCCCCCTCGGTGAGCACGCGCAGCGCCGATGCATCCAGCTCGATGCGCGAGGGCCCGCCGGGATCGGCGTGCAGACCGGCGCCGATGACCCGCGCGATGGCTTGCAGCAGGTCCGGGATCCCGCGCAGCCTCAGCTCGGATCCGAGCGAGATGCGGGGCGCCGTCTCGAGCAAGGGCGCGAGAAAGGGCGTGACGCGCTCGCTCGCCGCCATCGATCGGTGGGCTCCATCGGCATACGCGAGCTGGGTATGGGCCATGACGGCCCCCTCATCGGCCTATTGCGGAATGTCTTGAACCATCGCGGCCCGATGGTCACGCAGCCTCGGCCCACGGCCGCGCCGCGAGCGAGCGCGGAAAAAACCGCCGCGGCCCCCTGGAAGAACGTTCCGAGATCGATGTCCAATGGTGCTGTGGTGACCCCTCCCACCAGCCGACCCCTCGCCCGCGCCTCCGAACACATGGCCGCCGGCCGCTTCGCCGAGGCCGCGGGCGCGTTCCGTGCCGTGCTGCAGATCGATGCGAGCGAGCCCCAGGCACACGAGGGTCTGGGCCACTGCGCACGTGCACGCGGACACAACGGCGACGCGTTCGAGCACTTCGTGCGCGCCGCGGGACTGTGGCGCGAGCGCGGTGAGGACGAGACCGCACTGGGTTGCTACACGCAGGCGGTCGCGAGCGACCCGTCGCAGCTCGACGTGCACGTCGACATCGCCGAGCTCGAGGCCGCGATGGGCCGCACCGAGCAGGCGCGCATGCGACTCGAGGGCCTGGCCGAGAACTACCTCGCGGGCGGACGCACCGACGACGCGGCTGCGATCCTCGAGTTCGTCAACCAGTGGGACGACGAGCCCGCCGCGCCGACGCCCGTCGCCGCGACGGTGTCCGAGCCGCACACGATCATCGCGCCGCCGATCGGCGTGCAGGTGGTGCGCGAGCTCGAGACCGGCGCGCCCGCACCGGTGCGCGACGTCGAGGGCACGATGGTCATCCAGACCTTCTTGCTGATGCCCGATGGCCGACCGTTCCTGCCCGGCATGGCGCCCCCGCCGGCGCCGGTGCTCGAGACGCGACCCAAGACGCTCGTGCCGACCGAGGCGCCCAGCGACACGCCGGCGATGCCGCCACGCGCGGCCGCGGGTCTGGACGACGAGGAGGCGACCGCGCTCGAGCAGATCGACGAGACCTCGCTCGACGACTTCGACGCGACGGCGTCGCGACCCGCGGTCACGTCGGTGCACGAGGACGAGGGGCTGATCGGCGACGACGAGCTCGATGGCATCGAGCTGCCGCCGTCGCCCGACGACGATCGCGTCGCGGCGAGCCGCGAGGAGGAGCCCGACGCGACCACGGTGCGACCGAGCCAGCCTCGACCGGCGCCGCGACCCGCCGCGCCGCCGTCGGTCGACGCGCAGGGCCGCTCGCTGGCCGAGCGCTTGCGCAGCACGCGGGCGCGCACCGGACCCGTGGCGACGGTGCCGGCCGCGAGCACCGGTGCGCGCGCGGGCGCGAGCGTCGTGAAGCCGGGCGCGAGCAAGCCTGCTGCGACGCCGAGCAAGCCCGCGGCGCGACCGAGCACCACCGCGAGCGCGAGCACGAGCACGCCGGCGAAGCCCGCGGCGCGACCGGCCGCCGCCGCGACCGCGAGCGCGGCGACGAAGCCGGCGGCGCGGCCGAGCACCGCGCCGACCACCGCGGGCAGCCGGCCCGCGACCGCGAGCAGCAAGCCCGCGACGGCGCCCGCGGCCGCGACCCCGCGACCCGCCGCGAACACGCCGACGCGTGCGAGCGCGAGCCCGCGACCGACCGCTGTCGCGTCGCGACCGAACC
>JAIBBS010000303.1 GCA_019694555.1 Nannocystaceae bacterium
GCGGGACGGCTGGAGGCCGCAGCCGCGGGTGGGCTCGGCGGCGCGGACTGGGGCGCGCCCTCGGTGGCAGCCTGATTGCCGCGACCGCGTCGTCGGCGGCGACGTCGACGCTTGCGACCCGGCGTGCCGTCGGCGCCCGCGGTCGCGGGCTCGCCGGTCTCGCTGCCGTCGCCGCCGTCGGCCTCGTCCCCGTCGCCGTCGTCACCGCTGCTCGCGTCGTGCTCGACGTCGTCGGTGGGTCCGTGCTCGTCGCGGGGCTCGTGCTCGGGCGCGCTCAAGGCCGCCGAGTCTTGCACCGTCGGGCGGCGCTCGTCCACCACCGCCCGAGGCGGTCGGTCGCACTGTCGTGCCGCGGTGGGGCCGCTCGTCCGCCCACCCTGGCCCCGACGTCGACCGGCAGCCGGCAACGCTGGCGCCGTCGCGCCCGGCGCCGCGGCACGCTCGCGCGCTCGCCCGGGCCTGAAATGAATTGTCGCCTATACTGGTCGCTCGGAGCCAGGCAAGCATGGTCATCTCGCTACTGGTCGGCGGTGTCGTGGCGGCAGGGACGTACCTCTTCGCAAAGAAGAAGAAGGCGTCATCGGGCCAGTCGGCGGTGGCTGCCGCGGTGACCGGGGTCGGTTCGGCCGCCGCGACCGCGGTGGTCACGGCGTTCTTCTGGCCCATCGTCGTGCTCGGCGGCGCGGCCGCGGGCGGCTACTACTACGCCAAGCGCAAGAACATGAAGGCGTTGCCGGCCGGCCGCGAAGGTTGAGCCGCCGTCGGCGCGTGCCCACGGACCCGCATCATTTTCTTCGGCGCGCGCGCAGGCGCTACTGCGTCCACTGCACGAAGTAGTAGACCACCGGCGAGACGAACAGCATCGCGTCGATGCGATCGAGCATGCCGCCGTGACCCGGCAGGATCGTGCCCGAGTCCTTGACGCCGAAGGTGCGCTTGACCATCGACTCGACCAGATCGCCGGCCTGACCGCACACGCTCGCGATGATGCCCAGCACCACCGCGTGGCCGATGCCCAGCTGCGGCAGCGTCCACAGCGAGCCCACGCCGATGGTCGCGAGCATCGAGCCCAGGATGCCGCCGAACGCACCCTCCCAGGTCTTCTTCGGGCTGACCTCGGGGTACAGCTTGTGCTTGCCGAACGCGCGTCCGAAAAAGTACGCGACGGTGTCGGCGAAGAACGCCGTGCACAGCGCGACCACCAACCAGTGCGGCTTGCCGTCGGCCTTGATCAACGGCAGGTGCGCCATCAGGCCCGGCACGTAGATCAGGCCCGAGAGCACCACGGCGAGGTGCTTGCCGGCGTGCTCGAGCGCCTGCTTGCGCGCGAGCACGGCGAACGACAGCGCGATGGCGCCGAACGCCAGCGCCGGCGCCAGCACGTCGACGCGGTGCAGCGCGGTCGGAGCCGTGATCACCGTGGCGGCCGTGATCGCGCAGACCATCCGCAGGCCCGTCGCAGGCGCGTCGTCGCGGACCGGCAGCGCCATGCGCACGTACTCGTCGAACGCGATCGCACCGACCACGGCCGCGAACGCGGTCACGCTCCACGGCGTGGGATCGAGCAGGATCGCCACCAGCAGCGCCGGCACGAGCACGGCGGCAGTGCCCAGCCGCTTCGCGAGATCACCCATCGTGGCCCCGGTTCACTGGCGCCGCTTCAGTCGAGTCCGGACTCGCCGCTGCCGCCGTTGCCACCCGACGCGGCCGGCGGACGCACCTGCTCGGAGGTGTGACCGAAACGGCGCTCGCGGCCGGCGAAGTCGTGCAGCGCGGCCATCAGATCCTCGCGCCCGAACTCGGGCCACATCTTCTCGGTGAAGTGCAGCTCGGCGTACGCGGTCTCCCACAGGAAGAAGTTCGAGATGCGGTGCTCGCCGCTGGTGCGCACCAGCAGGTCCAGCGGCGGCAGCAGCCGCGACGAGTCGAGGTACGACTCGACCGTCTCGACCGAGATCTCGGCGGGGTCCAGGCGCCCGGCGATCGCGGCGCGGCACATCTCGCGCACGGCCTTGGTCAGCATCTCGCGGCCGCCGTACGACAGCGCGAGGCACAGCACCATGTCGCGGTTGTCGGCCGACGCGGCCATGAGATCCACCAGCGGCGCGCGCACGTGCGGCGGCAGTCGCTCGGAGTCGCCGACGGTGACCAGGCGGATGCCGTTGCCGAGGATCTCGTCGCGCTCCTGCACCAGGTAGCGGCGCAGCAGCTCCATCAGATGGAAGACCTCCTCGGGCGGGCGGTCCCAGTTCTGGCTGGAGAAGGCGAACAGCGTCAGCGCCTCGATCCCAGCCTTACGGGCAGCGCGAACGACGGTGCGCACCGAGTCGGCGCCACGCTCGTGGCCCTCCTCGCGCGGCAGACCGCGCGCGCGTGCCCAACGGCCGTTGCCATCCATGATGATCCCGACATGGCGCGGGAGCCGTTCGCGTGGCGGCGGTTCGATCGTCATCCGAAGGCGAGCAACGGCGGGATACCACGCCAGATGCCGGATCGGCTAGGGCGGGCGGCGGGGTTGCGGCGTGAACCGCCGCGCGCGGTCTGTGAACGGTCGATGCGCCAGGCCCGGTGACTGCGCGCCGGGCCGAGGGGACGGCGTGAAATGATCCCGCGCGCGCCCGAGTTGGCCCGCGAAGGCGGTGCAGACCCCCTTGGCGCGACCCCTCGACCGATCCGCGGGCGGGCGCGTTATCCTGGTGGCCCTCGCTTCGTCGCGGGGCCAACTCCGCACGTGGGCGCTAGGGCCGTGACCCGGCCTGCCCCTTCGCGCTGCCTCCGCGTTGGCCGGCGCGCGAAGCTCCGACCCTCCGACCCGGCGTCGGATCCGCTCCGATCCGGGCCAACGCGCGACAAAGACCGCAGCCGATGGCAAGTCACGACGAAGTCGATTCATACCTCATCAAGATGGGCATCCCTTACGAGCAGGTCGGCGAAGGGACCTGGGTCGTGCACCCCGAGGGCGAACATCGGGCCCAGATCGGCGTCACCATCGAGGCGCCGATCGTGCTCTTCTCGATCCCGATGTTCGATCTCGCCGGCGCCCATGCCCAGCGCGAGGAGCTGTTCCGCACGCTGCTCGAGCTCAACGCCGACCTGCTGCACAGCTCCTATCGGCTCGAGGACGGTCGCATCGTGCTGACCGGGGCGCAGCAGCTCGAGAACCTCGACTTCAACGAGTTCCAGGCCGTGGTGGACGACATGTGCATCGCGCTGGACAACCACATCGACAAGATCGCTCCGCTCGTCCAACGCGGGGCCAACACCGCGGCTGCCGCAGGGGGGAGCACATAGCATGGGTCTGTTTTCGAGGCTGGGTACGCTGATCCGCTCGAACATCAACGAGCTGATCAACAAGGCGGAGGACCCCGAGAAGATGCTCAACCAGGTGCTGGTCGACATGAAGACCCAGCTGGTGGAGGCGAAGAAGCAGGTCGCGGTCGCGATCGCCGACGAGAAGCGCCTCAAGAAGCAGTACGAGACCGAGGCTGCCAAGGCGCTGGAGTGGGAGAAGAAGGCGATGCTGGCCATCAAGGCCGGCGACGACAACCTCGCCCGCGCCGCGCTGGCCCGCAAGGCCGAGCACGAGGAGGTCGCGGAGACGCTGCGTCAGCAGTGGGAGGCGCAGAAGGCCTCGGTCGAGCAGCTCAAGACCGCGTTGCGCGGCCTCGACGCGAAGATCGAAGAGGCCAAGCGCAAGCGCAACATCCTGGTCTCGCGGCAGAAGCGAGCCGAGGCGCAGCGCACCATCAACGAGACGCTGACCAACATCAACTCGACCTCGGCGTTCGACACCTTCGAGCGCATGTCCGAGCGGGTGACGCAGATCGAGGCGGAGGCCGAGGCCACCGCGGAGATCGGCGGCGCGCTGCCGGAGGCCTCGCTCGACGCGCAGTTCAAGGCGCTCGCGGCCAGCAGCGTCGACGACGAGCTCTCGGCGCTCAAGAAGCGCATGGCGCTCGCGGCCGCCGAGGAGGAGCGCAAGGCCCTCGGTGGATCGGTCGAGCCGCCCAAGGCCGCGGCCAACGGTGGTCCGCCGCCCTCGGCCGCGGACGACGACGCGGGCGACGTGCCCGACGACAAGGCCGCGGAGATCGACGCGCAGCTCGAAGAGCTCAAGAAGAAGCTCTCGGCGACCTGAGCGACGCCGCGCTCCGCTTCACCGCCCCACAGCACGCGGCACGCCTCGCCGCACCAGACGGCCCGCTCGCGACCGCGCACCGGTCGAGGGCGGGCCGCGTGCGTTTCGGTGGGCAGCGGTGCGACCGATCGTGATCCGAGGATCGCCGTCGCCGACCACCACCGCGACGACCGCGATACGATCGGCGGGTGGACGAAGGCGCGACCACACGGATCGTCGGTGGAGCCGTGCGTCGCGCCAGCGCCGAGGATGCGCCGGTGCCGGCGCAGATCGGTCGCTATCGCATCGGTGCACGCATCGGTCGCGGTGGCGGCGGTGCGGTGTACGAGGCGACCGATCCGGAGCTGGACCGCGCGGTCGCGATCAAGCTCCTGCACGCGCGCGAGCACGCGTCGCCGACCGATCGCGCGCGGTTGCTGCGTGAGGCGCAGGCGCTGGCGCAGATCTCCGACGCCAACGTGGTGCCGGTGTTCGATGTCGGCGTCGACCCCGGCAGCGGCGCGGTCTACCTGGTGATGGAGCGGATCGCCGGCAGCGATCTGCGGCAGTGGCTCGTGCACGAGCGACCCTGGCGCATGGTGTTGCAGGTGTTCCTCGCCGCGGGACGCGGGCTCGCGGCAGCGCACGCCGCCGGCGTGGTCCACCGCGACTTCAAGCCCGCCAACGTGTTGGTCGGCGAGCACGGCCGCGTCTGCGTCGGCGATTTCGGCCTCGCGCGCGCGGTCGGCCACGACTCGATCGATGGCGACGACGCGCGCAGCTCGGGCTCGGGCTCGCGCTCGGGCTCGGGCTCGTTCGACGAGCTCGGTGAGGTCACCGAGGCCGGCACCATCATGGGCACGCCGCTGTACATGGCGCCGGAGCAACACCGCGGTGGCCACGTCGGACCCGCGGGCGATCAGTTCTCGTTCTGCGCCGCGCTCTACCTCGCGCTCGCCGGCACGCCGCCGTTCTCGGGCTCGACGCTCGCGCGGCTGTATGCCGCCAAGCTCGCGGGTGCCACGGTGCCGCCGCCGGGGCAGCGACGCGGCCCGCGGGCGATCTACGACGTGCTCGTGCGCGGCCTGTCGCCCGACCCCGCGGGGCGTCACGCGGACATGCGCGCGCTGCTGCGGGCGCTCGAGCGTGCAGCTCGACCGCCGCGGCTCGCGTGGCTCGGTGCGGCGTCGGCCGCGGTCGCCGTCGCAGCGTCGGCGTTGCCGGCCCGCTCGGGCACCACGTGCGAAGCCGGCGCGGCGCGGATCGAGACGGTGTGGAGCGACGACGCGCAGGAGCGGGCACGCGCGGCCATCGAGCGTGGCGGGGCCACGTTCGCGGTCGAGTCGGCAGCGCGTGCGACCGCGGGGGTGCAGCGGTGGACCCGCGCATGGGCGTCGGCGTGGGATCAGTCGTGCAGCGTGGCGCCGACCGAGCGCACCGAAGTGCAGGCGTGCCTCGAGCGCGACCTCGCGGCGTTGGCCGCGGTCGCGGGCGCGCTGCAGACCCGCGGCGAGGCGCTGTCGCAGCACGCGGTCGCAGTGGTCGAGTCGTTGCCCGAGGTCGGGGGCTGCGACGCGCAGGACGCCGAGCTCGGCAGCCTACCCAGCGATCCCGAGCAGCGCGCGGGTGTGCTCGCGGCACGCCGCCGGCTCGACGAGGCCCGCGTGCTGGGCAGCGCGATGCGACTCGACGAGGCCATCGCGATCACCGACGGCGTGCTGGTCGAAGCCCAGGGGCTGGGTTCGCGGCCGCTGCAGACGCTCGCGATGTCGTTGCGCGGGCAGCTGCGCGCGCAGCAGGGTGACACCGACGGCGCGATCGCACAGCTCGAGGCCGCGGCCCACCTCGCGGACGAGCTCGGGCTCGACGCCGTCGCGGCGCGGGCGAAGCTCGACCTCGCGGCGCACCTGGGCTTCCGTCGCCACGACCTCGAGCGCGCGCGCGAGTGGCTCGAGCACGCCGAGGCTGCCAACGCGCGCACCGGCGAGCAGGCCGTGACGCGCGCGGCGGTGCTCGACGTGCGCGGCACGCTCGACGTCGCCGCGGGCGAGCTGCCCCGTGCGGTCGAGCACTACGCTGCTGCGGTCGCGGCCGCGGCCGCGGACGACCCGCGCCTGGCGGACTACCTCTCGCACGAAGCCATCGCGCACGACCTGCTCGGTGACCACGAGCGCGCGGCCGCGGGCCATCGTCGCGCCCAGGCGGTGAAGCGCGAGCGGTTGGGGCCCGATCACCCCGCGATCGCGATCGACCTGGGCAACGAAGGCGTGGCGCTGTCGAGTGCGGGGCGCAAAGCCGAGGCGCGCGCGCTGTTCGATCGCGAGGTCGCGCTGCTCGAGGCGGCGTACGGGCCCGAGCATCCCACCGTCGCGATCGCGTTGATGCACCGCGTCGACATCGCCGAGGCCGAGGGCGACTTCGCGGGTGCGCTCGTGGCCGCGGATCGAGCGATCGCCATCCGCGAGCGCAACCCCTCGACCTCGAAGCTCGAGCACGCGCAGGCGCTGTACGCCCGCGCGCTGGTCCACGAGGGGCTCGGGCGCCTCGACGACGCCGCCGACGGCATGGCGCGCGCACTCGACCTCGCGTCGCAGGATCTCGGCGACGCGCATCCCGAGCTGGTGCTGCCGCTGCGCGGCTACGGCAAGGTGCTCGCGGCCGCGGGGCGGCTCGACGAGGCCGCCGCCGTGATCGAGCGCGGGCTCGCAATCTTCGCTGCGACGCCGACCGACCCCGACGTGCGCTGCGATCTGCAGTTTCTGCTCGCGCGCGTGCGGTGGCGGCAAGGCCAGGCGGTGCAGGCCCGCGCGCTGGGTGAGCAGGCGCTGGCGGAGTCGCGCGCGCTGTCCGACGAGCAGCGCACGCGCGAGCTGGTCGCGTGGCTGCAAGCGCCGGCGTGAGCGCGGG
>JAIBBS010000084.1 GCA_019694555.1 Nannocystaceae bacterium
TCGCGCAAGCGTGCCGCGCCTGCGCGAGGGCATCCCGCTCGGCCCGCGTGCCTGCGGCGTTCGCCGCGATCGCGTCGCGCAGCGCGTCGGCGTGGCGCCCGATCGCGGCCGCGGAGACCGGCTCGAAGCGCGGCGCGAGGTGCCCGACGAGCCAGCGCGCGAAGCTCGTCGCCCACGGCCGGGGCGTGCGCGGCACGGCCGGACGATCGAGCGCCGCAGGCTCCCGCTCGCCCAGGCGCTGCGCGAGCGCAGCCGCGGCCGCATCGCGTCGCAGGCCCGGCGGACCCAGCAGCGCGGAGAACAGCGCGGGCAGGCTCTGCGCCTCGGCGGTCGCGCCGCGGGCGACGCGGCCCAGCCGCCACGCTGCGATCGCAGCCAGCGTGGGGTCGGTCGCGCCCAGCTGCGCCGCGAGTCCATCGAGTTCGTCGTCGCGGGCGAGCACCGCCTCGGCCAGCGCGCACGCGTGGCGCACCTCGGGCGCCCGGCCGTCGCGCGCCGCGGTCGCGATGCGGCGATGGGTCACCGACGCCAACGAGGCGGGAGCCGAGAGCGCCACGTGCACACACGCGAGGCTCGCGAGCACCGGATCGAAGCCCTGCGCCAGCGCTTCGGCGAGCGCCGCGGGCGGCTCGCCCGGCGTGCCCAGCAGGCCCCACGCAGCGACGTGGCGCGCGGCCTGAGAGGACTCGTCGGCCGCGAGGATGCGCACCCACGCATCGGTCGCGTCGGGATCGGAGAGCTCGGCCGCGGCGCGCAGCGTGGTCACGCGCGCACGCTCGTAGGCGTCGCGCACCGTCGGGGTGGCGTCGCGCGGTGCGTTCATCGAGCTCGCCGCGCGCAGCAGCGGCAGCGCGGTGTCGGGCAGACGCAGCCCACCCAGGTGCTCGGCTGCGCGTGCGCGCACGCTGATCGGACCGCGTTCGATCGCCGCCAGCAGCGGCGCGCGCAGGCTGGCCGCGCGCGCCTCGGACTCGCTGCCGCCGAGCCAGCGCGTGCGTGCGGCCACCGGCACGCGATCGAGCGCGGCGAGCAGGAACTCGCGCGGCTCCTCGGCGTTGGGGTGCTTGCCGGCCCGCCGCGCGGCCGCGGCGAGCACCGCGACGGCGTCGCCATCGGCCTCGGCGAGGTCGAGGATCCGACGTCCGACCTCGCGCATGAGATCGGCGGCGCCGCCCTTCTCGAAGGCGGTCATCAGCAGCTCGCGCGCCTTGGCGGCGTGGGTGCGCGTGATCTCGAGGTCGGCCAGTCGCAGGTAGCCGCGCAGATCGTCGGGCGCGGCCTGGATCGACTCGTCGTAGGCGGCCGCAGCGGCGTCGAGATCACCGCGGCGCTCGTGCAGCTCGCCCAGCCGCACCAGCGCGTCGACCTGACGCGCGCCGGTGGCCGCGGCGTGGGCCGCCGCGAGCGCGCGCTCGTCGTCGCCGGCCTCGAACGCCAGCTCGGAGAGCTCGGCCATGAGCTCGTCCTTGCGCGAGGGGTCGAGCTCGAGCAGCGCCTCGATCGTGGCGATCGCGTCGCCGGGCTGGCCCGCGCGGCGCTGCGCCGAGGCCAGATCGGACAGTCGCTCGGCGTCGCCGGGCTGCAGCTTCACCAGCTGGCGGTGCACCGCGACCGCGGCGCTGTAGAGCTCGCGTCGGGTGTGCAGCTCCGCGAGCAGCAGCCCGGCCTCGACCGCGTCCGCCAGCGGCTCGCCGCGCTCGAACGCGATGCGGGCCTCGGACTCGATCGCGAGCATCCGCTCCATGCGGCCGGGCAGGGCGCTCTCGACCAGCAGCTCGACCACGCGCGTGCGCGCCTCCTCGCGCAGCAGCCGGTGCTCGGGTCCCTTCGCGCGCGCGCGGACCTCCTGCCACAGCCCCAGCGCCTCGGGCGTGCGCCGCTGCTCCTCGGCGAACACCGCCCGCAGCCGCAGGTAGGCCGGCTCGTCGGGCGCGAGCTTCATCGCGACCTTGAGCGCCGCGATCGCGTCGGAGACCAGGCCGTGCTCACCCAGCACCTCGGCATGCCGCGCGTGGCCGCGGTGGGTCGGCCGCACCAGCTTGGGCAGCGTGGCCCACTGCGCCAGCGCCTCGGGCACGTGGCCCATCTGGAACAGCTGCTCGCCCAGGGCCAGGTGCGCCTCGGCCGAGCGCGGCGCGAGCTTGACCAGCCGCCGCGCCACCGCCAGCGCGAGATCGGGCTCGTCGCAGAGGTTGTAGAACTCGAGCAACGACGACAGCGCCTGCGCGCGCTTGCCCACGCGCGCCTCGATCTCGGCCGCGAGCGCGAGACCCTTGTCGCGGTGCGGGCCCTGCATCAAGCTGCCCGCGAGCGCGAGGCCGCGTTCGACGTCGTTGCGGTGGCGGCCGGCGAAGCGGCGATACTCCGCGATCGCGCCGTCGACGTCGCCGCGCTCGCTCAGGCCGTCGATCAGCGCGCCCTGGCTGTCCTCGTCGCGGGGATCGAGCGCGAGCGCGCGGCGGCGGGCCTCCTGCGGATCGAGGCCCGCGAGCTCCTGCGCGGTGGCCAGCGTGCGCCACGCGGCGGCCTCGCCGGGGTGCGCCTCGAGCCAGCTGCGCAGCGCCGCGACCAACGACTCGGCTCGCCCGGCGCGGCGGTGCGCGTCGACCAGCAGATCCCAGCGCGGCAGGCGAGCCGCCGCCGAGCCACGGCCGGGATCGTCGAGCAGCGACCACACGATCGCGGCCGCGGCCTCGCCATCGCCCGCGTCGAGTCGCACGCGCGCGCGCTCGAGTGCGATCTCGTCGCGCTGCGCCGGCTTGGCGATCGCCTCGGCCGCGGCGAAGGCCTCGTCGGCGAGCACGCCGTCGTTGCCGCGCGCGGCCAGCCGCGCCAGCCGCAGCTGCTGCGCGACGCTGCCGTCGACCGCGACGCGCTGCTTGGCGATCGCGATGGCCTCGGCGTGCATGCCCGCGCGCTCGGCCAGGCCCAGCGCGCGCTCGAGCAGCGCCGCCTGGGGCTTGCCGCGCGTGCCGGTGGCGCGCTCGCGCAGCGCCGCCACGGCGGCGGTGAGCTCACCGCTGGCCTCAAGCGCGTCGACCCGCAGCGCGAAGACCTGCGACGCCGAGCGCCCGGCCTTGGACTCGATCGCCGCGAGCGTCGCCGCGGCCTCGCGCGGCTTGCCGCTGGCGAGCTGGAAGCGGGCCGACAGCACCGCGAGCGCGAAGCTGCCGGGCGCGCGCGCGCGCGCCGATTCGATGCGGCGTCCGAGTGCCTCGCGACCGATCGCACGCTCGAGCGCGCGCCACTGGCCGCGGTCGAAAGGGTTGCGCTGCAGCTTCGCGAAGCGCTGACCCACGAGCGTGGGATCGGAGGCCTCGTGCGTCAGCGACCAGTCGTCGTCGGCCGGTGCGGCCTGCACCGGCGCCGCGGCGCCCAGGCTGGTCAGCAGCAGGGCGAGCACACGGGGGACGAGCCGCGACGCGGTCATTGCAGCACCCTCAACGATAGCAGGCGGGCGGGCACGGACCGCCGCACGCCCGCCGCAGGCGGCGTCGGGTGGCCCTGCGCTCGGCTTTGCCCAGCGGCCCCGGCCGTGCGAGCGCCTGGTGCGCCCGGCCGCGGACGGCCCTGGGCCCCGTTGCGCCGCGCCGCTTGACGCACCGTGCGATCGGCCTAAAGTGCCGGGCAGCTCGCCATGCCGCTCTATGCCTACCGCTGCTCCGCCT
The DNA here is from genome assembly GCA_019694555.1 of Nannocystaceae bacterium. Classification (GTDB taxonomy): domain Bacteria; phylum Myxococcota_A; class Polyangia; order Nannocystales; family Nannocystaceae; genus Xiheibacterium. The sequence continues at coordinate 3,669 of JAIBBS010000084.1, forward strand.
GTGGCGCGGAGGAGGAACACATCGAACGCTTCTCGGATCCGCCCAAGGCCACCTGCGATGCCTGCGGAGGTCCGCTGGCGCGGCTGCTGACGCCGACTGCGTTCCACCTCAAAGGCGGCGGTTGGTACAAGGACGGCTACGCCAGCAGCAAGCCCGGCGGGGGCGATGGCGGCAGCTCGAGCAGCGCGTCGTCGACGGCCACGAGCACCGCGTCGGGCGGCAGCGACGGCGGCGGCAAGTCGAGCAAGGCAGCCGCCGAGTGAGCGCGACCATCCTCGACGGCAAGGCCGTCGCCGCGCAGCTGCTGCGCGACGTCGGGACCCGCGTGCAGGCGGCCAAGGCCCGTGGCGTCGAGGCGACGCTCGCGGTGATCCTCGTCGGTGACGACCCGGCCTCGGCCGTGTACGTGCGCAACAAGGAGCGGCGCGCCGCCGAGGTCGGCATCGCCACGCGCGACCACCGGCTGCCGGCCTCGACCACCGCGGCGAGCTTGCACGCGCTGGTGCGCGAGCTCGACGACGATCGCGGCGTCGACGGCATCTTGGTGCAGCTGCCGTTGCCGGCCGGGATCCCCAGCGAGCCCGTGCTGCTCGCGGTCGATCCGGCCAAGGACGTCGACGGCTTCCACCCAGACAACCTCGGGCGCCTGATGATCGGCAAGCCGCGCTTCGTCGCGTGCACGCCCGCGGGCTGCATGCGGCTGTTGGCCCACGCGGGCGCGACGCTCGCGGGCGCGCGTGCGCTGGTGATCGGGCGCTCGACCATCGTCGGTCGACCGATGGCGCAGCTGCTGCTGCAGGCCGACGCCACGGTCGTGCAGGCCCACTCGCGCACCCGCGACCTGCGGGCCGAGGTCGAGCGCGCCGACATCGTCGTCGCCGCGGTCGGGCGCGCGGAGCTGGTGCGCGGCGAGTGGATCAAGCCCGGCGCGATCGTGATCGACGTCGGCACCAACCGCACCGCCGAGGGGCGCCTGGTCGGTGACGTCGACTTCGCCGGCGCGCTGTCGCGGGCGGCCGCGATCACGCCGGTGCCCGGCGGCGTCGGTCCCATGACCATCGCGTGCCTGCTCGACAACGTCGCGCTCGCGGCCGAGCGGCGCGCCGGTCTGGTCGCTTGACGCGGGCCCGCGTCGCGGGCGCTCAGCCGCCGATGTGGAAGCGCTGCGCGTCGACCTGCGCGACGCTCTCGAGCACCGCGTCGCGGGCCTCGACCGGATCGATCGGCAGGCCGACCACGCGCGCGACCCCGATCACGCGCGCGCGCACGTCGTTGCGTGCGTCGCACAGCGCCATGCGTGGCGTCGGCCGCGGGCCGCTGGCGAGCGCGCGCAACAACCCCAGGCAGCCGTCGACGTCGTTGCCGACGTCGACGATGACGAGGTCGGCGCCGCGCAGCGTCGCGAGCTCGCGCACGGCCTCGGCGAGCGTGTAGTCGCGGGTCTCGCACGACACCAGCGTGCGCACGAGCGACTGCACGTGGTCGAGCGTCGGCGCATGCTCGCCGACCACCGCGATCGACAGCGGCGTGTACTGGGCCACGAGGTCGTCGATGCGATCGCCGAGCACGTCGTCGATCTCGTCGAACGCCAGGCCCATGCCCGCGGGCCCCTCGAGCGCATCGAACTGCCGCACCCAGCGGACCTCGGCCTGCGCCTCGAGCAGCTCGTCGGTGCCGGGCACCTGCAGCGTCACCGTCAGGCGCGCGCCCGGCGACAGCGGCTCGCTGGTCGGCACGAACAGGCCGCCGCGTGAGAGGTTGGTGCAGTAGCTGACGAGCAGGTGGCTGGCGGATCGGTACTGCAGCTGCAGCACCACGCTGGCCCGCGGTGCGCGGCGGCGGCGTTCGGGGTCATCGTCCTGTTCCTCGCCGCCCATCCGTACCCTCGTGCATCATCGACCGAAACCGGTCGCGTCGTCGAGGAGGATGTGGAGCAGTCGATCGAGCTCGTCCAGGCTCGCATATGGGATCTCGACCACCCCGGCACCTCGCTTTCGCGCGTCGGTCCGAAGCCGGACGCGCGAACCGAGACGGCGCTGCAGCCGGTGCTCCAGCTCGGTCACGATGATGCGCCGGCGATCCGCGTCCTCGTCGGCCGGGCGCGGCATCGAGCGGGTTTCCACGACCTTGGCGCGAACGGCGCGTTCGACGGCGCGGACGCTCCAGCTGCCGCGCACGGCCTCCTGCGCGACCTCGGCGATCTCGGATTCGCGCTCGAGGCCCAGCAGCGCGCGTGCGTGGCCCATGCTCAGCCGACCGTCGCGGACCATCTCCTGCACGCGCTCGGGCAGTCGCAGCAGACGCATCGCGTTGGCCACGGTGCTGCGGTCCTTGCCCACACGCTCGGCGAGCTGCTCTTGCGTGTAGCCGCGGATCGACAGCAGCTCTGCGAACGCGCGCGCCTCTTCGATGGGGTTGAGCTCGGCGCGCTGCAGGTTCTCCACCAGCGCCAGCTCGAGCCGTTGTTGCTCGTCGCTGTCGCGCACGACCACCGGCACGTCGTGCAACCCGGCCAGCTGCGCCGCCCGCCAGCGCCGCTCGCCGGCGATGATGACGTAGCGCGCACCGTCGTGGCTGGGCTGCGCCATCGGTGAGACCACGATGGGTTGGATGATGCCCTGCGCGCGGATGCTCGCGGCGAGCTGCTCGAGCAGCTCGGGGTCGAAGCGCTTGCGCGGCTGATCGGCGCTGGGCTGCAGCGCCTCGATCGGCAGCAGTCGCGGCACCCCGGGCACCGCCGGTTCGCTGGGGATCGACGCGACCACCGGCGCCGCCGCGGGCACCGGCGGCAGCAGGGCGCCCAGGCCACGGCCGAGCGCGGGCCGCTTGGGCGGCTTGGCGTTCACGCGCGCTGCTCCATCCGCGCCAGCACCTCGCGCGCGAGCTCGAGGTAGGCCTGCGCGCCGCGGCTCTCGATGTCGTACAGCAGCGCGGGCTTGCCGTGGCTGGGGCTCTCCGACAAGCGCACGTTGATCGGGATCATGGTCTCGTACACCAGCCCGCTGAAGTGGTCCCGGACCTCGCGCACGACCTGCTGCGAGAGGTTCGTGCGCGGGTCGTACATGCAGAACAAGATGCCTTCGATCGCGAGCTCGGGATTGTAGGCCGCGCGGACCTGCGCGATGGTGCCCTGCAGCGCGCCGAGTCCCTCGAGCGAGAAGTACTTCGCTTGCATCGGCACCAGCACGCTGTCGGCCGCCACCAGCGCGCCGACGGTGAGCAGGCCCAGGCTCGGCGGGCAGTCGATGAGCACCAGCTCGTAGCGATCCGCGAGCGCACCGCTGCGCAGCGGCGCGAGGGCCTGCGCCAGCATCGTCTGCGGCGACTCGCACTGCGCCAGCTCGATCTCGGCGCCGGCGAGATCCGACGATGCCGGCACCACGTCGAGCGCGGCGAGCTCGGTGGTGCGGATGACGTCGGCCAGCGACGCGCTGCCGACCAGCAGCTCGTAGGTGCCGCGCTCGACGGTGCCGCGTGGAAAGCCCACCGACGAGCTCGCGTTCGCCTGCGGATCCATGTCGATGAGCAGCACGCGATGCTCGGCGGCGGCGACCGACGCGGCGAGGTTCACCGCGGTCGTGGTCTTGCCCTCGCCGCCTTTTTGATTGCTCACCGCGACCACGCGCGGACCAGGTCGCGGGCTGCGTTGGGGCTTCGCCACGGCGGCCATCGTTTACCACCCTTCGGCGTGCGCACGGGGCCGCCGGACCCGGCGCGCGGATGCGCCGACGGGGTTGAGTCGGATTCTTGCGTACATGTAGGACATGCTCGTACGTTACGACTCGGCGCTACCGCGACGGTGCCGAAAAGCCAAGTCGTTTCAGACGCTTCGACCGAGCTTCGCCTCGGCGGGCCGACCCCGACCCGGCCTCCCCGTCGCCGCCCCACCGCCCCCAAGGAGAGCACGAGCGTGAGCTACTTCCGCACCAGCTACACCAGCTTCGAAGAGTTTCGCCGCGAGGCCCTGGTCAGCGACGACGAGTCGCTCGGCAAGGAGGAGCTCGAGCTGCTCATGGACCTCGAGGACGAGGACCTGTTCGACAGCCCCAAGCGTCGCCGCCGTCGCGGCTACGAGTGACCGCCGGCGATGTCGTAGTCCTTGAGCTTGCGATACAGCGTGGTGCGATCGATGCCCAGCAGCGCGGCGGCGCGGGCCTTGTTGCCGCCGGTGGCGTCGAGTGCCGCTGCGATCGCGTCGCGCTCGAGCTGCTCGAGCGTGCGGATCGTGCCCGGCTGCGGCGGCGTCACGGCCGGGCTCGGCGGTGCGGTGTGCAGCAGCTCCGGTGGCAGATCGTCGAGCACGATGCTGCTGCCGTCGCCCAGCACCAGCGCGCGCTCGACCACGTTGCGCAGCTCGCGGACGTTGCCGGGCCAGCGATAGCGCGACAGCACCGCGAGGGCCTCGGGGGCGATGCGCTCGACCCGACGGCCGATCTCCTCGCCGAAGGTGCCGGCGAAGTGCCGCACCAGCGCCTCGATGTCCTCGGGGCGCTCGCGCAGCGGCGGTAGCTCGGTCTGGATCACGCTCAGGCGGTACAGCAGGTCCTCGCGGAAGCGGCCGTCGGCGACCATCGCCCGCAGATCGCGGTGGGTCGCCGCGACCAGCCGCACGCTCACGCTGATCTCGCGCGTACCACCGACGCGCGTGAAGCTGCGGGTCTCGAGCACGCGCAGCATCCGGGCCTGGGTCGGCAGGCTCATCTCGCCGATCTCGTCGAGGAAGAGCGTGCCGCCGTCGGCGCGGGAGAACACGCCGTCGTGCTGTGCGACCGCACCGGTGAACGCGCCGCGCTCGTGGCCGAACAGCTCGCTCTCGAGCAGCTGCTCGGGGATCGCCGCGCAGTTGATCGCGACGAACGGGCCGCTGGCCACGGTCGACAGTCCGTGCAGGATCGCGGCCGCGAGCTCCTTGCCGGTGCCGCTCTCGCCGCGGATGAGCACGGTCGCGGGCGAGGCCGCGACGCGCTCGATGAACACCTGCAGCCGCTGCATCGCCGCCGAGGTCCCGATCATCTGCGGCGGGGGCCGCCCGGCGCTGCGCTGGGCCGAGGCCGCGGCCTTGAGCTGTGAGCGCTCGCTGGCACTTTCGCCGAGCGCCGAGACCAGGTGCGCGGCGCAGACGAGCAGCAGCAGCGCCTCTTCGTCGTAGGGGTACAGCGCGGCCTCCTTCGCGCCCCACTCGACGTAGAACACCAGGTTGTTGGCCGGGGCCGCCATCGCGCCCATGATCCCGCGCACCACCACCGAGCGACGGTCGGCGAGATCGGGCTCGGCGTGGACGTCGCCCACGAGGAACGCGCGTCGCTCGTGCCGCACGCGGTCCAGCAGCGCGCGCGACATGGCGAGATCTCCGATCGCGCCGTCCGATGCGCTGGACAGGATGTCGCTGCCATCGGGCGACAGCAGCAGCGCGCGGCTGGCCGGCAGCGCGTGCACGGCCCACGTGGTCGCCTCGCGCAGCACCGCCTGCAGCGAGCTGCAGCGCGCCAGCCGATCGCCCAGGGCCGCCAGCGCAGCCAGCCGCGAGGGCGCGGCGGGGTGCGCGGGCAGGCGCGCGTCGAGCTCGACGGTGCTGCGACCCGCGACCGCCGGGGCCGCGCGTTCGGGCGCCGCCGCGCTCGCTTCGACCACCTGCAACGTGGTGCTGCCCAGTGTCAGCGTGCTGCCCGGCACGAGCCCGTGCCCGCGCACCAGCGTCACGCGCTGGCCCTCGACCAGCGTCCACACCGGGTTGACCCCGGCGACCTCCTCGACCACGGCCATCGCGTGGCCGTGTCCGTCGTGGCCCAGCCGGATGGTGAGGTGGTGCCGCGAGACCGCGGTATCGGCCAGTCGCAGCAGCTCGCCCTGGCCGCGGCCGATCGTGATCGGTTGCTCGCTCAGCGCGATGCGGCGGCCCAGGTCGGGCCCGGCGACGACGACCAAGTCGAGCGGCACGAGCTGCAGCGTAGCATCTCGGCGGCCGTGGGCCCCGCGCGCAGGATCGGCGCGCCGTGGCGCGCTCGCTGTGCGCCGCCACCGGCCGCGATCGCGGCCGCCGTGGCGGGTTGACAGCCCCCCCGCCGATGATACGGTTGGCCCCGGATTCGCGACAACCGCATGGCCGAACAGTCCCAAGACGAAGCGCCAGAGCTGCCCGAGGTGGTCTCACTCTTGCCGTTGCGCAACTCGGTGCTCTTTCCGGGATCCATCATCCCGATCGACGTCGGGCGGCCCAAGTCGGTGAAGCTGGTCGAAGAGGCCATCGCGCAGGAACGGCCGATCATCGGCATCGTCACGCAGAAGGAGGCCAGGGTCGAGGATCCGACCGAGGCCGACATCCACCGGGTCGGCTGCGCCGCGCGGATCCTGAAGGTCATCAAGCTCGCGCGCGACAACTACAGCGTCATCTTGCAGGGCGTGATGCGGATCCGCATCGACGAGATCACGCAGAACGAGCCCTTCATCGTCGCGCGCGTCAGCGAGCTGCGCGACGTCGTCAACGCCCGCGCCGACGTCGAGGCCGACGCGCTGGTGCTCAACATCAAGGAGACGGCCAAGAAGCTGATCTCGCTGGTGCCCGAGCTGCCGCGCGAGGCCGCGGCGCTGCTCGACAGCGTCAACGACCCCGGCCAGGTCGCCGACCTCGTGGTCACCAACCTCGACATCGAGCCGTCGGAGAAGCAAGACGTGCTCGAGTCGGTCGACGTGCTCGAGCGGCTGCGCAAGGTCCTCACGCTGCTCACGCGGCAGCTCGAGATCCTCAAGGTCCGCGAGCGCATCAACTCGCAGGTCCAGGAGGAGATGGGCCACAGCCAGCGCGAGTACGTGCTGCGCCAGCAGCTCAAGGCCATCAAGGGCGAGCTCGGCGAGGTCGACGACGACAGCGGCGACGTCGAGGAGTTCCAGAAGAAGATCGCCGAGGCCAAGATGCCGGAGGAGGCCGAGAAGGTCGCCCTCAAGCAGCTCGATCGCCTCAAGCAGATGCAGCCGTCGTCGGCGGAGTACACCGTCACGCGGACCTACCTCGAGTGGTTGGTCGAGCTGCCGTGGTCGCGCTCGACCGAAGACACCATCGACATCAAGACCGTGCGCAGCGTCCTCGACGAGGACCACTACGACCTCGAGAAGGTCAAGAAGCGCATCCTCGAGTACATGGCGGTGCTCAAGCTCAATGCGAGCAAGAAGGGCCCGATCCTGTGCCTGCTGGGCCCTCCGGGCGTCGGCAAGACCTCGCTGGGCAAGAGCATCGCCCGCGCCATCGGTCGCAAGTTCGTGCGCATCAGCCTCGGTGGCGTGCGCGACGAGGCCGAGATCCGCGGCCACCGGCGCACCTACGTCGGCTCGCTGCCCGGGCGCATCATCCAAGGGCTCAAGAAGGCCGGCACCAACAACCCGGTCATCATGCTCGACGAGATCGACAAGCTCGGGCACGACTTCCGCGGCGACCCGGCCTCGGCGCTGCTCGAGGTGCTCGACCCCGAGCAGAACCACACCTTCAGCGATCACTACCTCGAGGTGACCTTCGATCTGTCGCGCGCGATGTTCATCGCGACCGCGAACTACCTCGACCCGATCCCGCCGGCGCTCAAGGACCGCCTCGAGATCCTCGAGCTGCCGGGCTACACGCGGCAGGAGAAGCTGGCCATCGCGCGCCGCTTCCTCATCCCCAAGCAGGTCGGCGAGCACGGGCTCGACGACCACGCGGTCAAGGTCGCGTTCACCGAAGACGCGGTGTTCGAGCTGATCGACAGCTACACGCGCGAGGCCGGCGTCCGCAACCTCGAGCGCGAGCTGTCGGCGGTGATCCGCGGCGTCGCGGTCAAGGTCGTCGAGGACGAGTCGAAGACCGACTTCACCATCAATCAGGCCCACATCCCCGAGTTCCTCGGGCCGCAGAAGTACCTGCCGGAGATGTCCGAGCGCACCGCCGAGCCCGGCGTCGCGACCGGCCTGGCGTGGACACCGGTGGGCGGCGAGATCATGTTCGTCGAGGCCTCGCGCATGCCGGGCAAGGGCGGGCTGATGCTCACCGGTCAGCTCGGTGACGTGATGAAGGAGTCCGCGCAGGCGGCCCTGAGCTACGTGAAGAGCCACCTCGAGCTGCTGGGCATCGACAAGGCCACCATGGAGGGCCACGACATCCACATCCACGTGCCCGCGGGGGCCATCCCCAAGGACGGTCCGTCGGCGGGTGTGGCGATGCTGGCGGCGCTGACGTCGTTGCTGACGCAGACGTGCGTGCGTCCGGACGTGGCCATGACCGGCGAGATCACGCTGCGCGGCCTGGTGCTGCCCGTGGGCGGCATCAAGGAGAAGATGCTCGCGGCGCACCGCGCCGGCATCAAGCGCATCTTGCTGCCCGAGCGCAACGAGAAGGACGTCGTCGACGTGCCGGAGGAGATCCGGCAGGAGATGAGCATCGTCTACGTGCGGACCGTGCAGGACGTGTTGGCCGCGGCGCTGTCGCCCGAGTCGGCCGAGTCGGCCGCACGCTGAGCGGCGCTCGCCCGAGCGCGCGCCCCCCCGGGCAGGCGAGCCGCCGACCGCGGGGCGTCGCGGGCCGCCGCGTGCCTCGAAAACCGCCTCCAAGCCCCGATCCGGCGCCGATCCGGTGGGCTTGACACTGCGGGTGTGGGGCTTAGGTTTGCTGCCGTCGTCGGGGCGGCCGCGGATCATCCGTGGCCCCATGCATCGTGCCGGTCCCCGGTATCGACCTCGGCGCGCCCCCCCGGGCGCCCGGCCCCGGGCTCGGCCAGCGACGCACCCGCGCAAAGAAAGGCATCCACTCCGACATGGGCAAGATCATCGGCATCGACCTGGGAACCACCAACTCGTGCGTGGCCGTGATGGAGGGCTCCGAGCCCAAGATCATCGCCAACGAGGAGGGGGGCCGCACGACTCCGTCGGTGGTCGCGTTCGAGCAGAGCGGCAACGTCCTGGTCGGTCAGCAGGCGCGGCGGCAGGCCATCACCAACCCCGAGAACACCATCTTCTCGGCCAAGCGCTTCATCGGCCGCAAGTACGACGAGGTCGGCGAAGAGCGCAAGCGCGTGCCGTTCCGCGTCGCGCGGGCCGGCAACGGCGACGCGCACATCGAGGTGCGCGGCAAGGCCTACCCGCCGCCGGAGATCAGCGCGCGCGTGCTCATGAAGCTCAAGAAGGCCGCGGAGGACTACCTCGGCGAGCCCGTCAGCGCGGCGGTCATCACGGTGCCGGCGTACTTCAACGACGCGCAGCGCCAGGCGACCAAGGACGCCGGCCGCATCGCCGGCCTCGACGTCAAGCGCATCGTCAACGAGCCCACCGCGGCGGCGCTGGCCTACGGCCTCAACAAGGGCACCGAGCAGGAGAAGGTCATCGCGGTCTACGACCTCGGCGGCGGTACCTTCGACATCTCGATCCTCGAGGTCGCCGAGAACGTGGTCGAGGTCATCTCGACCAACGGCGACACCATGCTCGGCGGCGACGACTTCGACGACCGCATCATGAAGTGGCTGCTCGAGGAGTTCCGTCGCGACACCGGCATCGACGTGTCCAACGACAAGCTCGTGATGCAGCGGCTCAAGGACGCGGCCGAGAAGGCCAAGATCGAGCTGTCGCAGTCGCCCGAGACCGAGATCAACCTGCCGTTCTTGACCGCCGACGCCAGCGGGCCCAAGCACATGCAGATCAAGCTCTCGCGCGCGAAGTTCGAGAGCCTGGTCGCGGACCTGGTCGAGAAGACGCTCGCGCCGTGCCGCAAGGCGCTCGAGGACGCGAAGAAGTCGGTCAAGGATATCAGCGAGGTGCTGCTGGTCGGCGGTTCGACCCGCGTGCCGATGGTGCAGCAGAAGGTCCGCGAGTTCTTCCAGAAGGAGCCCAGCAAGGGCGTGAACCCCGACGAGGTCGTGGCCGCCGGCGCCGCGGTCCAGGCCGGCGTGCTCTCCGGCGACGTCACCGACATCGTGCTGGTCGACGTCACGCCGCTGTCGCTGGGCATCGAGACCCTCGGCGGCGTGATGACGCCGATGATCACGCGCAACACCACGATCCCGACCCGCAAGGTCGAGACCTTCACGACCGCGGCGGACAACCAGAGCTCGGTCGAGGTGCACGTGCTGCAGGGCGAGCGCGCCATGGCCGGCGACAACCGCACGCTGGGCAAGTTCAGCCTGGTCGGCATCCCGCCGGCGCCCCGCGGCGTGCCGCAGATCGAGGTCACCTTCGACATCGACGCCAACGGCATCGTCAACGTCTCGGCGCGCGACAAGGCCACCGGCAAGGAGCAGAAGATCACGATCACCGCCAGCTCGGGCCTCAACGAGGACGAGATCAAGCGCATGGTCGACGACGCCAAGTCCTACGAGAGCGAGGACAAGAAGCGGCGCGAGAAGGTCGAGAACCGCAACGCGCTCGAGGCCCTGGTGCTGCAGACCGAGAAGCTCGTGGGCGAGAACGGCGACAAGATCCCGGCCGAGCCCAAGGCCGAGGTCGAGGCCGCGATCAAGGAGGCCAAGGAGGCGCTCGAGAGCGACAACGCCGACCGCGTCGCCGCGGCGCGCGAGAAGCTCACGCAGGCGTCGCACAAGATGGCGACCGCGATGTACGGGCAGGGCGGCGGCGCCGCGGGTCCCAGCGGGCCCTCGGCCGGGCCCGAGGCGGGTGCCGCCGGTGGTGGCGCGGCGCCGGGCGCCGACAAGCCCAAGGACGACGGCGAAGTCATCGACGCCGAGTTCGAAGAGAAGAACTGAAGCGTCTGCACCGCACGCGGGCCAGCAGGGCGCCGGGTTCCGCCAGGGGCGGCAACCGGCGGCTTTGTTGGCCCGCGGTCGTCGTGCGCGACATACTGCGCAATCGATGGCGCGCACGCGTCGGTGCACCGGAGCTTGGCTGCGCGAGGGCGCGCTCGCGCTCGCGCTGACGTTCGCTGGCTGCGCCGGGCCCAACCTGTGGACCGACCTGGGTAGCGTCTCGACCGCGAACAGCAACCGCGGACGCCTGCGCGCGCCGTCGCGCCTGCCGCTGCACGGCACCGGCTTCCGCGTGCCACCGCGCTGGAAGGAGCGCGGCTTCCAGTACGGCACCGACGAGCTCGTCGCGGCCGTGCGCCGTGCGGCCGCGCGCGTGCACGCCTCCGATCGCCGCGCGACGCTCGGCGTCGCCGACTTCAGCCGCGATCGCGGTGGCTCGTCGAAGTGGCACAACAGCCACCACAGCGGCCGCGACGTCGACCTGTTGTTCTACACCACCGACGCCAAGGGCAAGCCGCTGCCGCCGCCCGAGCACGACATGATCACCTTCGACGACGACGGCAAGCCCTACGTCGGCAAGCGTGACAAGGACGGCTACCACGACCCTGCGTGGGCGGAGCGGCGCTTCGACGTGCGTCGCAACTGGGAGCTGATCGAGGCGCTGTTGACCGATCCGTCGGTGCGCGTGCAGTGGGTGTTCGTGTCCGACGGGCTCAAGGCCTCGATGCTGTCGTGGGCGCGCCGCAAGGGCCGGCCGCGCGCGATCATCGAGCACGCCGACATGGTGATGCGCCAGCCCGCCGACTCGCTGCCGCACGACAACCACTTCCACGTGCGCGTGTACTGCTCGCGTGCCGATCGCTTCCACGGCTGCATCGATCGCGGCCCGGTGTGGCAGCACGAGAAGAAGTCGTTCAAGTACGACGGACCCGAGCGCTACGATCCGGTGACGTGGCGACGGCTCGCGAGCGAAGAGCTCGCGCTGTGGCGCACGAGCTCGCAGCGCGCGCGCTGAACCGCGGATCCGTACAGCGCTGCGCAGCCGCGCACCGCACTCGCGCACACCTGCGGAGTCGTTCAGGTGTGCGCAGGTGCTCGATGATCGCGCACGCGCGCGACGACGTGGATCGTCGCTGCGCCACATCGCCGAATTCGCGGTCGTAGACGCTCTCTGCTCGCGATCGACGCGTCGCGTTCGCGCGCGCGCCGAGTCGAGTTCATGCGCGTCGCAACGCGCGTGCGATGCACGCCCACTGAACGCTGTCACAGTCTGTAGAACACAAAAAATTGCTTCCTCTGATGAGAAAGTGCTTCCTAAAATCCACTCAGTGGAATACATTGAAATGGGCAGCGCAAGTCGGTTCGCTCCACACGACTCGACACGCTGACGATGCTCCGGGGCCTGCTGCCGGAGCCCCGCGCGACGAACCCACGCACCTCTCTCGGTGCAACGCCTCCGACCTCGACCACTCCGCACCTCTGCTCGGTGCACCTCCTCCACCTCCCGCCCTCGCGCTGCAACCGAACGATGCACACCGCGCTGACCGAAGCTCAGGTCCGTGAGATCGAGACCGCCGCGCCCGAGGGCCTGACCTCGCAGGAGCTGGTGGCCGCGTTCGCGAGCCGCGAGGTGAAGTTCACCGAGGCGACGCTGCGCAAGTACGTGCAGCTCGGCCTGGTGCCGCGCTCGCGTCGCGTGGGCCAGAAGGGCAAGCACCTCGGCAGCCACGGCATCTATCCCGTCCGTGCGGTGCGCCGCATCAACGCCATCAAGAAGCTGATGGCGGAGCACTACACGATCGAAGAGATCCAGGCCCGCTTCCTCACCTTCAAGGACAGCATCGAGAACCTCGACGAGGCGCTGGCGGAGCTGCTGCGCCTGTTCGAGGAGAAGATCGGCAGCCAGGATCCGGCTGCTCGCGCGCGGCTCGGCCCGGAGTTGGCCGCCGTGCGCACCAGTGCGACCGCGCTGCTCGACGGCGTGCATCGCCTCGAGAAGTTGATCCTCCACGCCGGCGAGACCGCCCGCCCCCGGGGCGGCGGAGCAGCCGGTGCCACCGAGCTGCTGTGACGGCTCGGATCCCCGCTCACCTCACGCACCCGCTCTCCCACGCTCTCGCTCACCACCAGGGGTTCACCATGCTGAAGTACGACGCCAGCACGATCGAAGACGACCAGGACCAAGGCCTCGAGATCGAGGTCGATGACGACGACGATCGCGATCCCAAGCCGATCGTTCGCCGCGTCCGCGCGAAGACCATCGCGATGAAGCGGCTGACCAAGGAGGAGCTCCGCATCGGCGCGCTGCTCTACCCCGAGCGCAGCTACTGGCGGCCCAAGTCGCGGGGCGAGTGCGCCAACGTGGCGCGGCCGTGCCCCTACGTCAGCTGCAAGTACCACCTGTACATCGACGTGAACCCGGCCACCGGCAGCATCAAGATCAACTTCCCCGACCTCGAGGTCTGGGAGCTGCAGCACAGCTGCGCGCTGGACGTGGCGTCGCAGGGCGGGATCACGCTCGAGGAGGTCGGGGAGATCCTCAACCTCACGCGCGAGCGCATCCGTCAGGTCGAAGTGCGCGGGCTCATGAAGCTCAAGGAGCACGGCGGCGAGGAGCTGCTGGCCTACCTCGCCCGCGCCTCCGAGTAGCGGAGTCCGCGTCGCGGCGCCCGCGAGCGCGCGCCGCCTTCGGACCGCATCGACCCGCGCGGTCCCGCTGCACCCGCGTCGCCCCCTTGACCCCTGGGGCCGCGCGGGTGTACGCGCGTCCAGTGAACGACGTCTGCACCCTGAGGCGCGCGCTGGTCAGTGTGAGCGACAAGCGCGGGCTCGAGCGGCTCGCACGCCTGCTGGTCGACAGTCGCGTCGAGGTGCTCTCCACCGGCGGCACCGCGTCCGCGCTCGACCGCCTGGGCGTCGCGGTGGTCAAGGTCAGCGACTACACCGGTGCGCCGGAGATCCTCGATGGCCGCGTCAAGACGCTGCATCCGAAGATCCACGGCGGCATCCTGGCGATGCCCACCGCCGAGCACGAGGCCGAGCTGGCGCGGCACGCGATCCCGCCCATCGACCTCGTGGTCGTCAACCTCTACCCGTTCGAGCAGACCATCGCGCAGCCCGGCTGCAGCTTCGCCGACGCGATCGAGAACATCGACGTCGGCGGCCCGACCATGGTGCGCGCGGCGGCGAAGAACTGGGGGCGCGTCGCGGTCGTGGTCGACCCCGACGACTACGAGCCGCTCGCGCAGGAAGTCGCGCAGCACGGCGGCATCACGGCCGCGACTCGCCGCCGGCTCGCACGCAAGGCCTTCGCGCACACGGCGATGTACGACGCCGCGGTCGCCCGCTACCTCGCATCGTTCGACGACGACGGCGCGCCGCTGCCGGCCGGTACGCTGCCGGGCTTCGTGCTGGTGGGCGGCACCCGTCGCGGCGAGCTGCGCTACGGCGAGAACCCGCACCAGGCCGCGGGCTTCTTCGTCGATGGTCGCGAGCGCGACGGGCTCGACCGGGCGGTGGTGCTGCAGGGCAAGCCGCTGAGCTACAACAACCTGCTCGACGCCGACGCGGCGCTGGGGCTCGCGCGCGACCTCGCCGCGCTGGGCCCGGCAGCGGTGCTGATCAAGCACGCGACGCCGTGCGGCGCGGCGGTCGGTGCCGAGGACGAGGCCATCGCGGCGGTGTACGAGCGCGCGCAGAAGGCCGATCCCGAGAGCGCGTTCGGGGGCATCGTGGCGCTGACGCGGCCGTGCGACGGCGCCACCGCGGAGCGACTCGCGAGCACCTTCCTCGAGGTCGTGATCGCGCCGGGCTTCGATGCGACCGCGCGCGCCGTGCTGGCGCGCAAGCCCAACCTGCGCGTGCTCGAGCTGCCGGTCGCCGCGTCGGCGCCGGGGCTGCGCGTGCGATCGATCGCCGGCGGGCTGCTGGCGCAGGCGGAGGACGGCCCGCCCGAGTCGCTGCGTGCGGCCGAGGCCGTGGCCGGCACCGCGCCGGGCGACGACGCCAGCTGGCGCGAGCTCGAGTTCGCGTGGCGCGTGGTCAAGCACGTGCGCTCCAACGCCATCGTCGTGGCCAAGGACGGCGTGACGCTCGGGCTCGGCGGCGGCCAGACCTCGCGCGTGGAGGCGGTGCGCCAGGCGCTGGCGCGCGCGGGCGAGCGCGCCCGCGGGGCCGTGGTCGCTTCGGATGCGTTCTTCCCGTTCCGCGACAGCATCGACGGCCTCGCCGCCGCGGGCGTGCGCACGGTGATCCAGCCGGGCGGCTCGGTGCGCGACGAAGAGGTCATCGCGGCGGCGCGCGAGCACGGCGTGACGATGTTGTTCACCCGCACCCGGCACTTCCGCCACTGACGGCACACGGACGACGGTGAGCCCATGCGCGTGATGGTCCTCGGCAACGGTGGGCGCGAGCACGCGCTGGCGTGGCGCATGGCCCACGACGGCGCACAGGTGGTGGTCGCGCCCGGCAGCGACGGCATCGGTCGCGAGCACGAGTGCGCCGCGGTGGATCTGCGCGACCACGCGGCGGTCGTGACGCTCGCGCGGGCGCGCGGCATCGAGCTGTGCGTGATCGGGCCCGAGCAGCCGCTGGTCGACGGGCTGGCCGATGCCCTGCGCGCGGCCGCGATCCCGTGCTTCGGCCCCGGCGCCGCCGCGGCGCGGCTCGAGGGCAGCAAGGTCGACGCCAAGCAGTTCATGGCGCGCCATGGCATCCCGACCGCGCGCTGCGTGGTCGTGCGCGAGCTCGGCGAGCTGTCGGCGGCGCTGGCGAGCTTCGAGCTGCCGCCGGTGGTCAAGGCCGACGGTCTCGCGGCCGGCAAGGGCGTCGTGGTCGCGCAGAGCTTCGACGAGGCCGAGCAGGCCGCGCGCGCGTGCCTCAGCGGTGCGGCGTTCGGGGCCGCCGGCGCGCAGATCGTGCTCGAGCAGCGGCTGGTCGGCGAGGAGGTGAGCCTGTTCGCCGTGACCGACGGTCACGAGGCGGTGGTGCTCGCGCCGGCGCAGGATCACAAGCGCATCGGCGACGGCGACACCGGGCCCAACACCGGCGGCATGGGGGCCTACGTGCCCGCGCCGGTGTTCGACGCGGACGTGCGTGCGACCGCGCTGTCGCGCATCGTCGAGCCCACGCTCGCGGGCCTGCGGCAGGAGGGCCGCGCGTTCGTGGGCGTGCTGTTCGTCGGGCTCATGATCGACGCGCAGTCGCAGCCGTGGGTCATCGAGTACAACTGCCGCTTCGGCGATCCCGAGGTGCAGGCGTTGGTGTGGGGCGCGAGCGAGCCGTTGCTGCCGCACCTGGCGGCCGCGGCGACCGGCGCGCTGCGCCCGGGCGTGGTCGCGACCCGCCCGGCGGCCACGGTGGTGCTCGCGGCCGCGGGCTACCCCGGCACGCCCCGCGCCGGCGATGCCATCGAGGGGCTGCAGGCCGCCGCGGCCGTGCCCGAGACCAAGCTCTTCCACGCCGGCACCCGCCACGACGGCCACGGCTTCCGCACCGCCGGCGGTCGCGTGCTCGGCGTCTGTGCCCGCGGCGACACGCTGCCGCAGGCGCTCGCGCGCGCATACGAGGCCGCCGGCTGCGTGCACTTCGACGGCATGCAGCTGCGCCGCGACGTCGGTGCGCGGGCGCTCGCGCGGTCGTAGCGCGCGTGCGATCGGCAACGCGACGCGGTCGGGTCGGGCCGGGCGCGGCTGTGGTATGGCATGCGTCGCGATGGCCAAGATCCGTCCGTTTCGCGGTCTGCGGTACGATTCCTCCCGCGTCGACGACGTCGCGCGACTGATGTCGCCGCCCTACGACGTCATCGACGAGGCCGGCCGCGCCGAGCTCGCGGCGCGCTCGCGCGACAACAGCATCCACTTCGTGCTGCCCGAGGGCGACGCGCCGCGCAAGTACGCTCGCGGTGCGGCCGAGTTCCGCGCGCAGGTCGAGCGCGCGATGGTCCGCGACGCCGCGCCGGCGATCTACGTCTACCACCAGCGCTACCGCGTCGAGGGCCGCGAGCGCCTGCGCAAGGGCTTCATCGCGCTCATCGAGCTGACGCGCTTCGGCGCCGGCCCGGTGCTCGCGCACGAGCGCACGCTCGCAGGGCCCAAGGCCGACCGGCTCGAGCTCATGCGCGCGACCGAGGCCCACCTCGAGCTGGTCTTCGGCCTGTTCTCCGATCCGCGCGCGACCTGGGAGGCCACCGTCGCGCCGGTGCTGGGCGAGCCGGTGCTGTCGGCGCGCTTCGACGACATCGATCACACGCTGTGGCGCGTCGACGACCCCGCCGCGGTGGCCGCGGTGCAGGCCCAGCTCGATCCGGCGCGCATCTACATCGCCGATGGTCACCACCGCTACGAGACCATGTGCAGCTTCCGCGACGAGCTCGCGGCGCGCGGGCACCAGGCCGCGGACTTCGGCATGATCTACCTGTCGAACCTCGACGATCCCGAGCTGCTGGTGCTGCCGACGCACCGCATGGTGCACTCGCTGCCGCAGGTCGATCTCGAGGCGGTGCTCGGCGCGGTCGCGGCCCACTTCCACTGCACGCGCGAGCCGCTGCCGGCCGACGCCGCGAGCCTGCGCGCGCGCCTGCAGGCCGCGGGGCAGGGCGGCGCCGCGTTCGGGCTGTCGGTGCCCGGCAGCGGCCAGTGGGCGCTGCTGCGCCTGCGCGAGGACTTCGACCCGGCCGCGGCCGGCCTCGGTGCGCTCGCGCCGGCGCTGCAGCGACTCGACGTGGTGCTGCTGCACGAGCTGCTGCTCGAGCGCGCGCTGGGCATCAGCAAGGCGGCGCAGGCGGCCAAGACCAACCTGCGCTACGACAAGTCGACCGACAACGCGCTGCAGCTGGCGCGCAGCGCCGCCGACGACACGCAGCTGTGCTGCTTCATGAACGCGACCCCGGTCGCCGACGTGCGCGCGGTCTGTGACAGCGGCGAGGTGATGCCGCAAAAGAGCACGTTCTTCCACCCCAAGATCCCCAACGGTCTGGTGTTCCACGATCTGCGCGCGGCCGACCGCGACGCGCGGGACGGGCGTGGCTAGCGTCGGCCAGGCCGCACGCGGCGGCCGCGAGCTGCTGCCGCAGGCGGCCGCGCGTCGGCGGGCGCTGGTCGACGCGCTGCTGGGCGAGCTGTCGCGCTGGGGCTACGGCCAGGTCGAGACGCCGCTGCTCGAGAGCTTCGACGTGGTCGCGCGCGGGCTCGGCGAGGCCGACCGCGCCCGCTGCGTGCGCTTCATCGAGGCCGGCACCGGCGAGCTCGTGACGCTGCGGGCCGATCCCACGCCGCAGATCGCCCACATGATCGCGCGCCACAGCGGCGGCGAGCTGGGCCGCGACGAGGTGCTGCGCTTCTGCTACGCCGCCGACGTCGTGCGCCAGCCCGCGAGCGGGCACGAGCCCGCCGAGCAACACCAAGTCGGCGTCGAGCTGGTCGGGGACGCCGATCCCTGGGCCGACGTCGAGCTGGTCGCGCTGGCCCACGCGGCGCTGCGCTGCGTGGGGCTGCCGCAGGTCCACCTCGATCTGTCGCACGGTCAGCTGGTCGCCGGCGTGCTCGCGCCGCTGCAGCTGTTGCCCAGCGTCGCGGTCACGGTGCAGCAGGCGCTCGCGCGCAAGGATCGCGCGGCCGTCGAGCTCGCACTGCGTGGCGCCGGGCAGTCGCCCGCGACCGCACGCGCGGTCGCGTCGCTGTGCGATCGCATCGGTCCGCCGGCGATGATCGAGCGCGCCGCCGCGGAGCTCGGCGCGGTGCTGCCGGCCGGGCCGCTCGCGGCGCTGCGCGAGGTCGTCGAGGGTGTGGCCGCGCTCGGGCTCGACGCGGCGCAGCTGGTCGTCGATCTCGGCGAGACCCGCGGGCTCGAGTACTACAGCGGCGTGCGGCTGCGGGCGTGGGCGCCGGGCGTGCATCGGCCGCTGGTCCGCGGCGGCCGCTACGATCACCTGTACGCGCGTTATGGCCACCCGCGACCCGCGACGGGCTTCGCGATCGATCTCGACGCGAGCTTCGCGGCGTTGCTCGCGGCCGGTGCGAGCCTGGCGTCGCCGCCGGCCCCGGCCGCGGACCTGGTCGTGATCCCACGTCGCGCCGACGCGGCGCTGCGGCGGCGTGCAGCCGAGCTCGCCGCGCGCTCGCGCGCGGCCGGCCGACGCGCGTGGATCCAGCTCGCCGACGACGCGGGCGCGGCCGCGACCTTGCTGCAGCGCTGGCGACTGCGCGAGGGCGAAGGCGCCCGCGCGACCATGGGCGTGTGGCTCGACGGCGACGACACCACGGTGCTCGAGGCATCGGAAAGCGCGGACGAACGAACATGAGCACGCTGGTCATCGTGGGCGCACAGTGGGGCGACGAGGGCAAGGGCAAGGTCGTGGACGCGGTCGCGGCCCAGGCCCAGCTCGTGGGTCGCTTCGCCGGGGGCAACAACGCCGGCCACACGCTCGTGGTCGGCGAGCGCCGCATCGTCACGCACCTGGTGCCCTCGGGCTGCCTGTACCCGGGCACGCGTTGTGTGCTCGGCGCGGGCATGGTCATCGACCCCGAGGTGCTCGCGGCGGAGATCGCCAGCTTGCGCGGCTTCGGTCTGCTGCAGCGCGACGAGCTGCGCGTGTCGCTGCATGCCCACGTGATCTTCCCGTTCCATCGCGCGCTCGACGGCCTGCGCGAGGATCGGGCGGCCCGCGGCCCGCAGGCGATCGGGACCACGCGCCGCGGCATCGGCCCCGCGTACGAGGCCAAGGCCGCACGCCGCGGCATCCAGGTGCGCGACCTGTTCGACGCCAGCAACCTGCGCGCGCGGCTGCAGCACAACGCCGAGGTGTTGCAGCCGGAGCTGACGCGGCTGGGCAGCGGCGAGCGCATCGACGTCGACGCACTCGTCGATGCCGCGCATGCGTGGGCGCAGTGGCTCGCGCCGATGACGTGCGACGCCGGTGCGCTGTGTGCCGCGGCGATCCGCAGCGGCGAGCGCGTGCTGCTCGAGGGCGCCCAGGGAGCGCTGCTGGATCTCGATCACGGCACGTACCCCTACGTGACGTCGTCGAACACCACCGCCGGCGGAGCCTGCACCGGCATGGGCATCGGCCCCACGGTGATCGATGCGGTGTGGGGCATCAGCAAGGCCTACGCCACGCGCGTGGGCGCGGGACCGTTCCCGACCAAGCTCGACGACGCGGTCGGCGAGCGCCTGCGTCAGCTCGGCGGCGAGTTCGGGGCGACCACGGGACGACCGCGCGACTGCGGCTGGCTCGATCTGCCGGCGCTGCGCTACGGCGCGCGGCTGTCGGGCATGACCGGGCTGTGCATCACCAAGCTCGACGTGCTCGCGGCGCTGGGGCAGGCCTCGGTCTGCGTCGCGTATGCCGACGGCTCCGACCCCGGCCGCGACGGGTTGACCGCAGCGCGGCCGGTGTTGCAGCAGGTGCCGGGCTTCGACGACCCCCAGCTCGCCGGACGGCTCGCGACCGCGCGGACGTGGGCAGATCTTCCCCGCGCCGCGCGTGCGTACCTCGACCTCGTCAGCGAGACCGTCGAGGTCCCGATCGCGCTCGTCTCGCTCGGTGCGTCGCGCGACCAGACCATCTTCGTCGACGAGCCGTTCCGATCGCGCAGGTGATGTTCGAGCGAGCTCGGCCCGCCCGCTGCCCGCCGATTTGCCCCGGTCTCGCCGGGAACACCACGCCGCGCTGCGCCGTGGCACCCCCTGGCGGCAGGCCACCCGTTGCCACGGACCTGCGCGCACTGCCCGAGCCGAGACTCCACCGCCACACGCTGCCCGCCCGCGGGGCAGCGAAAAGCCCCGCTGCACGCGGTTGTGTCGCGTGCGAACGTTCCTCTATACTGCGGTCGGCTCCCACCCCCGTCGTTGCACCTGCGGCGGGTCGTTCCGCTCCCCAGCACTCTGCCCCCGCCACGTGGGGCGAGGAAGTCAGCGCATGAAGATCGAATGCGACAAGTGTGCCGCGAAGTACTCCATCGCCGATGAGAAGGTGCGCGGCAAGACCTTCAAGATCCGCTGCAAGAAGTGCAGCAACGTGATCATCGTGCGTGACAAGGCCGCGGGCGTCGGTGGGCTGGCCGCGGAAGCCGAGGCGCCGCCGGCAGTCGGCTGGCACCTCGCGATCAACGGCGAGACCATCGGCCCGATGTCCGAGGACGAGGTCCGCCAGCGCTTCCGCGCCGGCGAGATCGACCGCGAGACCGCGGTGTGGCAGGAGGGCTTCGAGGACTGGCTGCCGCTGGGCGACGTCGACACCTTCGCCGATCTGGCCGGTGGGGCGGCCGAGGATCCGTTCGCGAGCGCCAACCAAGACGAGTACGCCGCCGCCGCGGCCCAGCCGGTTCGCGCGAGCGCGGCGGTGGCCACCGCGGCCCCGGTGGCGCGCGCAGCCGGAGGCGGTGCCGCGGTCGCGGAGTCGCCCGGCTCGCCCCGCGTCACGCGGCTGACCGGTCAGCGCAACGAGAACTCGGTGCTCTTCTCGCTCGACAGCCTGCAGTCGCTGGCGACCGGGGGCGGGGCTGCCAACGCCGGGCGCGGTCCCGCGGCGCCGCAGCGTCAGGGGCCCAAGAGCCTCGCGACGCAGGCACCGTCGTCGGAGGGCTCGGGCCTGATCGACATCCGTTCGCTGGGCGCGATGGTCGGTGCGGACGCAGGTCCCACGCCGGTCGCCGCCGCGCCCAAGCCCGAGGACGCCGCGCTGCCGAGCTTCGGCGGCGCGAGCCTGGGCGGGCTGGCCTCGGCACCGCTGGTGCCGCAGGTCGCCGCGGAGCCCATGGCGCCGGTCATGGTCGCCGCCGCTGCGCCGCCGCAGCGCTCCAACGCGCCCTTGTACATCATGATGGTCGTGCTGCTGCTCGCGGTCGCGGGCTTGGGCGCGTACATCCTGCTGCGTCCCAACGAGCAGGTCGTCGTGACCGCGCCGCCGCCGGCGGATGCACCCTCGGTCAAGGGCGCCGCGGACAAGGACGACGACGACGACAAGGACAAGGACAAGGACAAGGACAAGGACAAGGACAAGGACAAGGACGACGAGGACAAGGACAAGGACGACGACGGCAAGGATCCGGACAAGGCCGCCGACGCCAAGGACACCGAGGGCGAGGACGCCGGTGCGGCCGAGGGCGGTGCCGAGGGCGGAGACACCAAGGCCGACCCGGGCAAGCCCAAGACGCCGAAGTCGGGCACGCCGAGCAAGCCCGGCACGCCGACCAGCAAGCCCACGCCGACGCCGACCAGCAAGCCCACGCCGACGCCGACCAGCAAGCCCTCGTCGGGCGACAACCTCGACGTCGACTGCATCCTCGACCCCAAGCTGCCCAAGTGCAAGGGCGGCGGTTCGTCCAAGCCCTCGAGCGGAGGCGGTACCACGCCGCCCAAGCCGGCCGATCCGAGCCTGCCCGAGAGCCTGTCGACCTCGGACATCAAGGCCGGCGTCTCGCCGGTCAAGGACGCCGCCAAGGCCTGCGGTTCGAAGCACGGCGCGACCCCGGGCGAGAGCGTGAAGATCAAGCTCTCGATCGCGGGCGCCACCGGTGCGGTGACCTCGGCGTCGGCCGAGCCGCCGCACCAGGGCACGCCGCTGGGCAACTGCGTGGCCGCAGCGCTGAAGAAGGCGACCTTCAAGAAGTTCCAGAAGGCGTCGCTGGGCGCGGTCTATCCCGTCAAGATGTGAGCCCGGTGCCCGCCGCGCCCGCGCGCGGCACGAACCGTTCGGGGTCGTCGCCCAGCGTCGTACGGATGCGGGCGACGACCTCGTCGATTGCGGCGTCGTCCAGATCGAGGTGCACCGCGAGCCGGACCTCGCGTGCGATGTTGGGGAAGCACAGCACGCCGGCGGCACGCAGCGGCGCGCACAGCCACTCGGCGAAGCGGAGCGGCGGCCGCACGCGCGCGAGCACCAAGTTGGTCTGTGGCGGCACGACCTCCCAGTGCGGCAGATCGGCGATCGCCGCGGCCAGCCGCGCGGCACGGCGGTGATCGTCGGCGAGCCGCGCGACGTGGTGATCGAGCGCGTGGTGCCCCGCGGCCGCGAGCATCGCCGGCGCCTGCCGCATCGCGCCGCCGTAGGCGTGCTTGAGCCGACGCGCGCGCACCAGCAGCTCGCGCTCGCCACACAGCACCGAGCCCGCCGGTGCGCCCAGGCCCTTGCTCAGGCACACCGCGACGGTGTCGGCGACCGCGCCGAAGCTCGACATCGGCGTGCCGGTCGCGACGTGGGCGTTCCACAGCCGCGCGCCATCGAGGTGCACCGCCTTGCCGTGCGCGTGCGCGAGCTGCCCCAGCGTGCGCAGGCTCGACACGCCGGGTCGCGCCGCGTCGTCGTGCAGCGGCCACAGCACGCCGCCGCCCTCGCCCAGGGTGTTCTCGAGCCACACCACCGCGAGCTCGGGCCAACCGCAGCGCTCTTCGTCGAGCAGCGCCTCGAGCATCTGCGCGTCGTAGCCCCAGCGGCTGCCCAGCGGCATGACCTGCACGCCGGCGAGCGCGGCCGCCGATGCGTCCTCGTGCACCTGCAGGTGCGCGCCGGGGTTGCACGCCACGGTGGTGTGGCGCCGCGACTGCAGCGAGAGCGCCAGCTGGTTGGCGAGCGTGCCGGTGGGCAGCCACAGCCCCGCGGGCTTGCCCAGCAGCGCGGCGACGCGGGCCTCGAGCGAGGCCACCAGCGCATCGTCGCCCCAGGCATCGTCGCCGGTGGGCGCGGCGGCCATCGCCGCTCGCATCGCGGCGGTCGGACGCGTGACGGTGTCGCTGCGCAGATCGAAGCTCGGCGGGGCCATCGCCCGCGAGCATCAACCGTCGACGATCAGAGATCCATCGTCCCCGCCGTCGTCGGGCGGTGGCAGCGGCTTGACCGGCGGCTTGGGTCCCGGCGCGGGCGCCTCGTCGGGCGGCGTGCCCGGCGGGGCCTTGTCGCGCGGCGGCTTGCCCGGGGGCGGCGGCGGCGGTGCTGGCTGGCCGCGCTCGCGCTTCACCTTCTCGGCGATCCCGTCCATCAGCGCGTGCGGCAGGTACGTCGGGCCGCCGTCGGTGTCGATCTGCACCTGAGCGCTGGCCCGACCCGCGGGGTCCTTGGTGGCGAAGATCTCGACGCTGCCGCGGGCGGTCTTGCCGTCCGCGCCGCCCAGCGGGAACTCGAACAGGATGAAGCCCGCGTCGGGATCGCGATCGACGATCGTGAACTTGCGATCGACCCGCAGGTATCGGACCGCGGCCGGCCACACGAACTCGACCGGGTAGGGCAGCAGTCGCGCCTGACCCAGAGGCGATCCCAGCGCCTGCAGCGCTGCTGGGCGCAGCGGCTGCGCGTCGGCAGCGGCCGCGCTCGCGCGTGCACCCGCGTGCAGCATCACCGCCGCGACCGCCACGACCCCGGCCGCGCCGCACAACGACGCGATGGCGCCGCGCCCCCGGACGCCGCGCCGCGCCGCCTGGGCGCTGGGGCCGCTGTGGCTCTGTGCACAAGCCAGCGTTTGCGCTGGCGGCAGTGCCGATTCGGGCATCGAGTTCACGCTCCCTGCGGTCGAACGCTAGCCGGGGGCTTCCTCGCGCCCAAGTTTTCGGGCAATGTACCAAGCGACGATGCCCTTCGCCTTGGGGCGGCGACGGGCAAGGGCGACCAGGCGGCGGGAAGGGCCCGCTGCACGAAGGTCGCCTTCGCCCGGGAACGAACCGCCCCGTCGTTCGTGCAATCGTCAATCAGGAGGTCCACCTCGATGAATTCCGAGAACTCAGCGCTCACCGCCCTGTCGGAGCTGAAAAACCTCGAAGCCAACCGTGTCGCCTCCGAGGAGGCCGAGCGCCAGGCCGCCGTGATGGCCGAGCAGCGCGCCCGCGAGGAGGCCGAGCGTCGTGCCCGCGAGGAGGCCGAGCGAGTCGCCCGCGCGCAGGCGGAGGAGTTCGCGCGACAGCAGGCCGAGCAGGAGGCCCGCGATCGTGAGGAGCGGATCCGCCTGCACGAGGCGGACGTGCGCGCGCGCGCCGAGCACGACGCGCGCCTGCGCGAGGAGCAGATGCGCCTCGACGCGCAGATGAAGCTGGCCGAGAAGAAGGCCAAGCCGAAGTGGCCGCTGGTGGTGGTCCCGCTGCTGGTCGTGGGCTTGGGCGGCATCGGCTTCTTCGCCTGGCGCGGCCACGTCCGTGCCGAGGAAGAGCGCAAGGCCGCAGCCGAGCGCGACGAGCAGTACCGTGCCGAGATCGCGGCGATGAACGAGCGCTTCACGGTGCTCGAGGGCGAGCAGGAGCGCCTCGAGAAGGACCGCGAGGAGCTCAACAACCGACTCGCCGCCGCGACCACGGATGCCGAGCGCGCGAAGATCCGCGCGGAGATGGAAGAGAACGCGCGCAAGCAGGCGGAGAACGACGCGGCGCTCGCAGCCGCCGAGCAGACCGCCGAGGCCGAGGGCGTCAAGCGCGAGCCCAAGAAGAAGAAGACCGGCGGCGGTGGCGGCTCGGGTCCCAGCACCGCGAAGCCCGCGTCGGGCTCCGACGATCCGCCGTCCACGGGTCGCAAGGAGAAGATCAAGCTCGGCGGCGGCGACAACCCGCTCGACGGCCTGTGATCGACGCCGCGACTCGTCGCGCGCCGCGCTGAGCGCGGCCGTGACGGGTCGCGCTTGCACGGCCGCGGCGGCGCGTGGTAGGTAGTCCCGCCCCGGCCTGGTAGCCAAGTGGTAAGGCGGAGGTCTGCAAAACCTCTATTCGCCGGTTCGATCCCGGCCCAGGCCTCCCCCGCACGCGCGTGACGAATCGGTCCGCGGGCGGGTGGAGTGCTCGGCGGCGTGGCGCGCTGCTCGGCCGCGGATCGGCGACGCCCGCTGCGAGCGGCTGCCCGCGGAATCAGCGATGCGCACGCGGCCGCATCGGCTCGCGTGCGGCCTTGGGCAGATCGTCCCACGCGAGGTACGCCTGGGCCATGTCGTACTCGAAGAAGCCCATCATGCCGCTGTCGATGACCTTGCGCAGCAGGCCCTTGGCGGGCTCGCGCTGTCCAGCGTCCCAGCGCCGCAGCGCCTCGTAGAAGTACGCCTCGGCCTTCTGCCCGCGATCGTGCGCGCGGCCGACGAGTTCGTCGAAGCTGATGTCGCCGCGCGCGTGCTGGGCCAGCCGCTGGGCCCAGCCGTCGCCGCGGAAGCCGTCGATGAACTGCACCGCCTCGGGCTCCGCCGCGCGGCCCTGTCGCTTCGCCAGCTCGACCAGCCACAGCGAGAAGTACAGCTTGAGCTCGCGCGGCAGGCCCGGTCGCGCCATCGCGCGGCGGTAGATCGTGCGCGCCTGCTCGAGGTAGCCGTGCGAGACCACCGCGATGAGCGGGTCCGCGTAGACCTTCACGTCGTCGGGCTGCAGCTCCGCGGCCTGGGCGAAGTCCGCCATCGCGAGCTCGGTGTCGCCGAGATAGAAGAGCAGCTTGCCGCGCTCGACCAGCCGCGCCGCGCGGGTGCTCAGATCCTCGCCCGGTCGCGCGAGCAGCTCGTTGTTGTGCCGCAGCGCGACCTGGATGTGGCGCGTGGAGTCGGCGGTGTCGCCCCGCCGCAGCGCGATCTCGCCGAGCTGCTGTCGCGCGCGCGCCTCCCACTGCAGCTGCGCCAGCTCGTTGTCGTACGCCAGGTTCGCGAGGTCCTCGTAGCGCGATTGCGCCTCGGCCAGCTTCGATTGCTTGAGCGCGATGGTGCCGAGCAGATCGAGCGAGTTGGGCACCGGCTCGATGCCCACGCTGCGCCGCAGCAGCGCCTCGGCGTGCTTGGTCTCGCCGGCCTCGTACAGGCCCTCGGCCACGGTGTAGAAGGCCTCCGGCAGCCCGGGTCGGATCGGCCGATCCGACCACAGCTTGGTCGCGCGGGTGTGCAGCGCCTCGATCCGCGGCAGCCGCTCCGCCGCGGCCGCGGGATCGCGGGCCGCGAGTCGCTCGAGGTCGCGCTGCTCGAGCTGGGCCAGCTCCTGCCACGCCACGAACACGTCTTCCTTGATCGCGATGCAGCGGCGCAGGTGCTCCATCGCCGCGCCGCCGAGCCCGGCGTTGCGCAGCGTCCGCGCGCGCAGCAGGTGGGCGCCGGCGTCCTTGGGGTGGGCCGCCAGCGAGCGACGCGAGAGGTTGTCGACGATGGCCCAGCCCTGCTGCGTGTAGGGATCGTCGGGGTCGGCGTCGGCGTCGGGCGCGAACTGCTCGGCGAACGCGAGCATCGCGGTGGCGCTGCGGCGGCTGCGGAACGCGTCCTCCATCAGCTCGGCGAGCTTGGCCACCGGCAGATCGAGCTCGACGCGGGCCATCGCCGCGCGCGCGCCCTCGACGTCGTCGGCGCGCAGGTACAGCCGCATCAGCAGGTAGCCGGTGACCTCCATGCGGCGACGCGCGGCGGTGCCGGCATCGCTGGCACGGTTGGCCTTCGCGGCGTCGTAGCGCGCGAGGTAGAGATCGGCCAGCCGTCGCACCACGAACGGCGTGGGCAGCACCGCGGCGACCTGGTCGAGCGCGCGCTCGAGCTCCTCGTGGCGCAGCAGCGGCTCGGCGGCGAACGGGCCGTTGGCGACGACCCACTCCTCGAGCACCGCCCACTGTTCCACCGCACGCGCGCGGGTGGCCTCGTCGCCGAAGCGCTGCATCGCCGCCAGCGCCAGCAGCGACGGCGCCTCGGCGCCGCGGCGGGCCGACACGCGGTACAGCGTGCGCGCCATCTGGGCCAGCGGCGGGGCCAGCACGTGGTCGTCCCGCAGCTCGGCCGGGGTGTAGAGGCTGCCGGCGTAGCGCAGCGCGGAGAAGGCCTCGTCCTCGTCGCCGCTGCCGAGCTGGCGCTCGACGTAGCCCGACAGGAACGCCTGCAGCGCGACGCGCTGCTCGGTGCGGGCGCGGCCCGACTCCGGCAGCAGCGCATAGCGGTTGAGCGCGCGCTCGAAGTCGTCGAGATCGGCGACCTCGATGGTCGCGCCCGCGTCGGGCGCCTCGGTGCCGCGCTGCGCCTTGCAGCCGCCGACGGTCGCGACCGTGCCCAGGGGCAGACACAGGGCCGCGACTCGGAGCCACGCTGTCATCCCACCAGCATACCAGCCCGTCGGCCACGCGCGAGGCGGCCGGGTGCTCACTCGCCGGTGCCGTCGCCCCACGAGAACGCGAAGCTGAGCGTGTGCAGCAGCCCCAGGTAGCGTCCCGCATTGGTCGGGCGCGCGAGCCCCTGCAGCACCGCGTCGGCGCCCGCGGCGTTGATGTCCTGACCCGCGGCGGCGAAGTCTGCGGCCGCGGTCGGTGAGTAGGCCGCGCGCGCTGCGGCGACGCGGCGCGGCACCGTGAGATCCAGGCCATACCCCGGTGAGAGCACCAAGGTGGTCCGCGCGCGACCGCGGGTGCGCACGCGGAACTCCGCGCCTGCCGACAGGCCCAGCCGCGCGCCGTCGAACATCGCCGCCGTGGTCGCGTCGCGGCGCACCGGCGCGGTGTTGGCGTGGGTCGCCAGCAGCACCTTGGCCTGCGCGTGCGCGCGGTAGGTGACGTAGATGTCCCCGCCGTAGACGTCCTGCAGGCCGCGGTGGCGCGTGAGCTCGGGCAGCACGAACGCGCGGCGATCGAGCCCCACCAGCCGCAGCGTCTGCTCGCCGTCGTCGGCGCAGCGATCGCGGCGCACACCGCCTTGGCACAGGTCCAACCAGTACACGCCGACGTCGAGCTGCCAGTCGCGCGCGGGGCCCAGCGCGAAGGATCCACCCAGCGCGACCTCCTGCGGCAGGCGCTCGGTCAACGTCGCACGGATGGGCTCGGCGGTGCTGCACGCCGGCACGCCGGTGCTCTGCGCATCGGGGTTGGGGCGGCACACCAGCGAGACGCCGCCCAGCGCCATCGCGCCCAGCCGTCGCAGCGGGAAGGTGCGGTAGCGGCCGCCCAGACGCACGGTGTCGCCGGCCAGCTGCAGCGCGACGCCGAAGCTCAGCGCCGCGTCGAAGCCCGGCGGCGCGCCCTTGCGCGGGATCCACTGCGTCCAGCCCTTGAAGCCGATGCGCTCGGCGCAGGCGGGGTCTTCCTTGTCGGTGCAGCTGCCGGCCTCGTCGGGGTTGGTCGCCAGCGTGGTGTCGTTGTCGAACGCGAAGCGCTCGCGCAGCCGTGGCAGGTGCACGGCGGCGCCGAGCTGGAACAACCCGCCGTCGTAGGCGATCGCCAGCGTCGCGTCCTGGCGCGTGGTCACCTGTCCGCCGTTGGGCGGGCAGTGCGACAGCCCGATGCGCAGGCACGCGCGATCGGGATCGGGCGCGAGGTGGTAGCGCAGCGCGGGTGCGCTCGCGAGCTGCACGTTGCTGCCGACGTCGTAGTAGCCCGCCGCGATCGTGACCGGATCGAAGTGGAGCGAGCCGCCCAGGAACCAGCCGTAGCCCGGCTGCAGCAGTCCGCTGCGGCCGGCCAGAGTCGAGCCCGGCGCGCCGGTGTCGGGATCGATGCTCGCGCGGATGATGCGTTGCTGCTCGAGCGTGCCGGTCAGCGCGACCGAGAACGCGGTGCCACGGATCGCACCGAGCATCGCGGGGTTGTGGTGCAGCGCGGTGATCGACGGCGTCGCCGGCCCCTGGGCTCGGATCCCGCCCAGCCGGGACGCAGGGCGCGGCACCGCCTCGGCGCGGCCGGGGTGCAGCCCTGCGGCCGCGGCCGCGGCCAGCCACAGCGCGGCCGCGATCGCCGGGCGTGCACGCGCGGCAGCGCGGGGCCGCACGCGGCCGCGCGGCGTGGCTGCGCCCGCGGGCGCGCCGGCGTGCGCCGGGGTGAACATGCGGGGAGCATAGCGGCAAGGCGCGTGCAGCCGCGCGGCTGCGGGGCACCGGTGGGCCCGCGCCCCGGCGACCGCGCGCCGGCCCACCCCGCGGGGCCGCCGGTGTCCGCCGGCGATCGACCGCGGGCGATCGTCGTGAGGGTTGACCCCAAGCTGGCGCAGACCCTACGATGCTCCCCTGTCGCCCGGCCGCAGGATCTCGGGGACGACGATCGCAGGCACCGCTTCATGGGACGTACCTTGCGTCAGTTCACCTGTCGGGATGACCTGTGGGATCGCGTCGAGGCGCTGGCACAGCGTCGCGGCATGACCCCCGACGACGTGATCCAGGCCGCGCTGGTGCAGCTGTTCTCGCGGCGCAACGACGCGCCGTCGCCGACCGCGCCGACCCCCGCCGCGGTGCCCGCGGTGCGGCCGACACCTGCGGCTGCGGCCGTGCGCACGGCGCCCGCGCCCCAGCGCGCGCCGCTGCCGGCACCCACGCCCGCGGCGCGTCCCGCCGCGCCACCGGGACGTCTGCCGCCGCCGAGCTCGCGCGCGCCCACGCCGGCGGCCGCTCCGGTCGCGATGTCGCGGCCGCTGTATCTGTACTTCGAGGGCCAGGTCTACGAGGTCAACCAAGACCAGTTCGTGATCGGCCGCGGCTCGAAGTACAGCGACCTGCCGATCAAGGACGCGAACATCTCGCGTCGCCACTGCGCGATCGTCCGTCGCAACGGCCAGTACTACATCAAGGATCTCGAGAGCACCAACGGCGTCGAGTTCAACGGCCAGCGCGTGGACAACCACCTCATCCAAGAGGGCACGGTCTACCGGCTGTGCGACCACGAGCTGCGCTTCTCGTTCATCCCGCCGTCTTGAACGCGCGCGTGGGGCCCCGGTGACGGCGTCGCGTCGCCACAGCCCGTGG
>JAIBBS010000085.1 GCA_019694555.1 Nannocystaceae bacterium
GGCGGCACGAAGGCGAGGCCCGTGTCGGGCCGGGATCGCGGCCGCGGCGTCAACCGCTGGGATCGGAGACGGGGCTGTCGCCGGCGCCCGCATCGACCGTGGGATCGACCGTGGGATCGACCGTGGGATCGACCGTGGGATCGACCGTGGTCGCCGAGGTGCCCGCGCTCGAGCCGGTGCCGCTGCTCGAGCCGCTCGAGCTGCCCGAGGTGTCGGTGTCGCCGCCGCTGTCGCTGCTGCCGGCGGACGCGCCGCTGCCGGCGTCGCCTTGCCCGCCCTTGGGCGTGACGCCGCCATAGTGCGACTCGCCCACCGGCGCGGGCCCGGCCCGCTCGGGCGCGCCGCAGCCACCCGCGACGAGCGCGAGGGTCCCGGCGACGACGACACGGCGTGTGCGCACCACGGCTTGCTTGTGCCATCGCGGCCGCGGCCGCGCCAGTTCAGCGCCGGGCGCGGCCCCTTGCGGCCCGCTCGACGTCGCCCGCGTCGCTGGGCGACACTGTCGCCGCCGTGGTCGCGCCGCTCCTGCGCCTGCCCGAGGCGACGATCACCGCCGAGCTGTGGCCCGCGATGAGCCCCGAGGCGATGGCGCTGCCGCTGCACCCGGCGCAACCGCTCGACCTCGAGGATGCGATCCGCTACCTCGAGCGCCCGCGCATCGACAACACGCAGTTCCGCGCCGCGGCGATCCGCCTGGGCGCGCTGCGGGCCGACGACGACGAGCCCCCGATCGCCTTCGTCGCGCGCGCGTGGCTCGAGGGCCGCGCGTCGTTGCACGTGCGCGAGGTCTTGCGTGCGCGCAGCGACATCAGCGTCGAGCCGGTGCAGAACCTCGCCGACCTCGCGCAGGGCCTCGCCAACGCGGTGCGACCGACGCCGCACAAGAGCTTCGTCGCGATCCAGGTGCTGTTCGAGGGCAACCTCGGCTGCGCCGGCGCGAGCGTGCGCGTGGTGTTGCCCGACGGTGAGCCACGCACGTTGACGCTCGACGGCAACTCGAGCCTGCGCGTCGACGGCATCGAGCCCGGCACGTGCACGCTCGAGCTGCCCGAGCCGTTGCCGCTGCCGGGGCCCGACGCGCGCGAGCTGACGCCGGGCCCGATCGACGGCAGCACCGCCACCATCGCGCGCGACGGCCACGCGCGCATGCGCAGCGGCGCGTCGCACCGCGTGCTGGTCCGCGGCGCGTGTCTCGAGCTCGCGCTCGATCTGGGCGAGCGCCAGCGCTTCGCGCCCGGCTGCCGCCTGCGCCTGCGCGGCGGCGGCTACGACCGCGTGGTCCCGCTGTCGCAGGCGCGCGATCACGGCGGGCTCGCGATGTTCCACTTCCACGGCGTGCGCCGCGGCCTGCGCTACGCGCTGGCGTTCGAGCCGGAGTCGGATCCGCCGGTGACGTTGTTCGAGGATCAGAGCCTCGACGGCTTCTTCGACGTGCTCGGGGACACGCAGGCCGCGATCGAGCCCATCGTGCTCGCCGCGTCGATCGCCCCGCCGCCGCCGCACCACACCGAGCCCGCCGCCGGGCCGGCGGTGGCGCAGCGCGACGACACCCGCGACGTCCTGCGTGCGCCGTACCCGTGGGAGCTCGAGTCGGCATGAGCGAGCACGCCGTCGTCACGGTGGTCGACGAGACCGGCGCCGCGATCACGCCCACGGCGGTCAAGCTCGTCGCCGGCGCGACCACCCACGCGTTCGCGGACGTGCCGCCGCAGGGACTCTCGCTCGACCTCGCGAGCGCTGCCGCGGGCAGCTGGCAGCTCGTGCTCGAGCTGCCCGATCACCCGCCGTTGCCGTTCTCGGTGCAGATCGCCGGCAGCGGCGCCAAGAGCATCGCGTTCGCCGGCGACTCGCCGCGCTGCTGCGCGCTGGCCAGCGCGTCGGTGACCGACGGCTCGAGCGGCACGCGCAAGCTCTTCACCTTCGCGTTCACGCTGACCAAGAAGCACACCGAGCTGGTGATGCTCGCGGGCTGGGACTACCACGGCGGCTCGGACAACACGCTGTACGCCAAGACCTGGCGCGACGACCTCTACGCCGGCGAGACCTGGCAGACCGGCAAGAAGACCAGCCTCACCAAGCGCATCGGCGACGCCACGGTCGTGACCATCTTCGACTTCAAGAGCGGCAACCGCGTCCGCTACATCAAGGGCAAGCGCGACTGGCACGTGATGGACAAGTTGCTGCAGGGCAGCGTGCCCACGCACACCGCCGGCGGCGAGACCACCGCGGCGCTGCAGCAGCGCCACGACGACGACTCGATCTCGATCGTGCACGCGTACCGCTACGTGCAGGACCTCGGCGTGGCCGCGGCAGGCTCGCTGCAGCGCTTCGACATCTTCTCGCACGCGTGGGTCGGCGGGCCCATCATGATCGACACCTGGCAGGCGCCCGACTACGACGCCGGCGGCGCCCGCGAAGCCGAGCGCGATCCCGGCGACAAGGACGGCCGCTCGAAGGACTTCAGCTCGACCAACATGACGCGCCGCGGCGACTTCAAGAAGGCGTTCGCCGCGGACGCGGTCGCCAAGATGTGGGGCTGTCAGGCGACCACGGACAACCGCGCGCTGGTCCGCGCCGCGGCCGGGGCCAAGGACAAGGACGCGCCGCTGTCGGTGAGCTACGGCGGCAAGACCTACTCGGTCACGGCCAAGCAGATCGCGGCGGCGATGACGAAGAACATCCTGCCCGACACGTACATGAAGCAGCTGGCCAAGACCGTCGGCATCACCATGTACGGCGCGCCGCCGGGCATGGGCGCGAGCCTGCGGGCCGTGGGCGCGCGCAACTACATGTTCGTGGACCAGTCGGTCTACAAGCTCGAGTACGCCTGGTACAAGTCCGCGATCGGGCTCACGCCCGACGAGACCGGCTACTTCCCCTACGCGCCATGACCCGCCCGCGCGCGCTGCTGTTCGCGTGGGTGTTGGCGTTCGCGTGCGAGCGCGGCCACGGGCCGACGACGCGCGCCCCCGCGACCGCGCCCGTGCCCAACACCGCGGCGGCCCTGCACGCGCGCGCACAGCAGCTCGCGACGATCACCGTGCTCGATCTCGACGGCGCCGTGCTCGGCCGCTGCCGCGACGAGGTGGTCGCGCAGGTCCGCGAGGCGCTGGTCGCGGGCGACGTGCTCGAGGGCCTCGCGGCCGGCCCACCGCCGTGGGACGTGCGCCTGCGGCTGCAGCTGCACGAAGGCACCACGTTCGTCGCGCGGCTCGCGAGCGACGCGACCGTGCGGCTGTGCCCGGGCGAGCACGACCCCAAGCCATCCCAGACCCACGATCGCGCCCACGATGGGAGCGCCTCGCACCTCGATGCGGGAGACCCCGCACTGTCCGATTGCACCGCCGCCGCCGCCGCGACGCGGGGCCACGAGCTGGCGATCCCACCGGCGCTGTTCGACGAGGTCGCTCGCATCGTCGGCCGCCCACCGCGGCGCGAGTACCAACTCGCGCCCGGTGCCACGAACTCTCCGTTCGGACCCGAAGTCCGCTAGACTGGCAGCATGTCCTGGTTCGCTTCGAATCCGACGTCCGCGAGGCTGCTTCGTCCGTCGCACGCGTGGGGCCTGCTCACGGCGTTCGCGGGGGGCCTGGGACTCGCCTCGGCGCTGGCGTCGTGTGCCCCGGTGGCGCAGGGCGGCTGTGACCTCGACGAGCAGTGCGGTCGCGGGCAGATGTGCGATCAGGACACCAACGAGTGTGTCGACAAGGACATCGACACCACCAGCACCGAGTCCCCGGCGCCGGCGACCTTCAGCAGCAAGCAGGTGCCGTTCCATCGCGGCAAGGTCTGCACCGTCACCGAGGTCAAGGCCGGCGGCGACATCCCGGTCACCATCAACCCCTGCTACCACCCGTGCCTGGACAAGGGCGCGTTCAAGCACAAGCACTACTACGAGTGCCTGGGCTCGCGCTGCAACGCGTGGGCGGTGATGTTCGTCGAGGCCAAGAACACGCCCACGACCTGTCCCACCGATGCGTTCGGTCAGTTCGACATGGCCGAGTGCTCGTGGGGCCCCGCGGTCGAGCTCAAGATCGGCACCACCATCGACTCGGGTCCGGTCACCGGCACCATGCACCTCGAGATCCCGTTCTTGACCAACGCCGACACCGCCGAGATCGCGACCCACTTCGACGACACCGACTTCATCCAGTCGAAGATCGACCAGTACCCGCCGCAGGACAACCGCTGGGTCGGCGGCATGGACATCGCGATGAACGCCAGCGCGGCCGAGCCCCCGGCCTCGTGCAACGAGAGCACGGACGGCATGGGCACGTGCAAGTGCTTCGACGTCGGATTCTGAGTGGTCGACGACGACGCGAACGACTTCCATCGGCCTCGGGTCGGACTCGTGCTCTCGGGCGGTGGCGCCCGCGGTGCCTACGAGGTCGGCGTCATCCGCTACGTGCGTGAGCGGCTGCGCAAGGCGCTGCCGTTCCACGTCGTCACCGGCAGCAGCGTCGGTGCGGTCAACGGCGCGTACATGGCCGCGACCGCCGATCGTCCGCGCGCGCAGGGCCGCATGCTCTCGCGCGTGTGGAGCGAGCTCGATCTCGACGGCATCTACCACTTCGGCTTTCGCCAGCTGCGCAACTTGCCGCAGGTGTTGTTCGGTCGCAACCTGCCCAAGGAGAACCACGGCCACACGCTGGGCGGCCTGGTCGACGCGAAGATGATCGAGGACATGGTCCGCTCGCGGATCCCATGGGCCGGCATCGACGCGAACCTGCGCGCGGGCAACATCCACGCGTTCGCCTGCAGCGCGACCGAGCTGTCGACCGGCATCACCACGGTGTTCGTGCAGACCCGCGACGGCGAGCGACCGCACTGGCCCAAGGTCCCCGGCCAGGTCGTGGTGCAGACCCACATCACGCCGGCGCACGCGCTGGCCTCCGCGGCGATCCCGGTGCTGTTCCCGGCGGTGCGCGTGGGCCAGGAGCTGTTCGTCGACGGCAGCCTGCGGCAGAACACGCCGATCCGCCCCGCGATGCACCTGGGCGCCAACCGCCTGCTGGTCGTGGGCCTGCGCCACGATCCCGGCGCGGAGAGCTCGCGCCCGCGGATCGTCCGCAAGAAGGTCATCTATCCCAACGCGGTGTTCATGCTGGGCAAGATGCTCAACGCGTTGATGCTCGACAAGCTCGAGGCCGACCTCGCGCGGATCCATCGCACCAACGAGCTCGTGCACGCCGGCAACGCGCTGTACGGCCCGGAGTTCTCGCAGCGCATGGCCGACCAGATGTCGGGCCGTCGTTCGCGGCCGTACCTCGAGATGAAGGTCGTGCTGATCCGCCCGAGCAAGGACCTCGGCGAGGTCGCGTACGACGTCATCCGCCGCACCGGGCTGTCCAAGCACAAGGGCGTGATGGCGCGCTGGCTGCGGCGGGTCGTGACCGCCACCGACGAGGTCACCGAGAGCGATCTCGCGAGCTACGTGCTGTTCGAGCCCAACTACGTCGCGGAGCTGATCGAGCTGGGTTTCAACGACGCTGCGGCGCACCACGACGAGCTCACCGCGCTGTGGGAGTGACGTCGGGATCCTCACCCGCCAGCGCGCGCGCCGCACCCTCGGCTTCGCGGTAAACCCGAGGTCGATGGCGTATCAGCTCGTCACTCTCCCCGGCGATGGCACTGGACCCGAGGTCATGCGCGAAGGCATGCGCGTGCTCGAGGCGGTGTCGCGCAAGCTCGGCATCGAGTGGAACAACCAGGAGATCCCGTGCGGCGGCAAGTTCTACCTCGAGCACGGCAGCCGTGACTGGCCCGAGGGCAGCGAAGAGGCCTGCGCCGCCGCGGATCTGATCCTGCTGGGCGCCGTCGGCTGGCCCGACCCCAAGGGCAGCGGCGGCCCCGTGATCATGGCCAACGGCAAGATGGCGGGCTACTCGCCGGTGATCGGCAACCGCATCCGCCTCAACCTCTACGCCAACGTGCGGCCGGTGAAGCTCTACCCCGGCGTCCGCCACCGCATCCACGGCGCGCACAAGCAGGTGTGGGAGCCCGGCAAGGTCGACATCGTGTTCCTGCGCGAGAACACCGAGGGCATGTACAGCCAGGCCGGCGGCAAGCTCTCGCCCGGCGGTCGCACCGACGTCGCGATCGACACCCGCGTGATCACGCGGCGCGCGAGCGAGCAGATCATCCGTCACGCGTTCGAGCTGTGCCGCGCGCGGCCGACCGGCGCGCCCAAGGACGGCAAGAAGCGCGTGACCGCGATCGTGAAGGACAACGTGCTGCACGGCTGCCAGTTCTTCCGCGACGTGTTCTTCGAGATCGGCGCCGAGTACCCCGAGATCGAGAAGGAGACCGCGATCGTCGACGCGTTCACGCAGTGGCTGCTGGGGCAGCCCGAGCACTACGACGTGTGCGTCACCACCAACATGTTCGGTGACATCGTCACCGACCTCGCGTCGGTGCTGCAGGGCGGCATGGGCATGGCGGTGGGCGCCAACGTCGGCCGCGAGCACGGCATGTTCGAGCCCATCCACGGCAGCGCGCCCAAGCACGCGGGCAAGGACAAGGTGAACCCCATCGCGATGATCCTCGCGGTGAAGGAAGGCCTCGACTGGCTCGGCCGCCGCAAGCACGACGAGCGCCTCGGTCGCGCCGCGGCCGCGATCGAGTCCGCGGTGATCGAGACGCTGCGGGCCGGCAAGCCGCTGACCTACGACATCGTCGGCGAGGCCGAGGCCGCGCGCTGCAGCGACGTGGGCAAGGCCATCGCCGAGCGCTCCGCCGCGCTGATCTGAGCTGGGGACCAGACGCGTCGCGTCTCATCCCGCGGCCTTGGCCCGACGCAGGAAAAGCGCGGGCCGCCCGTGCCCATTGCCTGGTCGCGCGACGCCGACCCGGCCGGCCCTGGCCCCGGCCGGTTGGTCGGGTTTTTGGGCGCCGACCGGGGCCGTGGCAGGCTCTCGCACACGCCCATGCTCGCGCTGCTCCCGTTGCTCGCCACCACGTTCGCAGCGCCGAGCGCCGACGCGACCGCGGCTGCCGGCGCCTCGGTGAGCGCCGGCGGAGCGCAGGCCAGCGCCGGCGGCCAGGCCGATGCGAGCGCACCGGCCAAGCTCAGCAAGCGTCGCGACAAGCGATGGATCCATCGCTGGGCGCCCGAGCGCGGCCGGCAGATGGGCGAGCTGGGCATCTACGGCGGCGTCATCGCGCCGGCGCGCAACCTCGAGCTGTTCCAGGCCGAGCTGGGCCTGCCGCGGCAGGGCTTCGCACCGCTGTCGCGCGCGGCCTTCGATGTCGGCGCACGGCTGTCGTATCTGCCGCTGCGCTTCTTCGGCTTCGAGCTCGAAGGCGGCGCCATGCCGGCGCGGGCCAACGGGCGCGCGGCGACGATGTGGACCGCGCGCGGCCACCTCATCGCGCAGCTGGGCCTATGGAGCGTGACACCGTTCGCGCTGGTGGGCGCGTCCGCGCTGGGCGTGTCGAGCGACCGCGCCGCGGTCGGCAACGACGTCGACGCCGGCATCCACTTCGGCGTCGGTGTGAAGTTCTTCCTGACGCGCTACGCGATGCTGCGGGTCGATCTGCGCGACACCGTGACCTCGGCGCGCGGCGTCGACAAGGGCGCGACCAACACCATCGAAGCGCTGCTGGGCCTGTCGCTCACGCTCGGGCGCGCGCGCGACGTCGACCGCCCGGCCAGGCCGCAACCGCAGCCCGAGCCACCCGCGGATCGCGACGGCGACGGCGTGCTCGACCGCGACGATCAGTGCATCGACGTGCCCGGCGACAAGCCCACCGGCTGCCCGCCGCCGCCCGATCGCGACGGCGACGGCTTCCGCGATCCCGACGACGCCTGCCCCGAGGTGCCCGGCATCGCGCCCGACGGCTGCCCCGACCGCGATCCCGACAAGGACGGGATCCTCGATCCCGACGACGCCTGCCCCGACAAGCCCGAGACCAAGAACGGCTTCGAGGACGGCGACGGCTGCCCCGACGAGGTCCCCGGTGAGTTCGGCCAGCTCGAGGTGCTGCAGGGCGTGTTCTTCGACACCAACAAGGACACGCTGCGACCCGAGTCGCGCAAGCGCCTCGACGAGGCCGTGGCCGCGCTGACCAAGCACGCGTCGGTGCGCGTCGAGGTCAGCGGTCACACCGACTCGACCGGCAACCGCGAACACAACATGGAGCTGTCGCAGCGCCGCGCCGACGCGGTGAAGCGCTACCTGGTCGAGCACGGCATCGACGCCGCACGCATCGAGACCCGCGGCGCCGGCCCCGACGAACCGCTCGACACCAACGCGAGCAAGGCCGGCCGCGCGCAGAACCGTCGCATCGAGTTCCGCGTGCTGCGGTAGCGCGGCTACGGCAGCTCGTTCGCCAGCGTGTCCGGCACCAGCGCGCTGCGCTGGCCGACCCCCAGCAACCACAGCTGGAACGCCGCACGCGTCGCGCCGATGTGCAGCAGGTGCCGCGACTGCACCTGATCGGGGTAGTTCGCGCGCGTGGGCTCGAGCAGCACCACGTAGTCGAACTCGAGGCCCTTCACCTGCCGCACGTCGGTGACGTCGATGCCGGCGGTGAAGCTGAAGTCCTCGCGTCGCACGCGTCGCAACCGCGGCACCTCGGCCACGCGCAAGGCCTCGTAGTAGACGTCGGCCTGCTGCGGGTAGCGGGCGATGAGCGCGACCGATGCGTTGGGCTCGCGCTGCATCAGCCCCCGCAGCGCCTCGCCCAGGAACGCGACCGCCTCGCCGGTGTCGGTGAACTCGAAGTAGCTGACCTCGGCACCGTCGCGCGCGACCAGCTGCTCGGGATCCGCGAGCGGCCCCAGCACGTGGCGCGAGAACTCCATGATCTGCCGCGTCGAGCGATAGGTGATCTTGAGCGGCTGGATCTCCACGTGGGGCAGGCCCGCGTCACCGAGCAGCTGCGGCCAGTCGACGAAGCCGTTGTCGAACACCATCTTCTGCGCGCGGTCGCCCGCGATGGTGATGCTCTTGCCCTTGCTGGCGCAGTCGAGCAGCACGCGCACCTCGAGCGGGCACAGGTCCTGCGCCTCGTCGATGACGATGTGTTCGTACTCGATGCGCTTGCCGCCGACGAACACGCCACCGTACTTGAGCTGCATCAGCCGCAGCAGGATCGCGTCGTCCTCGGGGTCGAGGCCGGCGCCGTCGGGCACGGCCTGTTCGGGCTCGACGTCGAGATCGGCCTTGCGCGCGCACCAACGCACGATGGTGCCGACGTCGGCGTCGGTCCACTCGCCGGGCGCGTGCTCGCGGATCGCCGCGCGGATGCGGGCCTCGGAGGTGTTGAGCTCGAACCAGTCGCCGACGAAGTCGCGCAGCTGCTCGCGCGCGGCGCGGGCGACCGTGCCCGCGGCGGCCTTGAGCTTGGGCGCGAGCTCGGAGCCGCGACCCTCGCCGAGCCACTTGATCAGCCGCTCGGCGCGGACCACCGGCGGCAGCGTCGACCACGAGTCCCACGTGCGCAGCACCTCGGCGCCGGCGCGCTCGCCCAGGCGCTCGACCAGCTGGCCGCGGATGTCCTCGAGCTGCTCGCGCACCAGATCCTCGGCCATGCGCAGCACCAGCGGGTGCTTCTTGAAGCGCTGCACCGGATCGGGCGTGGCACCGGTGTAGCGCTGCTCGATGCGCAGCTTCATCTTGGCCAGCAGCGCCGCCGACCACTTGCGGTACGTCGTCACGCCCACGCCCTCGACGCCCAGCGCCGGCAGCACGTGGCGCACGTACTCGACCAGGCCGTCGTTGAACACCACGATCAGCATCGCCGCGGGTGCGAAGCGCTGCGCGTCCTGGAACGCCAGGTACGCGACGCGATGCAGCGCGACGGTGGTCTTGCCCGAACCCGCGCCGCCCTGGATGAGCACGATGCCCGACTCCGGCCGCGTGATCAGATCGAACTGCTGCTTGTCGATGAGCGCCGTGATCTCCTGCAGGTGCTTGTCGGCGCGCGCGCTGCTGTCGCTGTCGTTGACGCCCAGTTGGCCCTGCGGCACGCGGATGGCCGAGCCCGAACCGCCGTGCAGCGTGGGCTTGGCGTTGCCGACCGCCTCGCGGAAGCGACCGCGACCATCGATCGCGAAGGTCCCCTGCGGCGCGGCCACGCGACGCAGCACGCCCTCTTGCACCGCGAGGCTGCGGCGCACGAGGATCTTGCCCTCGAGCGTGCGGTCGTCGAACTCCTCCTCGTACTCGTCGTCCTCTTCGTAGCGGTAGTACAGACGGCTCACCGGCGCGTTGCGCCAGTCGACGATGGTCACGCCGTCGCCCTGATCGAGCATGGTGTTGCGACCCACGAGCACGTCGCGGACCGAGCCGGTCCGGCCCTCGCGCAGGCGCAGGTGCCCGAAGTACGGGTTGCCGGGATCGACCGGCAGGCTGCGGCCCTGACCGCGCTTGCGGCTGAGCGCCGCGACCTGGTGCATCTGGTCGATCAGCGAAGGCACGTCCTCTTCCTTCGCCTCCGCGATCGCATCGCGCAGCTCGATCAGCTGTGCGTCGAGATCCTCGATCTTGTCGGGGTTGGTCTGCGCGTCCTTGGCCACGCGCTGCTGCACGCGCTCGAGCAGCACCAATTCGTCGTGGACGATGCGTCGCCCGACCTCGGCCAGCTCGGACAGATCGGGCATCGCGGGCCTCGTGGGCTCGGGCAGCGCGCGGTCGC
The DNA here is from genome assembly GCA_019694555.1 of Nannocystaceae bacterium. Classification (GTDB taxonomy): domain Bacteria; phylum Myxococcota_A; class Polyangia; order Nannocystales; family Nannocystaceae; genus Xiheibacterium. Next base: position 10,642 of record JAIBBS010000085.1, read on the forward strand.
CAGCGCCGTCGTCGGACATAAGTGCTATCGCATAGCAAACTCGGGCCGCTGCGGGCCCGGCAGCGGCGCATCGCACTTCCGTGAGCTTCTGCACGCATTGTCGCGCGGACCCGAATCGACGCAGTCCGGCCGGGCGCCACGGGCGCGAAACGCCGCCCGCAGGTGCTCGCCCCTGCTAGCGTCGCGGCGGATGCGAGCACGCTCGGGATCGCGGTCGGGTCGGGTTGGGTCGTCGAACGTGCGCACGGTGTCGGGCCGAGCGCTGCACGCTGCCGCGTGCGTCGTCGCGATTGCGCTCGCGTCGTGTCGCCCCGAAGCGACCAAGCAGCCGCAGCCCGATCCCCACACCGCGCGGACGCCCGCGACGACGGAGCCGACGCTCGCAGATCGCATCGACCCCGGGCGGGTCGATGGCCTGATGGTCGGCATGCCCGCATGGGCACTGCATGAGCTCGGGATCGATCGCGCACCCCACGACGCCGAGGCGCTGCGGGCGGCGCTGCAGTCCTGGCGCGGGCTGCCCAAGCACGCGAGCAGCGGGCAGCAGATCGCGGCTGCGGTGCAGATCGGGATGGTGTTGCTCGCGCTCGAGCAGGCCGCGCCCGCGGGCGCCGACGATCCCGAGCGGATGGTCGCGCTGGCGCAGCTGTACGGCGCGTTCGACATGCCGCTGCTGTTCGATCGCAAGGGCGTGTTCGGACAGATGCTGGCCGCCACCGCGCGGGTATTGGCACAGTCGACCGAGGGCGACGCCGACGCGCGCGCACGCGAGCTGTTGGCGTGGTTGCCCGAGGCGTTCTCGCGATTGCCGGGACTGCACCGCCGCGCCGTCGCGCGCCTGCTGCGTGACGCGCCGACGCGACCCGAGCTGCCCGATCTGCTCGAGGGCCTCGCCGCCGCGGAGACGCCCGAGTCGGGCAACCCGGTCGCGCTGCGCCGCGAGGCCCTGCGGCTGCGTGGGCGCTACGCGCTGCCGCAGCAGCGCCGCGCACTCGCGCAGGCGTGCTTCGACGCGCTGGATCTCGCGTGCGGCGACGCGGCCATGGCCGCGGCCGGTGCCGGTGACGGCGATGCCACGCCGACCAAGGCCGAGGTCGCGACCGAGCGCGAGCGTGCAGCGCGGGCGATCGCGCTGGCGAAGGCGAAGTCACTCGACGAGCGGCTCGAACGCGCGCGGCTGCTGCGTCAGCTGGGGCGCGTCCGCGATGCCCACGCGGCGTTCGCCTCGCTGCGTCGCGATGCGCCCAAGGACGCGCGCGTGCTCGGTGGCGAGATCGACGCGCAGCTGCTCATCGACCTCGACTTCGATCACGCCTACGAGACACTCGTCGCCGCGCCCGAGGCGCTCGAGCACCGCGAGCCGCAGTACCTCGAGCTGTCGGTCGGCGTGCGCGCAATGCATCTGGCGTACACGGTGCTGCCGACCGCGGCCGCGGGTGGGCTCGGCGCTGCGATCGAGGCCGTCTTGCCGCTGTTGCCCCCGCTGCGGCGCGACGTCGACGAGCTCGCGGCCGCCGGTGTCGACGTCGGCGTGGTGTTGCAGTTCGTGCTCGGGCTCGGCGACGAGCTGTTGCCGATCGTGCTCGCGGACGATCACGCGGCGTTGCTGGCGCTCGCGCGCGGGCTGCTACCGCGCGCCCAGGCCCTGCGCGCGCGCACACCGGACAGCCCGCACTCGCTCGACGTGCTCATCGCCGCGGCGCAGTTCAGCAGCGATGGCGAGGCCGCACGCGCGGCGCTGGCCGGCGCGCTGCCGACCGATCCCGCGCTGGCGCGTCGCGTGGCGATGACGCGGCTGACACTGGCGCTGACGTTCGATCGCGCCGAGGACCTCGACCCGATCGCGCGCGACCTCGACGCGCTGCCGCCGTCGTTCCCGCCGGCCATGCGCACGCGCATGCACGCACGGCTCGACGCGGTGCGCTGGCGCATGGTCGGCGACACCCGGGCACGCGACCGCGCGATCGAGCGCTACGGCACGCTGCTGGCCGAGGCCAACGACACCGCCGACGTGCCCGACCTGTCCAACCTCTCTGCGCTGCTGCTCGACACCGGCCGCCAGGCCGAGGCCGCGGTGCCGCTGGCGCGCGCGCTCGAGCTCTCGAGCGACGACAACGTCGCCACGATCCAGGCCGCGCTGATGCTGACGCCGATCGATCTCGCGGCGCTCGAGCGTGTGACCACCCGCGACGAGGGCCAGGCCGGGCTCGCGGCGCGGCGCGAGCTGGCCGCACGCACGACCGAGCCCAAGGCGCGCGCACGCTGGCGCGCGGCCGTGCGCGAGGCCGAGGCCAAGCCGCCGGTGCGCGCGCGCGTGCTGCCCAACGCTGCCGGCCTCGGTGCCGACTCGTCGCTGCAGATCGGCGTGGGCTACTCGACCGCGACCGGCCTGACGCACGGCCTGCAGCTCAACCTCGATGCCGGCCCGACGCCGCGGCTGTTCCCGCGAACGCCGGCGGTGCCTTCGTCGCGCGGCCGCGCACGCTGATCGCGGCCTGCGATCGCACACCCGCGCGCGATCGCGGCTGTGGTACGACCGCGCGTGATGGCCCATCGCCGCTCGCCGCTCGCCAGGTCGATGTCGCTGCTGCCGCCGCTGTTGCTCGCGTGGGCGGCGTGTCGCCCGGCGCACGGCCCGACCGAGCCGCCCACCCCGACGCCGACGACGACCCACGACGCACCGGCCGAAGCCCCCGCGAAGGTTGTGATCGACGGCGCACGCATGCATGCGCTGCTCGCGACGCTGGCCGACGACGCGATGGCCGGTCGCTTCACGCTCGCGCCGGAGATCGAGACCGCAGCCACACTGCTGGCTCGCCGCTACGCCGAGGCCGGACTGCGCCCGGTCGGCAAGGACTTCCGCGTCGGCTATCCCGTCACGACCGGCGCCGCGCTGGCGCGGCCGCTGTCGATCGCCGTCACGCATCGCGGCCGCGCCCTCGCGATCGCTGCCACCGATGTGGTCGCGCGCAACTTCGGCCCCGGCGGCAAGGCCAGCGGCGAGCTGGTGTTCGTGGGCTACGGCGTGCGTTCGACCGTGCGCGAGGACGGCAGCGCCGCCTACGACGATCTCGCAGGTGTCGACGTGAAGGGTCGCATCGCCGTGTTGATGCTCGAGGGCCCCGGCCGCGCCGAGCTCGACGAGCTGCTGCCACCTTTGCGCGACATCGTCGACGACGGCAACGCCCGCGTCGCGCAGCTGGTCGCCGAGGCCGACCACATCGCCGTGGCCGCCGCGCACGCGCGCACGCGCACGCGCCTGCTCGCGGTCCTCGGCCCGCGCCTGCGCACCGCCGAGGCCAAGGCCGTCCTGAGCACGCCCTCGGCCGATCCGGCGCTGCCGATCGATCTCATGGCGCTGCTGCAGCAGGTGCGTGAGCGCGAGGAGGCCGACGGGATCGCGTTCGACCCCCGCGAGCTGAGGCTCGCGCGCAAGCTCGAGCGCCTGCAACAAGCCGGCGCGATCGGAGCCATCGTCGTCAAGGCGCCCGCGACCTTCGTGGACGCGGCCGCGCGCGAGGCCGACGTGCTGCCCGAGTTGACGTCCTCGCGCGTGCGCGACCCGCTGCCCTTGCCGGTGGTGCAGCTGCGCTGGCGCGCCGCCGCGCGAGTGCTGGCGCCGATGGGCGTGCGACTCGAGCAGGTGCAGCGCGACATCGATCGCGATCGTCGGCCGCGCTCGCGCGTGCTGGCCCGGAGTCGCGTGCAGCTCGACGTGGCGCTGGAACCCATCACGCGCGACGTGCCCAACGTGGTGGCGTACCTGCAAGGTGGCGACCTCGCCCACGAGATCGTGCTGGTGGGCGCGCACTTCGATCACATCGGCGCCGCACCCGGCGGGCAGTGCCGGCCGGTCCAGCGCAGCGACGGCCGGCGGGACGAGATCTGCAACGGCGCGGACGACAACGGCAGCGGCACCGCTGCCATCGCCGAGATCGCGCAAGCCATCACCGCGGCGGGCGTGAAGCCGCGACGCACGCTGGTGTTCGCGAGCTTCTCCGGCGAGGAGATCGGCCTGTTCGGCAGCGACGCGCTGGCCGACAGCCCACCGCAGGCGGCACCGTTCGATCGCGGGCGCGTCGTCGCGATGATCAACCTCGACATGATCGGCCGACTCGGCGACAAGGGCCTCGCGATCGGTGGCCTGTCGTCGAGCCCGACGTGGACGCCGCTGCTGCGCGAGCTCGGCAACCGCGGCATGCGCATCCTCTACGACCGCTCGGTCACGACGCGCAGCGATCACGCGAGCTTCTACGGCAAGAAGATCCCGGTGTTGTTCTTCTTCACCGGCGTGCACGCGGACTACCACGCACCCGGGGACGAGCTCGCCGGCATCGAACCCGAGGGCATGCGCCTGATCGCGCAGCTCGCCGCCGACATCGTGGTCGAACTCGCGGCCGGGCGCGAGATCCCATTCGCCGAGCCCGCGACGCCGCTCGAGGGCTTGGTCGGCGCACTGCCGGGCGACAACCCGGCTACCGTGGTCGAGCTCGGCGCACCCGCGGCCGCCCGCCCCGCGCGATGAGGCGTTCGGCCTTGGGCGCGGGCATCCACAGGCCCAGCTCGAGACCCGCGATGATCTCGAAGCCACCGAGGCGAAACACGTCGCGCGTCTGCGTGCCCACGCGTTCACGCACGCGCACGACACCGCCGTCGCGCGTGGGCATGGCCGAGCCCGCCAACTCCAGCACCGGACCGATCACGAGCGCGCGCTCGTACGCCAGCAGCCGGGACCAGCGCGGCGCCACGCGCAGCACGCCGCCGATCAGCGGGGCCTTGCGCCGCGTGTCCGCGAGCGACAGCGCCGCACCGTTGCGCACGATCAGCCACGGTTCGACCGACAACCCCGCGGCGAGCGCGAGCTCGAACGCACCCGAGCGCCGGTTCCAACCGCCGGTCACGTCGACGCGCACGCGCGCGAGGCCCCAGCCGTTGCGCTGCAACCCTGCGCCGCGCAGGCCCACGCCGAGCGTGGGTCCGACGCGCCAGCGCATGGTCGCGATCATGCTGGCACCGCCGGCGGCGAGGCCCTGCGGCGACGGTGCGCCGACCGCCGCGATCACGTCGCCGCGCATCGACAGGCCCCACTCGCGCCGCGGCACCGACGGCGGCAAAGGTGGCGGTGCGCTCGTCGGCGCGGGCGCGGTCCGCAGCGGTTCGGGCAGCGGCACGTCGAGCGCATCGGGCGTCACGCTGTCCTCCTCGATCGCCGCGACCAGGTTCGCGATCGAGGTCGCGAGCTCGCGCGGCCGCTCGGCCGCGGGCGCGAGGATGCGACGGCGGTAGGCGCGACCATCCGAGAGGATCAGCGCCAGCTCGGCCGCCTCGCTCTCGATGTGTCCCAGCTCGATGTACGCGAACAGCTCGCCGGTGCGCGGCGGCCGGGCGCGATCGGAGCGCACGATGCCGCGGCCGTCGATGCGCAGCAGCAATCCCCGCTCGACCTCGTCCAGCTGCGGCATCTGGGCGTCGAGCACGATGCCGTTGATGCGGCCGCGTGCGATCGGAGCCGTCGCGACGTCGCCCGGCGACGGGGGCGTGGCCGCGGGCGCGAGCAGCACGATTCCCAAGATGGCGGCGGTCGGCGGCAACCGGGCCCGATCTAAGCGCAGCTGCGATCGCGGCGCCAGCTCAATCGGGCACGCACGCGCCCTCGATCCAGGTGCAGCCGGGCGTACGGCCACAACCGGGCATCTCGAGCTCCCAACACGCCGGACAATCGATGGCTTCGCAGTGGCCCGTGCGCATGTCGCCCAGCCACGTGCACACCGCCAGCCCGGTGCAGTCGCGATACGGCAGCTCGAGGCAATCGGGCAGCAGGCACGCGACCTCGATCTCGTTCCACACGCAGATCGCCGAGAGCGTGCACGCGTCGGCGCCGAGCTCGCTGCACACCGCACCCGCATCGGGATGGCACGCGTCGACGAAGCACTGATCGGTCGCGTACCAGTCGCACGCGGGCACCGCTTCGCAGGCATCGGCGTTCTCGATCGACGGGCATGCGCCGGGACCGTCGCCGGTGGTGCCGGTGGTCGTGGCCACCTCGGTGGTCGTGGGCTCGCCGGTCGGATCGCCGGTGGTGGTGGCGGTGGTCGTGGTGCCCGGCTCGCCGGTGGTGGTGCCCGCGCTGCCGCTGCTGCTGCCGCCGCCGTCGGTGCTCGCGACGGTGGTGCCCGAGCCCTCGGCGCTGCCGAGCGACGTACCGCTGCTGCCGGCCTGCGTCGTGGTGCCACCGCTGCTGCCGCTGCTGCCACCTTCGCCGACGAGGAACTCGGCGGTGCACGCCGCCGATCCCAGCAGCGCCGCGATCGCCAGCACGCGCGTCACGGCGACTCACCGAGCTCGCGCAGCGCCCGATCGCGGTACGAACCCTGCGGCATGTCCTCGAGGTACTCGCGCCAACAGCTGCGCTGGGCCTCGCCGCTCGCGCGACGACACAGGCCCGCGCGCGCGTCGTCGGCGAAGCGACCGTGGGCGAAGCGCTCGAGGTACGCGCGCCACAGCGCGGCCTCGCGATCGCTGTCGCCGCGGCGTCGCGCGAGCGTGAACAGGTCGCCGTAGGCGAGGTCGGCCAGGCGCGAGGTCCCGGCGAGATCGATGAGCGCCTCGAACTTCGCCTCCGCGGCCGCGAGGTCGCCCGCCTTCCACGCGGCGTGGGCGGCTTCGTCGAGCGCGGCGAGGCGCTCGGACAGGCTCGGCTCCGGTGGCGCGACCACGGCGGCGGGCTTGCTCGCGCGCCGCGGCTTGGCCGTCGCCGCCGCCGGGGGATCGAGCGGCGCCGGCGGCAAGACCTCGGGCTCGGGCGCCGCGCGCTCGATCGGCGCCGCCGCGCGCACGCGCGGCTGCGGTGCGGGCGTGTCATCGACCACTGCGCGCTCGGTCGAGGCACCGTTGCGATCGCCCTGGTGCATCGCCGCGTCGGCCTGCGCCGCGCGCTGGGCCTGCACGAACTGCACGCCCTCGATCACACCCACGCCGAGCACGACCGCAGCTGCGAGCGCGAGCGCACCCCAGGCGAGGCGGCGCAGGCCCGAGGCCGGCCGCGCCACGGCCACCGCCGGCGATGCGGGCGAGGCCACGCCGTTGGCACGCAGCGCGGTGTCGAGCTCCGCGTCGGCGCGCACGTCCGCGACGATCGCCGCGAACGCGAGATCGTCGCGGGTCGCCCGTCGTGCGCGACGCTGCTGCGCCAGCGACACCACCGGCTCCGCGGTCTCGACCTCCTGCACGACCGACGCGGGAAACTGCTCGGGATCGAGCGTGTGCGCGCGACGGACCACGGCCGCGAAATCCCACGGCACGTTGGCGTCCGTGACGTCGCGATCGATCCAGCCGCCGATGTCGGTCAGCAGATCCGCGAGCTCCGGATCGGGACCCGCATCGACGCCCTGCTCGAGCTCGGAGTCGTGCACGCTCATGACGCGCCCTCCTCCGGCAGCGGCGCGAGCCAGCCCAGCTTCTCCAGCTCGCCGCGCAGGCGCTGCCGCGCGCGCGTGGCCCGGACCGCGAGGTTGCCCGGCGAGATGCCCAGCTGCGCCGCGGCCTCGGCCGGCGGCAGGCCCTCGAGGTCGCGCAGCACGAAGGCCTCGCGCAGGTGCTCGGGCAGCTCGGCCAGCAGCGCGTAGACCACCCGCGCCCGCTCGCGCGCGAGATGATTGCGATCGACGTCGGCGCTGGGCGCCGCCTCGCGCACGGTGTTCATCGCGCGCAGGCGATCGTGCGCGAGCGCGGTGCTGCTCTGCGAGCGCCAGTGGTTGCGCACGACGTTGACCGCGATGCCGTGCAGCCAGGTCGAGAACGCCGAGCGGTTGTCGAAGTCCCGCAGCGACACCAGCGCGCGCGCGAAGGTCTCCTGCACGAGGTCCTCGACCGCGGCCTGCTCACCGGCGAGGTAGCGCACGTGGCGGAACACCGACTCGAAGTACAGCTGGTACAGCTGCGCCCACGCATCGGTGCGACCGGTGCGTGCCGCCTCGACCAACAGGTCCACGTCCGTGGCCGGGGCACGGCGCAGCGGCTGGACGCGGGGCTCGGTGTTCACGCGCGGCAACGGGGTGACCTCTGACGGATCGGTGAGTGACGCGAGCGGGCGGTCCATTACGTGGGCCCGCACACGCGCGCGATCCAGGGTCGCAGATCCGCGGCCGAAGCCGCATCAGCCGGGGTTTCGCGGGGGATTCCCGGCCCGCGGACGGCGACGGTCGCCGCGCGGGTCCGCGCCTCGCCGGGGCCCGCGCCGGGCACGGCGTGTCGGGCACCAGGCTACACTGGGGCGGCGCGATGGCAGTGCCGGGCACGAGCGCGGAGGTGTGTCCGAGCGAGGACGAGCTCGGCGAGTTCCTCGCGGGCGTCGCGACCAAGCGCGAGCGCGATCGGATCGAGCGGCACATCGACGCGTGCGCTCGCTGTGCGCAGACCGTGGCGCTGTTCGGCGGTGCGTTCGGCGATGCAGGACCGGCGGCTGCGACCGACGGCGTCGAGCCCTCCGCGGACGCGTCGGTCGGCAGCCTCGATCGCGAGCTGTCCGGTGGCGACAGCACCGCGCACGATCACGACCACAGCGGCGCGCCCGAGCAACCGCCGGGCCCCCTGCTGGGCTCGCTGTTCGCCGATCGCTACGAGATCCGCGCGTGCGTCGGCTTCGGTGCCGGCGGCACGGTCTACGCCGCGTACGATCCGGAGCTCGATCGCCAGGTCGCGCTCAAGCTGCTGCGCGCCACCGTCGTGGGCGCATCGCAGCACGCCGGACGTTGGACGCGCGAGGCCAAGATCATGGCGCGCGTGGTCCACCCCAACGTCGTCGCGGTGTTCGACGTGGGTGCCGCCGACGGCCATGTGTTCATCGCCGCGGAGTTCGTCGACGGCAGCACGCTCGACGCGTGGCGCAGGGCCCAGCCGCGACGACGCGACGAGATCCTCGCTGCGTTCGTGGCCGCCGGTCGCGGCCTCGCGGCGATCCACGCCTGCGGCCTGGTCCACCGCGATTTCAAGCCCCACAACGTGTTGATCGGTCGCGACGGCCGCGTGCGCGTGACCGACTTCGGCCTCGCGCGACTGCAGGGCGATGGTGAGCGGCTCGACGAGGGCGTCGGCAGCGACACGGCCATGCCGGCGCTGCGCGAGCAGACCGCGATGACGTTGACGCGCACCGGCGCGGTCGTGGGCACGCCCGCGTACATGGCCCCGGAGCAGTGGCGCGGCCACACCGTCGACGCCCGCGCCGATCAGTTCGCGTTCGCGGTCGCGCTGTTCGAGGCGCTGTTCGGCGAGCGCCCGTGGCAGGGTCGTACCGCCGCCGAGCTCGCCGCGGCCGTCACCGACACGCCGCCGAAGCTGCCGCCGCACCACGGCGTGCCGCGCTGGATCGTGCGCGTGCTGCTGCGCGCGCTCGCGGCCGACCCCGCGCAGCGCTTCGCGGACATGAACGCGCTGCTCGATGCGCTGGTCGACACGCCCGGTCGTCGCCGGCGACGTCGCACCGCCGCGCTCGTGACCGTGGGCTTCGCTGCGGTCGCGGCGACCTCGTGGTCGCTGGGGCAGACCCGTGGCGATCCGCAGTGCCAGGGCGACGCGGGCCTCTCGCAGGCGTGGTCCGACGACGTCCGCGCGCAGCTGCGCGAGGCGTGGCCGACGATCCCCGAAGCCGAGCTCGCGAGCAGCTTCGCGCGCATCGATGGCTGGGTCGCGCGCTGGCGCGACGCCCACGACACCGCGTGCCGCGGCGCGCAGGACGAGGGCCACGTGCGCACCGTGCAGCTGCGCTGCTTCGAGCGCCGCGCCTCCGAGCTGCGCGCCTCGCTGGCGATCGCAGCGCAGCTGACCTCCGACGACGCCCGCGACGGCGACATCCTCGCGCCCGTCGGCGAGCCCGAGCCCTGCCTCGACGGCGCGCGGCTGGCCGCGATCGAGCCCATCTATGCCACGCCCGCGGCCCACGTGCTGTCGCTGCAGCTGGCGGAGTCGATCGATCGCGTCGAGGCGCTGCGCTTCGCCGGCCGCCACGACGAGGCCGTGGCGATGGCCCTGGGCAACCTCGCGCGCGCGGAGATCGACGGCGATCACGCGCTGCGAGCCGAGGCGCTGCTGGGCCTGGGCCAGGTCTACTCGATGCACAAGGACGCGGCGCTGGCCGAGGCCGTGCTGCGCAAGGCGACGTGGGCGGCGGAAGCCAGCGGTCACGTCGAGGTCGCGGCCGACGCGTGGGTCGACCTGGTCGCGGTGCTGGGCACCATCGAGGAGAAGCACGCCGCCGCGCGCGAGGCCGGCGAGCGGGCCGAAGCCGCGCTGTATCGCCTCGACGATCCCTCGCGTTCGCTGACGCTGGCGTCGAACCTCGCCGTCGTCACCAGCCTGCAGGGCGACTACGAGGGCGCGCTGCGTCAGCACCTCGACGTGCTCGACCGCGCGCAGCAGTTCGGCGACAAGGGTGCGCGCCAGATCCCGCGCGTACACATGAACGTCGCCGCGGTGCTGGCCCACCTGGGTCGCCTCGACGAGGCCGTCACGCACACGCGCGAGGGCATCGCGCAGCAGGAGCTGCTCTACCCCGGGCCGCACACGGTCACCGCCGAGATGTACAACACCCTGGGCGCGATCGAGGTGCAGCGTGGGCACCTCGACGAGGGCCGCGCCGCGCTCGAGCACGCGCTCGAGCTGGCGACCGCACGCCTGTCGCAGGACAACCCGACCATCATCGGGATCCACAGCAACCTCGCCGCGATCGCGCTCAAGCAACACCGCCTGCCCGATGCGATCGCCGGCTACAGCCGCGTACTCGAGCTGTACCGCGGCTTGTACGGCGGTCGCCATCCCGACATCGCGCTGGCGATGCACAACCTCGCGGGTGCGTACGACGAGGCCGGCCGCCGCGACGAGGCCATCGCGCTGTACCGCGAGGCGCTCGCGCTGCGCAGCGCGACCAGCGGGCCCGAGCACCCCGGCACCGCGAACACCATGCACAACCTCGGGCGCATCCTCAGCGCCGAGGGCCCGCCCGATCGGCGCGCCGAGGGCCTGGCGCTGCTCGAGCGCGCGTTGGCGCTGCGCGAGCAGGCCAACATCGATCCCTGGCGCCGCGCGTCGACCTGCTGGGCGCTGGCGCGCGGCTACGAGGTCGACGGCCAGCGACCGCGCGCGATCGAGATGGCCCACAAGGCGCGTGCGCTGCTGCGCGAGGTCGGCGATCGCGACGCCGAGTTCGTGCGCAAGCTCGAACAGTGGCTCGCCGAGCATCCCGCCCAGGGCGCGTGAGCCCGCGGCGGGTTCGCGATCACTGCACCGTCCAGGTGTAGCTGCCCGCGATGTCGCCCCACTGCAGCGACAGCGCGTTGGTGCCGGCCGCGATCGCGCGCAGGCACAGGCGATCGTCGGGCCACGGCGTCTCGCGATCGAGCACCAGCCCCGGTGCATCGAGCACCAGCCGCGGCGGCGTGCTGGAGCGGCCGTGGATGGCGCGACCATCGGCGGCGCGCGGCACCACGTCGATGCACTCGGTCTCGCCGAGCGCGAGCGTGGGTTGGATGAACCCGTCGACGCTCGCGATCGCGGTGGCATCGACCACGTCCAGTTCGTACACGCTGGGCGCCTGCGGCGACGCGAGCCGGATCACGTTCGGTGTGGTGCCGGTGTGCAGACGCCGGGCCTCGGCGTCGACGGCCGCGCGCGCGTCCGCATCGGTCGTGCTCACGAGCACCGGACCCCAACCGCCCAGCGCGAGCCCGGCTTCGTCCTCGTAGGCCACCGCGAAGCCGGTCTCGACGCCGGCGAAGACGTGCGCGGTGGTGACATCGCCGGCGACGGCGACCTCGGCGGCGTCGGTGGTGAACCGCGCGACCGCGACGTCGTGCACCGCCATGCTCACGTGGCCGACACCGGACATGTTCGACGCGCCGAACTCCAGCGAGTAGTCGCCGGCGTTCTCGTGCTCGACCACGACCACCGCGCGGTCGTCGTCGTCGCAATCGTCGGCGTAGGCGACCAGACCGTCCGCGGGCGTGGGCGTGAGCCGCAGATCGACCGGCGGGTAGGTGCCGACGTCGAGCAACAACACGCGGTACTCGATCTCCGCGCGCAGCTCGCTCTGCAGCCCCGCGCCGACGACATGCGAAGGAATCGTCGCCGCGCCGAAGTCCTGATCCCGGCGCTCGAAGGCCCAGTCCCAGTCCTGCAGGCAGTCGATGCTGGGCAACGGGATGCCCGCGGCGTCGAGGATGTGGCAGCCGCCGCGGTTCAAGTCGCGCACGCGCGAGCACTCGCTGCGGCTGGGCTCGGGCGGTGCGACCTCGACCGGCGCGGTCTGCAACCGCTGCTCTTGCCACGGCGCGCCGCCGCCGAAGTCGACGCGCGGTGCGAGCGTGATCGAGCGTGGTGCACCGCCGTCGGTGGCGGCCACCAGCTCGCACGCGCCGGTGCCCCGCACCGGTACGTCGACGTCGGCCTCACCCACGTCGACGGGCACGTCGCCGTCGATCGCGAAGCCGCCGACCGCGACCGCACAGTCGCCCTGCTCGACCCGCACGTTCGCGCGCAGCGAGCCCTGCAGCACGCACGCCGCCACGCCGTCGACGGCCGGACTCACGCGCACGGTGTCGACGATGTCGTCGTCGACGATGTCGCTCTCGCTCGACAGCGTGAGCTCGACCTCCGCCGGCGTGAACACCTGCAGCCGCAGCGGCTCGCTGTCGCGACCGCGCGGCACCAGCACGTGTTCACCGGCGGCCGCCGGGGCGATCAGCTCGCGCGCGGCCGACAGCACGAAGCCGCCGGTGTCCTGCAGCAGCGGCAGGTCGCCGGTGACCAGCGCACGGTCGCCGCCAAAGCCCGTCATGCCCAGCCCGAACTGCGCACCGGCCGAGATCAGCAGCGGTGCACCGGGCGCGACCTCGCTGCGGCACGGCAGCTCGAGCTCCACGCGGGTGAGCTCGTAGGCGAACAGATCGAAGCTGTCGACGTACTCGTCGCCGAAGCCGTCGCGGTAGCGCACGCGCAGGACCGCGTGACCGCTGGTGGTCACCTCGATCGGCGCATCGACGGCGGCGTAGCGCTGCTCGGGCTCACCGAGCACGAACGCGTGCTGGCCCTCGAGGGTCACCTCGACGAGATCCTCGAGGCGGTGCGAGAGACAGCCGCTGGGCGAGGTCCCGCTGCTGCACTGGCCGTCGCCCAGCGACAGCACCACGTTGGCCCCGACCGCGAGGTCGAAGCGCCGCGGCTCGACCGACGCGTGCGGCGGATCGTCGAACAGGCCGAGACAGCCGCCGCACAGCAGCGACAACATCGCGAGCGTCGCACCGGCGCGTGCGTGCGTCATGGGTCCCTCCGAAAGCCAAGCGCGGTGCAGCACCGCAATACGGCAGTATGCACTCCAGCGCGCCCGGCGGCCGCCGCGATCGGCCGCCGCGTGCGCGGCGGTTGATCGGCGTCACGTCCGGAGGCGGTGTCGCACCCGCACGGGTCGCGCCGCGGGGCGTGCCGGCGCGGCAGCGCGCGTCCGCCGGGGTCAGTCCATGAAGAGGACGCTCCGCTCCCTCCCGTGCCCGGCCCTCACGGAGCGAGCACGCGCCCGGGCGCGCCGTTGCGTCCTGGCCCGGTGTGGCAGGAGGCGCAGTCGAGCTCGGTCTGCGGCGTGGTCATCACGCGCTCGCGGCCCTCGTACTCGAGCCGCACGGTGTAGGGCATCGCGAGGTCGAGCGAGCTACGGAAGAAGTTGCCGGCGTCGTTGCTGGTGAGCGTGACGGTCTTGCCGTCGGCGCCCACGAGGTGCACCGCGACGTCGGCGACGCCGAAGCAGCCGTCGGCCTCGTCGACCGCGTCGTAGACGGTACCGGCGACGGCGAAGCGCGGGCCCTCGCCGCGGTGGCAGCCGATGCAGTCGCGGCCGGGGTTCATCAACGACGAGGCCTCGCCACCACCCCAGCGTTCACCGCTGGCACAGGAGCCGTCGGCGACGCCGCCGTCGCCGGTGTCGCACGCGAGCCCAGCAGTCATCGAAGCGATCGCGAGAAACGAGACGATCATGGTTCGCATACCCGCGAGGATGCGATGCCGTGCAAGGCCGCCCTCGACCCCCGCCCGCAAGCACTGCGTTACAACGACGGATCGCATCGCGTGTCGATCCGTCTCGCACGCGTGCACGCGTCGCGAGCCCGGCGTGCGCGTGCGAGTGACAACGCGTCACGCCGAGCGGCGGCGGCAAGCGCTGCAGCGGCGCGGACGCGCGGCGCTGCGACGTCGCTCGACCGACGCGCCGCGACATCGATCCGCGCAGGACGCGTCGCGTCCAGACGACATCGGCCCACCGGGATCAACCCGCCGCGTGCACGAGCGATCCGAGCGCACCGATGTCTCGCCCCCACGCCCGCGCGATGGCGATGGCCGAGCGCACACCGTCGAGCGCCGCGCTCATGATGCCGCCGGCGTAGCCCGCCCCCTCGCCACACGGAAACAGGCCCGCGTGCGAGGGCGACTGGCCGTCTGCGGCCCGCACGATCCGCACCGGGCAGCTGGTGCGGCTCTCCGCGGCCACGGCGATCGCCTCGGGGCCCACGAAGCCGCGCATGCGCGTGGCGATGTGACGCAGCGCCTCGCGCATCGGCGGCGCCAGCTCGCCCAGCACCGCGTCGAGCTCGACCGGGACCACGCCGCGCGGGTAGCTGCACGGCGGCAGCTCGCGCGAGGCCCGGGCCGCGACGAAGTCGTCGAGCCGCTGCGCCGGCGCGACGAAGCCGCCGCCGCCCGCGGCATAGGCCCGCTGCTCGAGCTCGCGCTGCAGCACCACGCCCGCCAGCGGATCGTCGGGCGAGAGTCCGCGTCGCGCCAACGCGGCCGCACCGACCTCGACCACGAAGCCGCCGTTGGCGAAGCGACCGCGCCGCGACGACGGACTCCAGCCGTTGACCACCTGCTCACCCGGCGCGGTCGCGGCCGGGACCATGAAGCCACCGGGGCACATGCAGAACGAGAACACGCCCACACCGCAGGCCTGCTCGACCAGGCGGTACGACGCCGAGCCCAGCGCGGCGTGTCCCGCGAGCCCGCCGTACTGCAGGCGATCGATGGCGTCTTGGGGATGCTCGATGCGCACGCCCATCGCGTAGGGCTTGAACTGCAGCGCCACGCCGGCGTCGGCACAGAACTGCTGCACGTCGCGCGCGGAGTGTCCCGGCGCCAGCACCACCGCGCGCACCGCCACGCGCTCGCCCGAGGCCAGCTGCAGACCCGTCACCGTGGTGCCGTCGCACGTCAGCGCCGCAGCGCGGGCACCGAAGTGGAAGCGCGTGCCGGCGTGCTCGAGCTCGGCGCGCATCGCCCCGATCACCTGCGGCAGTCGATTCGTGCCGATGTGCGGCCGCGCGTCGACCAGGATCGCCGGCGGCGCGCCCCAGGCCACCAGCGCGCGCAGGATCGCCGCGACCTCGCCGCGCTTGTCCGCGCGCGTGTACAGCTTGCCGTCGCTGAAGGTGCCGGCACCGCCCTCGCCGAAGCAGTAGTTGCTGTCGGGGTCGAGCTCGCCGCGCCGCACCAGCGCCGCGAGATCGTGCCTGCGCTCGCGCACCGGCTTGCCGCGCTCGAGCACCCGCGCAACGATGCCCAGCTGCGCCAGCGCCCACGCGCAGAACATCCCCGCCGGACCCGCGCCGACGATCGCGACCTCGGGCTCGCCCGACAATCGCGGCAGCGCGACCGGGCCGGGACCCGGCGCCGGCGGTGGATCGCCGCGCATCACCAGCGCGACCTTGAGCAGCAACCGCACGCGGCCGCGTCGCGCGTCGATGGCCTTGCGCAGCACCACGGCCTCGCGCACGTCCTGCTCGCGCACGTGCGCGGCGCGGGCGGCCTCGCGACGCAGCTGCTGCTGGTCGAGCAGCACGTCGGGGTGGACCGACAGCTCGATCGGCGCGCGCGTGGTCACGGCCGCTGCCGCAGGATCACCACTGCCAGCGCGCCCGCGGCGGTCCCGAGCACCGGGATCCGTCGCACCGGTCGCAGCCACCACAGCCCGGGGAAGATGCGCAGCAGCATGCGGCCGGCACCGGCCCCGACCTCGCGGCCGGACACGCCCTCGATCTCGAGCACGAGCTTGCGCGAGGGCACGGTGTCGTCGGCGACGAAGCGCAGGCGCTCACCCAGATCCCACAGCCGCAGCAGCGCCGCATGGCGCACGCTGGTGTCGTCGGGGTTGTGGTGGATGATGTACGCACGGCCCGGCGCGCGGTAGCGCAGGCGATCGAGCGGCGCGAGCAACCGCCGCGCCCACGGACGCTTGCGCACCGGACGTCCGTGCTCGCCCGGCGCCGCGGGACCCGACAGCGCGTAGCGGAACGCGCGGCCGACCTCGTCGCCCGACGGCCACGCGAAGTAGGCCGCCATCATGACCTCGGCGAAGGTGCCCACGTTCATGCCCAGGTCGATGCCGATGTGCATGAAGAAGCCCCAGACCAGCCACACGCGGCGACCCAGCAGCCAGTGGAACACCAGCTTGTGCCAGCGCGGACGATCGCGGACCACGAAGTAGACCACGACCGCGAGCACGCACACCGCGACCGCGAGGCCGGCGAACACCGCGAAGAAGCTCTGCGGCGGCAGCCACGGGATGTAGCGCGGCGGGATGTAGTACTGCGCGCCCCAGCCGGTGATGATCGCACCGCAGCCCAGCGCGCCGGCCATGAGCGCATACGACAGCTGCCGTCGCCATGCGGGTGCCTGTGGCCATGTGCCGTCCCGTCGCTCGCGCTCGTAGCAGTTCACCGCCATGCCGATGAGCACGACCGGGAACAGCAGCTCCCAGTAGCGCACCCACACCGTGACGACCGGCAGCACGCCGATGTACTGCATGAACGTCGCGACGTAGATCTGCTCGGGGAAGCGATAGAAGTGATCCAGGCACAGCGAGAAGTACAGCGCGGTGCCATCGATCCAGGTGCCGCCGCTCTTGAGCAGGCCGGTCGCGCAGTAGATCACCGCCAGCTGCAGCATCATCAGCCGCTGCGGCCACGCGGGGATGCGGCGCAACGGCGGCAACGTCGTCGCGCCGCCGAGGATGGCCTTGCGATTGCGGCGCCAGTTGTCGATCGAGTAGGCCTCGCCCCAGCGGCAGAACATGCCCAGGAACAGGAACACGCGCACGACGGTGTCGCCGCCGGTGTAGAAGATGGGGCTGTAGCGATACAGCTGCTCGGCGAGCACCCACGCCAGGATCGACGCGGTGCGGGTGAAGACGCCCAGCACCATGCACACGATCGACAGCAGCAGCAGCCCGTAGAGCCCGTACACGAACGTCGGGTCCGAGCGCATGTGCAGGATCGAGAACTTGCCCCACAGCACCGGGAACAGGTCGTACCAGTGCTCGAAGCCGTGCTCGGGATCCCACAGCGTGGTCAGCTTCCCGCCGTAGTTCTTGCGCGCCATCTTGGTCAGCCACAGTCCCTCGTCGGTGAAGAGGAACCGCGCATCGCGCGTGAGATCCACGAAGGTCCACAGCACCACCAGGCCCAGGGCGATGCGCATCACCGCGGCCGGTCGCGGATCGAGCCGATCGAACAGCATCCGCTTCCACAGCTCGGGCCGCACGACGAAAAACGCGATGACCAGGCCGATCGCGACCAGCGCCAGCGTCGTCGCCTGCGCCAGGTGGGCGCTGACATCGACCTCGGGCTCGTCGAAGAAGCCGAGCAGGGCGCCCATCACTCCTTCGCTCCTTCGACCTCGCCGACCGGCTCGGGCACGGTCGCGTCGTCGTCACCGCGGGCGTCCGCGGCCCGCTGCTCGCGCTCGGCCTGGCGCTCCTTGGCCTGCTTCTGATCCCACCACGTACGCACGTGCACGTCGCGGAAGCGGCCGGGGTGCTGCGGCGGCAGACCCAGGCGCTCGCGGATGTCCTCGGGCACTTGACCGTGGTACGAGGTCGAGCAGCGCACGGTCTCTTCCTCGCGCTGGTTGAGGTGCAGCTTCATGGGGTCGTAGCCCATGGTCGGGTAGACCTTTTGCGGCGGCGGCACCTGCGTCCACATCTTCACGAACTGGACCTCGTCGGGCGACTCGCCGCCGTGGGTCATCTCCCAGTCGCGGCAGACCCACGCGGCGTAGTGCCGGCGATAGCCCTTCTCCTCCATCAAGCGCCGGTTGATCTTGCCCATGCGCGAGTAGAACAGGTACGGGTACTCGCGTCGGCCGTACATGTCGTGCGCGAGATCCCAGATCTCGCCGTCTTTGTCCTTGACCAGGACCTTCATGAACATGTTGCTGCGATGGGGGTTGGGCGCGAACATGGCCCAGCTCTGCGTGTTGCCGGTCGCGCGCATGTACGCCGAGGCCTGCAGCTTCTCGTTGAAGAACACGTGCACGTCCTTCGACAGGCCCTTGCCCGGCAGGTTGTGCACGAGCAGCACCAGCGCGTGGTAGCCGACCGCGAGCGACATCAGCAGCAGCAGCCACGAGCGGTAGGCCCAGCGCTGGTCGGGGCGATCGTCGTCACGCCGCGGCGCGTGCAGCAGCGTCTCCGCCAGCGAGGGCTTGGGCGCGTCGTCGACGGTGTCTCGCTCGGGTCCGGCTTCGTCGGACATCAGCTGTTCTCCTCGTCCCCGGGACGCTCGCGCTCTTCCTCGACCGGCGCGGCTTCGTCGATGCGCTCCTCGAGGTCTCGCTCCTTGCGCTCGCGTTGCTGCTGTTCCATCCGTTCCCTGCGCTCCTCGGCCGACTCGCTGGCGCGGCCGAAGTCGGTGCGATTGTCCCACGACTTGCGCCGCGACTCGTAGAGCCGCTCCAGGCGGGCGTCTTCCTGCTTCTGCGCCTGCTCGTCCTCGGGTGTCAGCGGCAGGCCGTAGCGCACCTTCATGAACGGCGGCAGCTGGCCCGACTTGCCGCACTGGTGGGTCTGGACGTGGCTCTCCTTCACGATGAGCGCGCGCGGGTCGTACGGCTGTCCGGTGATGGCGCCCGAGGTGTCCTTGCGGCCCTTGAACTTGCGCGGCTGCCAGACGTTGACGACCTCCGGCGGCGGGATGCGGGTCGTGATCGACCAGATCTCGACCTCCTTGGGCACCTCGCCGGTGCGCAGCGCCCACTCGCGGCACTGGAAGTCGACCCAGTAGCGCAGGTACCACTTGCCCTTGCCGACCATGCGCCGCTGCATCTTGCGCATGCGGTCGTTGATGATCCACGGATTGGGCCGGTACTCGAACGCGTTGTTGCGCAGATCCCAGCGCTCGCCGTCGTGCTGGACCACGACCGACTTCATGAACTGATTGCTACGCGGGGGGTTGGGCGCGAACATCTCCCAGCTCTGCGAGGTGCCCGAGACCGCGAGCCACGGTCCGAACACCGACTTCGCTGGCGTGCGCCAGGTGTTGTAGATCGCGTACGGCGGGAACAGGTGCAGCCCGACCGCGCCGGTGTGCCAGCAGAAGGCGAACAGCGCCAGTGCGCGACCGATGGCGGAGTACGCCAGCGCCGGCGGCTGCTGGATCAGCGCCAGCTCGCGCGCACGCGGCCGGAGCACGCGCAGCGCCACCGCGACGAGCACGATCGACGCGAGCCACACCTTCGCGCCGGTGCCGACCCAGGTCTCCTTGTGCGCGCGGGCCCAGACCAGGTACGCGCCGCCGAGCCCGAAGACCAGCACCAGCACGTCGGGGAAACGGCGACCGCGGACCGGCACGGCCGTGGGCGACTGCGCCGGGATGAACGCGGTCGCGGGCGGTGCGAGCCGGGCCAGGCGCGAGCGCTTGCGCAGCCACGCGGCCACGCGCCCGAAGCCACGCGCGTACTCGTCACCGGTCAGGTACGCCGCGTAGGTCATCAGCATGATGAACGGGAACATGCCGATGTTCATGAACAGGATCAGGAAGCCGTGGAAGAAGAACCCCAGCGTCAACCACAGCCGCCGACCGAGCAGCCACCGGCGCATGCTCTCGTGCGAGATCGTGACCTCCGGCAGCCGCAGCGTCCGCAGCAGCCGCGGCATGCGGGCCGGCAGCGTGATGGTGCGACCGCCGCGGAAGAACACCAGCGGCCAGCGCCGCAGCGCGTACCAGATCGCGACGAACAGCGGCACGCCCACGCCCATGGCGAGGTGGGTCTTGAACAGCGGCCGCGTGGGATCCTGCGGCGTGTCCTCGATCATCGACAGGCAGAACGGCAGCGTGATGACGACGACGCGGTAGGCGATGAGGTAGCCCGCGAGCAACAGCGCGCGCCCCAGCCACAGGCGGAGGCCGCGGCTTTGCGCCTTCATCCACGCCGCGTCCTTGTGCAGCAGACCGAAGCGCAGGATCTCGCCCACGATCACCAGCGGGAAGCAGCGCTCCCACCAGTGCGTGACCCAGGTGTTGAGCCGGAACAGGTTGGTCGCGAACACCGACGACACCGCCTGGGTCAGCCCCTCGAAGCGGTAGAAGTGGTCCATGTTCAGCGCGTAGTAGAGCGCGTCGCCCTTGAGCCACACGTCGCCGGTCTTCACGCAACCGGTCGAGCAGTACAGCCCCGCGAGCTGCAGCATGCACAGCCACCGCGGCCACGCCGGCACCAGGCGATAGATCGGCTCGCGCGCGCGGCCGTCGGGCGCGCTGGCGTCCTCGCCGGGGATCTCCAGCCGTCCCTGCTTGCGCAACCGTCGACAGCGCCACCAGTTGTCGAAGCTCCACGCGTGCCCGGTCTTGGCGAACAGCAGGATCAGCCAGAAGCAGCGATAGACGGTGTCGGTGCCCTCCCAGTACAGCGCGTTGCGGTTGTACACGCTGCTGACCAGCAGCCAGCACACGAACCCCATCGTCCGCGAGAACACGCCAAAGCCGTACAGCGTGCACGCGGCGAACAGCACCATCATGTGCCAGAACACGAAGTCCGGGCTGCCGTACATGTAGAAGAACGACGGCTTGTTCCACAGGAAGCAGACCACCGCCCAGAGATCGAAGAAGCCGTCCTCGGGGGTCCAGCCGCGCAACGCCGAGCGGCCCATGCGATCTTGCGCATAGGCCATGTCGAAGATGCCCTCGTCGCTCCACAACATGCGCCAGTACGGCGCGAGGTTGAGGAAGCAGATGATGGTCATGATCGCGAAGCCGATGCGCAGCACCGCGTAGGTCCGCGGGTCCTCCAGCGCCAGCAGACAGCGCCGCACCGACTCGGCGCGGGTCCACGTCCACAGCAGCATCACCGCCGCGAACGCGAAGAACCACCAGCCCACCTCCACCCCGAACTCGGCCGGCACCGTGGGGTAGCGAGCCTTGTCGTCGAGCAGAGCGACCAGCACCGAAGCCATCGAAGCGGCAGCGACACTAGCACGGGCGCTGCGCGCCCAGCCTCGCGTGGACCGCAATCCGTGCAGGGTCGCGCGCGATCACGGCCGCGCGAGTGAGCAGACGCACCGCTCGCCCACGCAGGGGCGCGATCGGGCCCCAGCTCCGACGCGCTCGCGCGCGCCGCCCTCACGCTGCGTCAGGTGGACGGCGCAGCCGGCGTCCGTCGCAGCGCCGGCACGACCTCGTGGCGCACGGCATCGAGGAACTCCGGGCCGCCCGCCGCCTTGGTGTGCTCACGCCAGCGCTCGAGTGACGCGTCGGCGCAGCGAACCCACCGCGTCTGCGCGTCGGCGCTGCCGCAGAGCGCGACGAGCACCGCCTTGGCGTCGCGTGCGTCCGAGTGGCGCTTGGCGGTCAAACGCTCGGGTGCACTGCGGGGATCGAAGCCCAACCGCTTGAGTTCGGCGTGCAGCCGGCGCTGCTCCGCGTCGTCGCGCGCGATGAAACCTGCGATCACCCAGGCCTCGATCTCTGGCTCCGCGTACGCGAGCACGATCGGCGGTCGCGACGGCACCCGCAACGCGTTCTCCGCGACTGCCTGACACGCGCCGTTGCGGCGCGCCCGATCACCATCGGTGTCCCGCGCGAGGACGGCGAAGTCGAAGGCCCAGGCATCCGAGTCCCAGAGCAACAGCTGCGCCCGCACCATCAGCGCGTCGGCCTCGCCGGGCACGCCGCCGAAGTGGCCGTGCAGCCGCGCGACCCCGCGTTCGCGTGCTCGCCGACGCGCGTCGGTGATGCTCTCCTTCTCCCACAGCACGTGCGGCTCGACGTCCTCGAACCACGCGAGATGTTCGCGCAATGTCAGGCTTGCGAGCACACGGACGACCTCGAAGTGTCCATTGTCCTCGCACGCGACGCGTACGCGGAAGGCCGCCTCACTCGGCTGCATCGGCGAACACCCAGCTCTCACCGACGTTGGCCCAGAACTCGCCTGCCGACAGGTGACCGCGCATGCGCGGCCAGTCGGGATGTTCCGTGAGCGTCTTGACGCAGGTGTGCCCGCTGGGATCGAGCTGGAACACGCGAACGTCGTGTGGCTCGAACTCGTCGAGGAGGTAGGGCGAGTGCGTGGTGCAGACGATCTGCAGGTCAGGGTCCGCGGCGAGCAGGCCGCGCAGACACGCGACGAGCTCTCGCTGCGCGCGCGGGTGGAGGCCACGCTCGATATCGTCGAGCAAGAGCGTCTGCGGGCGCGCTGGAGCGTACAGCACCGTGAGCAGGGCGAGCGTGAACAGCGTGCCTTCGCTCAGATGCGCGGCGGGGCACCAACCGTTGTCCGCACCCGCGAGCCTGACCTCGAGGGCGGCGCTCGGTCCCTGATCGCCAGCGTTGACCACGTGCGTCCGCAAATCGGCCGCCACGGGTACGACGTTGCGCAACGACTCCGCGATACGGCGCCAGGTCTGGGGCTCGGTGAGTTGGACGTGCATCAACGTGGCTGCGAAGCCGGTACCGTTGGGCGCAATCGTGGTCGCGTCGCCACCCAGAGGCGCGGGCGCGCGCAACACCGATGGCTCGAAGCGCACGGCACCGATGCGGGGCGCCTCCGCAGGCCGCAGCGGTCGGCCGGGTTCGCCCGACCAGGTGTTCCACGTCCAACTGTCCGGACCTCGAATCCACGTCAGGCCGGTCCGCGACCCCTGGGCCTGGAGTTCGAGCTGGACCTCGCCTTCGAGTCCGTGCGTGCGGGCTCCGTCCATCCAGCCGTGCCTCGCGTCCCCGCGACGCCCGAAGAGCACGTCGGCAGCCGACGTCTCGCGGGCACGTCCGAGCAGCGCCAGCGCGTCCAAGAACGACGACTTGCCGCTCGCGTTCGCGCCGACGATCACCGTCATGCGCCCGAGCTCGACGGTCACGTCAGCGAGGGCTTGGAACCCGCGAATGTGGACGTGGGCGATCACGGCACCCCCAAGCGTACCACGCCCCCCCGGCGGGTCAGCCGGCGTCGGTCGCCGCCGGCATCGCGGCCTTGGCCACCGCCATGAGGAAATCGAAGCGGGCCTGGAACGCCTTCACCTGCAGCGCGAGGCCCTCGATGCGGTG
>JAIBBS010000304.1 GCA_019694555.1 Nannocystaceae bacterium
CCGGCGCAGCCGGCCTGCTGCGCGCAGTCTCGCATCGCGACGCAGCCGGGATCCTGCTGGCACGCGTAGAGCGGATCGAGGCAGAGATTGCAGGCACAGGTCTCGCAGTCGTTCACCGCGATCTCGAGGCATGCGTCGAGCACGGGATTGCCCGAGCCGGTGTCGCCGCCGTCGCTGCTGCCCGCGGGCACGCTGCCGTCGTCGTTGCCGTCGTCGTTGCCGCCGTCGCTGGCGGGTGCGCCGGTCGCCGACGTGGTCGCGTCGCCGCCGCCCGACGAGCTCTCGTCGTCGTCGTCGTCGTCGTCGTCGCCGTCGTCGCCGGCGCTGGTCACCGGCCCGCTGCCGACGCCGCCGGGCGACGACGACTGCCAGGCCTGGAAGCCCACGCCGGGATCGTCTTGCGCGCACGCGAGCAGCAGCGAGGCCGCGATCAGGCTCGAACGCCAACCCATCCGATCGACGGTGTAGCGCGCGTGCGCCGGCTCGGCACGCGCGAAGCGGGGGCGCGATCGCAGATTGTGCAAACCGCGTAGCGCGTTCGCGAACTGCACGCTGCGAGCGTGCAAGCTGCACGCGTGGGCACCGATGCGCGACGTCATCGTACTGCGGCAAGTGGGGCGAGCCGGGCCCGAAGTTCCCGCGACCGTGCGCCCGGCCGTCAGCGCATGCACAGCGCCGCGCGCTCGATGAACGCCGCCTGCGCCGCGACCAGCTTGCGCACCGCGACCTCGGCGTCGAAGAACGCGAAGCGGTCGATCTCGGGGAACTTCTGCAGTCGCCCCGAGCCCCGCGGCCACTCGAGCTCGAAGGTGTTGCTCGACAGCCGCGACGGGTTGCAGTCGCCGAAGAAGGCCCAGCCGTGCACGATCTTGCCGCCGGCCTGGCGGACCTCGCCCAGCGGCTGGAACGGTCCGGGCGGCCGCGCGAGCCCGGTCTCCTCGTGGAACTCGCGCTGCGCCGCGGCGAGCGGGTCCTCGCCGGCCTCGACCGCGCCCTTGGGGATGCTCCACACGCCGTCGTCGCGGCGGGCGAAGAACGGCCCGCCCGGATGCGCGAGCAGGTACTGCAGGCCGTCGATGTCGCGACGCACCATCAGCAAGCCGGCGCTGACCTTGGGCACCGTGGCCAGACTATCAGCGGGGCAGCGTCACGCGCACGTGGGCCCCGACATCGGCGTCGATGCGCACGCATCCCGCGGTTTCGTCGAGGGTCGCCGTCGCGCCCTGCACGCTCGCCCGTAGCGGTGCCGCGCCGAGCCAGCGCCGGGGCACGACCAGCTCGGTCGGCGCGGTGGTGGTGGCCACGTAGGCCAGCGACCACGGCCGGTCCTGGTGGCTGTGCCAGACCGTGGTCGCGGCGTGGGGCTCGGCCGCGAGCAAGCGCGGGTACGGCCGCACCAGCGCGGCGGTCCACGGGCGCTCGCCTCCGTGCGGCGTGACGATCGATGCGTCTTCGTCGTTCCAGTCGACCGCGGTGGGATTGTAGTGCCACACCGTCCAGCTCGCGCAGGCGCGATCGAGTCGCGCGCACTGATCGGCGATGAGCGCGTCGGCACCGGCGATGCTGCCCAGCACGCCGAACTCGCCGATCAGCAGCGGCCAGCCGCGCGCGCTCGCCGTGCGACGCACCCGCGCGAGCGCGGCCGGGAACGTCGATGCGCGCGCGAGGTAGCGCCCGGCGAGGAACGCGGTCGCGTCGTACAGGTGCGGCGCGAACACCAGGTCGTCGCCCGCGATCGCCGGCAGCGTGCTGGGCACGCCGAACGCCGCCAGCGGCGTGGGCTCGAGCAGCAGCAGGCGCCCGGGCGACAGGCGATCGCGCAGCGCGATGCAGTCGCGGTGGAACGCCGCCAGCGCGGTGGCCTCGAAGCGGCCCGGCACGACCTCGCGCAGCGGTGCCATGGGCTCGTTGAACAGATCCCAGCCGATGACGGCCTCGACGTCGCGCAGCGCGGCCATGGTGTGGGCGATGGCGGCGAGCAGGGCCGTGCGGATGCCGCCCTCGTCGCGCCACAGCGCGCGGAAGCTGTCGCGCACCGCGGGCGCGAGCGCGTAGTGCAGGAACCACCGCCGATCGCTGGCCTTGCGGCGGCTGGGTCGACTGGCCCACGCCGGCGCGCCCGAGCCCCCGAGCGCGCGGCTGAACAGATCCTGGTGGAGATCGACGATGACGTGCAGCCCACGCTCGCCGGCCGCGCGCGCGAGCGCAGCCACGCGCGCGAGGTAGGCGTCGTCGTAGACCCCGCGCTCGGGCTCGATCGCCTCCCACGTCACCAGCAGGCGGATCGCGTTCATGCCCCAGCGCGCCAACGGATCGAACGCCGCGGGATCGTCGAAGGGCAGAAACGGCGGCGTCTTGCAGCGGCCCGAGACGTTGGCGCCGCGCAGCACCACCGCGCGGCCGAGGTCGTCGCGCAAGGTCGTGCCGTCGCAGTGCAGTCCGGCGAGCCGCGTCAGCGGCACTGTGGGGCGCGAGGGCGGGTGCACGGGCGCAGGCGCGGCGGCGTCACTGCTGGACGTACCACAGCTCGTGCAGATCGGGATCGTCGAACGGCTCGGGCACGACGCCCTCGGTCGCGAACACGTACAGCGCACAGCGGTAGATGGTGTCGAGCGTGTGCAGCACCGCGGACGCGACCGCGAACAGCGGCAGCGACACCGCCGCGGTCAGCAGCAGCGCGCGCACCGAGCCGCCCGGGTCCACCCCCAGCAGCACCAGCAGACCCAGCGCCAGCGCGCCCGCGATCACCAGCGGCCACACCAGCCAGCCCAGCACCAGCCGTCCGACGAAGGCCTCCTTCCAGGTCTCGCGCATCAGCGTGCCCGAGCGCGAGATCGCCGACAGGCCGCCGCGGTTCTCGCGGGCCAACACCGGCACCACCAGGTACGTCGCGGCCCACCACGCCATGCCCAGCAGCTGCGCCAGCAGCGGGTGCGCGCGCCGACCCTTGCGATCGCGGCCGCGCAGCCGCGCGAGCACGCCGCCGACCGAGGCATCGAGCACCGAGAACGTGCCGATGGCGGCGATGCGCGACATCGCGTGGCCGAGGCTGGCGCGCATGCTCCACGGTCGCCCCGCGAGCGCCTCGAGCGTGGCGCTCGCCGCCGCGACGCCGACCAGCGGCGAGACGAGGTGCATCGCGAACCACGCCATCAGACCGATGCCCGCGCCCGCGCGCGCGTGCACGCTGGCGCTGGGCACCGAGGGATCCGCGGCCAGCTCGCCGCCGACGCCGAGCAACACCGCCGCCAGCGAGATCGTGATGGTCGCGACGGCGAGCAGCGCCGAGAACCACAGCAGCCCGGGGTTGCGCCGGAGCGTGCGCCAGGCCGCGCGGAGGATGATGCGGCTTCGTCGACGGCTGGAGCTACTCATCGTGCAGGGCCCTCTTGAAGTAACGGATGATCTCGCGCGCGCCGATGCCATGGCTCGCGCCGTCCCGGATCGCGCGCTCGTACAGCTCGCGCAAGATGTCCTCGCGTCGATCGGGCGGCGGTCGCCGGTCCGGTGCGGGGAAGGTGCCGCGGCCGCGCTTGGCCACGATGTGCCCGTCGTTCTCGAGGTCGCGGTAGGCCCGCGCGACGGTGTTGGGGTTGATGCGCAGCTGCGCGGCGAGCTCGACGATGGTGGGCAGCTGCTCGTCCGCGGCCAGTCGACCGCTCGCGAGTGCCCGGGTCACGGCCTCGTAGATCTGACGGTAGACCGGCAGACCGCGGTCGTAGTCGAGCTCCAGCTCGAGCGGCACAGCTTATACTATATCACTAGTATAATGACGCGCAAGCGTGTCACGGCATTGTTGCTGGACGTCCCGCGCCGCCGCCCGCTAGCGTGGCGCACGTGTCGCCGATCGAGACCGAGGCGAAGCTCACCTGCTCGACCGAGCTCGACGAACGCGAGCTGCTGACGTGGTTGGCGCGACGCGCCGACGTCACCGGTCCCGTCGAGCTGCAGCAGCGCGATCTGTACCTCGACACCCGCGCCGACGAGCTGCTCGCCGCGGGCCTGGCCGTGCGCGTGCGGACCTCGGCCGGCGTGCGCAGCCTCGAGCTCAAGCCCATCCCGCTCGAGCGCGCGCTGGTGGTCCAGCGCGAGGAGATGGTGATCGCGCTGCGCGCCGAGGAGGACCCCGGTGATCGCACGCGCGCGTGGGTGCTCGAGCGCTTCGGGCTCGAGCTGTCCGAGTCGCCGCGCGAGGTGCTGACGCTCGCGACCACGCGGCGGCGCTTCGGCGTGACGGTCGACAGCACGCGCATGGAGCTGTGCGTCGACGCGGTCGCGGCGAGCGAGCCGCACGGTCGACGCGCTGCGTTCGCGGAGCTCGAGCTCGAGCTGCTCGCCGGCGACGTCGCGGTGCTCAAGAAGCTCGCGGCCGAGCTGGCGCGCCGCGACGGGCTCGCGGCCTCGGGCGGGACCAAGCTGGAGCGCGCCCGCGCGGCGCTGGGGCTGGGCGGGCCGCGGCACGGCAACAAGCCGCCGCCGGTGCGCGGCGAGGCGCGCCTGGTCGAGGCCGCGCAGCAGACCGTGGGCGCGTGGTGGGCGACCGCGCGTGCGCACCTGCCCGGCGTCATGGTCGGTCTCGATCCCGAGCACGTCCACAAGATGCGCGTGGCGATGCGACGCTTGCGGACCGCACTGCGCGTCTACCACGAGGCCTTCGATCCCGATCTCGCCGACGACTTCCGTCAGCGGCTGCGCGCGTTCGGTCGCCGGCTCGGGGCCGTGCGCGACTACGACGTGCAACGCGGTGCGCTGCCGCAGTGGCGCGCGCGCTTCGTCGGTGTGCCGCGCAGCGGCTGGGACGACGTCGACGCGCGACTGGTGCGTCGGCGCGAGCGGGCGCGTGCGCAGGTGCTCGGTGAGATCCGCTCGCGCGCGTGGGCCGAGCTCGAGCAAGCCGCGACGCGATGCCTCGACGGTGCGCAGGCGGGGCTGCGCCACACCGTGGCCGCGTCCGCACCGCGGCTGGTCGTGCGTCGGGCCGAGCGTGCGCGGCGGGCCCTCGAGCGCCTGCGCGACCGCGCCACCGCCGAGGACGCGCACGCGCTGCGGATCGAGCTCAAGAACCTGCGCTACACGCTCGAGTTCTTCGCCGGCGTGCTCGCGCCCACGGTCGAGGCCACGATCGACGCGCTGGCGGAGCTGCAGGAGCAGCTGGGCGAGATCCAGGACGCGGTGCAGACCGGCCGCCTCGCGGGCGAGCTGTTGGCGATGGCCCCGTTGCCGACCAGCGATTGTGCGGCGGCGCTGGGATCGCTCGTCGGCTACGGTCGCGCGGCCTCGCAGTGGGCGTCTGCGCTCGCGCTCGCCGCGTGCGCGCACCACGAGCTCGAGTCGGTGCTCGAGGGTTTGGATCGCATCGCCGCGCGCGAGTCGTGAGCAGCCGCCCCGCGGCCGCACGCGGATCGCTGCGCCGTGGGCCCGACGTGGCCGCGCCGCGGTTGGTGCTTGGCCGCGCGCGCCGCCCGTGGCACACCTCGGGTCCAGACGAGGCGAACGACGCATGGGCACGATGGTGGTCGAGGGAATCGAGGGGATGCGCGCGCTGGTCGGCAAGACGCTGGGGCCGACCGAGCCGATGACGATCGATCAGGCCGCGGTGCAGGCGTTCGCCGACGCGACCCACGATCACCAGTGGATCCATCTCGACGTCGAGCGCGCCAAGACCACCGCGTTCGGCGGCACCATCGTGCACGGCTACTTCGTGCTCAGCCTGCTGCCGACGCTGATGTTCGATCGGCTGCTGCAGGTGCGGGGCGTCAGCGCGATGCTCAACTACGGCGCGGACAAGCTGCGCTTCCCCGACGTCGCGCGCGTCGGTTGCGGTGTGACGATGCAGGCCACGCTCGAGTCGCTCACGCCGCGACCGCCGGGCGAGCTCGCGACCTTCGCGGTCGAGTTCCGCGCCGCGGGATCGGCCAAGCCCTGCTGCGTGGCGCAGATCCTCCTGTTGCTGCTGCCTTGAGCCCAGAGGCGCCCGCTGCAGGCCGGGTGCAGGCGGTCGCGGGAACCTGGGGCCGGGCAAGTTGCACAACCGAACTGCGCAAGCGGATCGGGTGCGACCGGCTCCCGACCCTTCATCCGCGGACGGTGCCAACCAAAGACGCGCTGGCATGGGCGTTGCTGCCCATGGCCTCGCTCGGCAGGAGGAAACGTGGAAACCGCGATCAAGCTCGCCCCCCCGATCGTGTCCCTGGACCGCCCCGGCGAAGCCGTGCGGGCACCGACCGCCGACCTCGATGCCGGCTGGGACTTCGCCGACGAGCCCGCCGCCACCGACGGTGCGCTGATGGGCCGTCACGACGCGCCGCTGGGCGAGTTCCCGCCCGGGCCCAGCGACGAGGACATCGCGGCGCTGGTCGACGCCTGCGCCGACGAGCTGTGCGCGCCGTCGAATCCGCGGCGCCGTCGCCGTCGCTGAGCGTTCGCGGGGCGGCAGGCCTCGCGCGCTACGAGTCGCCCATGAGGTCGCCGCGGAAGAGCACCGTGCGCTGATCGTCGAACTCCTCGCGACCGGGCGCGGGGATCACCAGCGGCAGCGTTGCGCTGGCAGCGACGGGCGTCGGCACGCCGGCGTTGGGCGTGGGCCGTGTGCGCACCGCCATCACGCGCTTGCCATCGCTGCCGCGCTTGCTCGGCGGATCGCTGGGCGGCACCGCGGCGGTGCGGATCGTGTCGCGCTCGGGCGCACGGCGGACGCCGCTCTCGGTCTGCGCGCGGCCACGTGCCGCGGGCTTGCCGGGCTTGGCCGGGGTCGCCGCGGTGGCGGGCTTGGGTGCGCTCGCGGCGGGCTTGGGCGCGCTCGCGGTGGCGCGCGGGCGCGCGGCCGGCTGCTGCGCGCGCGCCGGTGCGGCGGCGGGTCGCGGCGCGGCGGTCGGCGTCGCGGCGCGCGGTGAGGTCGGCGCGGCGCACGGTGGCGTCGGCGTTGCCGCCGGTCGTGCGGCGGTCGCAGCCGGTGCACGCGCGGGG
>JAIBBS010000086.1 GCA_019694555.1 Nannocystaceae bacterium
GCGAAGCGACCGGAAGGTGAGGGGTCCCGTGAGCGGCTTGGCCGGGCACGGGAGAGGAAGCGGAGCTTCCTCTCCATGGACTGAGCGACCGTCGAAGCCGCGCTTCGTCTGCTCGGACCGACGCCCGGCGTCAGCCCGCGGCGTCGAGCTGCGCGAGCCAGGCGTCGATGCTCGCGAGCTCCTTGGGATCGTTGGCCTCCGACAGGCGCCGCTCGTCGCGGACGCGCTCGGCCAGCGCACGCGCGCGCGCCCGATCGCCGCCGGTCTCGACCAGCACCTGCGCCAGCGCCATCGCGCCGATGAGCTCGTCGGCCTGGTTGCCGGGGTGGCCGTCGAAGATGGTCTTGGCGCGCTCGAGCAAAGGCAGCGCCTCGCGCGGTCGCTTCATGTGCACGAGGTTCTGCGCGCGGTGCACCAGGCTCTGCGCGAACTCGGGGTGCTGCGGACCGAGCGTGCGCTCGAGCGAGGCGCTGACCTCGGCCAGCACGGTGTCGGCGCGCTCGAGCTCGCCGTCGGCTTCGTACACCAGCGCGAGGTTGGCCCGGCTCATCGCGAGATCGGGGTGATCGGGCTCGAGCGCGCGTTCCCAGATGGCGTGGGCGCGCTCCTGGGCCGCGCGCGCGCCGACGTTGTCGCCGTTGCTGCGCAGCACCAGCGCGAGGTTGTTGAGCGCCGCGGCCACGCGCGGATGCTCGCGTCCCAGTGCGGCCTCGAGCAGCGCCAGCGCGCGGTCGCACGGCGCCTTCGCGCCCGCGAAGTCGCCGCCGAGGTACGAGGCCTGCGCGAGACTGCTGAGCGTGAGCGCGAGATCCGGGTGGTCGGGGCCCAGCGTCTCGGTCTGCAGCGCCAGCGCACGCTCGAGCAGCTCGCGCGCCGGCGCGGCCTCGCCGGCCGCCAGCTTCGAGGTCGCGACCGCGATGAGCCGTCCGGCGACGAACGGATGATCTTCGCCCAGCGACGCGCGCGCCAGCTCGAGCGCGCGCTCGGCCGCCGCGAGCGCGGCGACGTAGTCACCCTTGCGCGTGTACACGGCCGACAGTGCGGCCTGCCGCTCGGTCTCGCCCTGCCCCTCGGTCTCGCCGGTCTGCTCCAACGCGATCTCGCCGTGCCGCGCCCACAGCAGGCTCTCGTCGGGCCGCGCGAGGTGGTCGCCGACGATCATCATCAACCGCGTCGATGCGCGCGCGGCCACGTCCCACGCGCCGGCGCGCGCGGCCGCGAAGTAGGCGTCGGTCGCGATGCGCTCGGCCTGCTCGTAGGCACCGCTCTGATCCTGCAGCTGACCCTCGCGCTCGCGCACCGCGGCGACCAGTGGCGCCCAGCCCAGCGCATCGGCGCGCTCGCGGATCGTCCCGACCAGCTCGAGCCCGCGCGCGAAACGGCCGGCGCGTTGCAGCGCGTCGACGCGCGAGAGCTCGGCCTGCAGCGCCGCGACGGCCTCGCGCTCCGCCGGCGGTGGCGGCGGTGACACCCGCAGCAGCCGCGCTGGATCGGCGCAGACCTCCGCGCCGACCAGCGACGCGACCGCCGGCAACGCGCGCGGCACCATCTCGCCGTCGGCATCCGACAACGCCTCGACCAACGCGTCGAAGAGCATGCGCTGACCATCGAGG
This sequence comes from Nannocystaceae bacterium, assembly GCA_019694555.1. Lineage (GTDB taxonomy): Bacteria > Myxococcota_A > Polyangia > Nannocystales > Nannocystaceae > Xiheibacterium. Next base: position 1,614 of record JAIBBS010000086.1, read on the forward strand.
CACCACAGCGCGCGCTCGGTCGTCGCCGCGTCGGCGGTGCGGCGGACCTCGCCCGCGAGGCAGGCCTCGGTGCGTACGGCCTGCCAGCGTTCGGCGCGGGTGTCGAGCCACGGCATCACGCGTCGCGCGGTCTCGATCGCGTAGCGCTGTCCGCCGGCCACCAGCGCCGCGTGCAGGCGCGCACGCGCATCGTCGTTCCAGCTCGACGCGATCGATGCACCTTCGGACTCGCACGCCGCCGTGCGGCGCTGCACGTCGAGCCGCTGCACCACCGCCATCGCGATCGCCACCGCCGCGACCGCGCCCGCGGCGAGCCACAGCCGCTTGGCCCGCGCACGCGCACGCCCCCGCGCGAGCGCGTGCAGCAGCGCCTCCATCGAGGGCCAGCGATCGCCGGGCTCGGGTGCGAGCCCGCGCACGAGCGCCAGCCGCAACCACGCCGGCGTCGCCGCGGTCGCCTCGGCCGGGGCCCGCGGTGGCGAGTGGCGCTTGGCGTGCTCGAGCTCGCGCAGATCGGCGCCCACGAAGGGCCGCACGCCATAGAGCGCCTCGTACAGCGCGACGCAGAACGCATACTGATCGGCGGCGGCACCGACCTCGCCCGCGGCGTGTTGCTCGGGCGCCATGTACGGCGGCGTGCCCACGGCCGTGACGCTGTGGCCCGGCGTGATCGCGGCATCGTCGGTCGCGCGCGCGTCCTGCTCGTGCTCGGCGAGATCGTGCGCGATGCCGAAGTCGGTCACGCGCGCGCGCTCGTCGGCGCCGATCAGGACGTTGGTGGGCTTGAAGTCGCGGTGGACCACGCCCGCGGCGTGGGCCGCCGCGAGACCGCGGCCTGCACCGAGGAAGACCTCGAGCACCCGCGACCACGGCCGCGGCTCGCGGCGCAACCACGCGTGCAGCGTCTCGCCCTCGACGAACTCCATCGCGATGAAGGCGTCTTCGCCGTCGGGCTCGACGTCGTAGATCGAGACCAGGTTGGGATGACTGATCCGCGCCATCGCCCGCGCCTCGCGGATGATCTGCGCGGCGCCGCCCGAGGCCCCCGGCGTGGTACGCAGCAGCTTGAGCGCGACCTCGCGGCGCAGCTTCGAGTCGTAGCCGCGCAGCACCAGGCCCATGCCGCCCTCGCCGAGCTCGCCGACCACGACGTAGCGGCCCAGTCGCTGCGGCACCGACGGACGCGCGGGCGTGGGCTCGGGCGGCACCACGCGGGTGTCGTCCTCCTGCCCGCCTGCCGACTCGCTCGCGCCGCCTTCGGTCGTCCGCACCACGCGCGGCTCGATCGTATCACCCGCGCGCGCTCGGGAGCGCGCGGCGATCTGCCGCGGTCACTTCACCGGCGCGAACGTCAGCACGACCTCGACGTGCTGATCCCCCTCGGCCCCGGGGATCACCAGGTCGCCGCGCCAACCGTCCTCGAACGCGCGCAACGTGGTGTGGTCGAGTAGCTGGTCGTCGCCGACACCGTCGTCGTCGAACAGCCGCACGCGCACGCCGATGGACTGGCCCGGCTGCGGCACCACCGGCACGATCGCGCTGCCGAGCTCGCCGTGGTCGGGCCACTGCTCGCCCTTGCCCACGGTCACGTTGTGATCGCCGTCGGTCGCCCACAGCGAGTGCTCGTCGCCGTTGCCGTCGATGACCACGACCTCGCCGTACAGCTCGAGCTCGTCGCCGGCATCGCCGCCGTCGTCGACGACTGCGAGTCCGCTCAGGCCCACGCGCACGTCCTGTCGCACGCGCTCGCACTGCTCGACCTCGTACTCGCTGGTGAGCGCGAAGCCGGCGGGCGAGTCGTCGGCGGCCCACGCCAGCTTGTAGGCGATCGCGGCGCCGGGCGAGTCGCGGTCGTAGCTGCCGCCCTTGGTGATGTACTCGCGCAGCTCGTCGATGCCGAAGATGGTCTTGGCCGCGGCCTCGCCGTTGCCGCCCGAGACGAACGCGGTGATCTCCGAGTTGGCCAGCACCTCCTCGTGGGTCATGCTGACGGAGCCGTCGACGCTGGCGGCGCCGCGGTAGGCGAACTCGAGCGCCGCACCGAGCTCCTCGGACGAGAACTCCGAGGTGATGGTGAACAGCACGCTGCGACCGTAGGTCACCGAGCTGACGTACAGCGGCGCCTCCTCGCCGAACTCGTCCTGCACGTCTTGCAGCGTGACCTCGGGCGCGAACAGGCCCGAGGGCGCCTCGGGCGGATCGACGTCGACGGTGTAGTAGGCCTGGGTGAACTGCACCGCGTAGCGGCTGCGCACCTCCTCGCGCTCGAACGCGAGGCTCGCGGAGACCTCGCCGCCGAGCACGAAGCCCCAGCGCGCGTCGACACCGATGGCGAGCCCGAGCTGCTCGGACGAGTGGACCTCGGAGATCACCGCGTCGACGTGCGCCGGGGTCTCGCCGACGATCTCCGACGAGAGGATCTCGTGCATGGCCTCGCGGAACGCCGACAGGCTCGGTGCAGCGACCGTGGCCGCGATGGCACCGTCGAGCACGCCCTCGAGCGAGGCCGAGAACCGCAGCGGCGAGCGCGGCAGGATCTTCGGCGCGAGCACACCGTTGCCGAGCGCGTCGCTGCCGACCAGCGCGCCGGGATACAGCGCCTGGGAGTTGACCAGCATCGCGGTGATGCGATCGAACTGCTTGGTCTCGGTCCAGTCCTCGCGGCTGCAGGTGTAGTCGCCCTCGTCGTGCGGATCGGCCACGAGCTTGGTGTCGAGCGCGTCGGGCGGCAGTGCCTGGGTGCCCAGCGACAGCACCCACGCGTCGATGCGCGCGGCCTCGTCGCGGGGCTCGCCGGCCGCATCGTCGCCGTCGTCGTCGGCGTCCTCGTCCGCGTGTTGCGGCGCCGGCGACGACGCGGCGCAGGCGGGTGGAATCGAGAGCGCGGTGGCGGCGAACAGCAGGCGGCGGGTCATCGTCACCGGCGGGACGACGCGCCGCGAAACCGCGTCGCATGGTTTTCGTCGCGGCCGTGGCCGGGGTTACGCAGGCCTGCGTACCGCGGCCGGCGCAGCCAAATCGGCCGGTACCGTGCCCCCCGCGCGCGCGGGGATGTGAGCGAACCCGGTGCGCACCGGCGTGCACGGGCAGAACTCGCGCTGCGGCACCGGCCGCTCGCCGCTATGCTCTCGCCGCCTCGGCACCCCCATGAGCGTGACCTGGTCCAGCGACGATGGCGTGGTCGAGCTCGCGCTCGGTCGCGAGCCCTGCAACGAGATCGGCCTGCCGATGCTCTCGGCGCTCGAGCGCTTCCTCGCGGAGCTCGACGTCGAGAACACCGCGGCGGTGATCATCCACAGCACCGTGCGCGGCGGCTTCTCGGCCGGCGCCGACCTGCGCGAGCTGCATGCCGGCCTGGTCGACCGCCCCGAGGCCGAGCAGCTCGCGGGCCTGCACGACTTCATCGAACGCATCCATCGCGTGATGGACACGCTCGACATGCTGCCGTGCACCACCGTCGGCGTGGTCCACGGCGTGTGCTTCGGCGGCGGCTTCGAGCTCGCGTTGACCTGCGACGTGCTGGTCGCCGAGCGCACCGCACGGTTCTGCTTCCCCGAGCTGCGACTGGGCATCCTGCCCGGCTTCGGCGGCATCCCGCGGCTGCGTCGCGACGTCGGCAACGCCGTCGTGCGCGACCTGCTGCTGACCGGCCGCAGCATCAACGCCAAGAAGGCCCAGGCCGTGGGCCTGACCAGCCAGATGGTGCCGACCGGCGAGGGCCTGGTCGCCGCGCGGGCGATCGCGCGACAGGCGACCAAGTTCGACCGCGACGCGGCCGTCACCACCAAGCGCTTCATGAAGCCACTGCCGGCCGCGGAGCTCGCGGCGGAGAAGCAACACTTCCTGCGCCTGGCCATGCGCCCCGCGCTGCGCGAGGCGCTCGCACGCTTCGTCGCGAGCGACGACCTGCGGCCGTACCTGCCCTGATCCCCAGGAGACCACCATGAGCTCGAGCCTCGATCGATTGATGCAAGTGGCGTCCAAGCGCTACGACGTGGAGCTGGCCTCGCTGCGGCCCGAGGACGACGTGTTCGAGAAGCTCGGCATCGACAGCTTCCAGGCAGTCGAGCTCATGAGCGAGCTCGAGCTCGAGTTCGACGTCGAGATCCCCGACTACGAGCTGCAAGGGGTGCGCACGTTCGCGCAGCTGGCAGCCACCATCGACAAGAGGCGCTGATGCTCGAGCTAGCCCGCATCGGTTCGGTCGGCGAGGCCATCGCCGACTCCATCGTCACGCACAAGCGCAACGTCGCGCTCATCGAGTGCGACCGCCACCGCGAGAACGTCCGCTACAGCTATCGCGAGCTGCGCGAGGCCGCGGAGCGCGTGACCATCCTGCTGCAGGACCACGACGTCGGCCCCGACGGCCGCGTCGCGATCCTCATGCAGAACCAGTCGAAGTGGCTCATCACCGCGTTGGGCGGTTTCTGGGCCGGCGCGGTGTTGATGCCGCTCGACTACAAGCTCACCGCCAAGGAGCAGCTGGCGCTGATGGCCCACGGCCGTCCGCGCGTGCTGGTGACCGAGTGGTCGCGCTACCAGGATCTGCTGCGCGAGGCCGACCACGCGGTGCTCGAGCGCATGCTGGTGCTGGTGACCGAGGCCCCGGCCGACGCGGCGCTGGGCCGCGCGCAGCGCTGGGAGCAGGACGTCCGCGGCAGCTTCCGCATGGTCGCGCGCACGCGCGCCGACGTGGCCTGCATCGTCTACTCCTCGGGCACCTCGGGCACGCCCAAGGGCGTGATGCTGACCCACGACAACTACCTCGAGCAGGCGCAGATCCTCGGCAAGCTGTTCCCGATGGAAGAAGAGGATCGCTTCTTCTCGGTGCTGCCGACCAACCACGCCATCGATTTCATGAGCGGCTTCATCGGGCCGCTGTTGTTCGGCGCGGCGGTGGTGCACCAGCGGACCCTGCGTCCGCAGTACCTGCGCACGACCATGAAGAAGTACGGCATCACGCACATGGCGTTGGTGCCGACCATCCTCAAGAACCTCGAGGAGAAGGTCCGCGAGAGCCTCGACGAGCTGTCGGACTGGCAGCGCCGCGCCATCGACGGCCTGACCAAGCTCAACGAGTGGGTCACCGCGGCCAAGCCGCGGCCGACGGTCTCGCGCGTGCTGCTCAAGCCGCTGCACGACGGCTTCGGCGGCAAGCTGCGGCTCATCTTCGCCGGCGGCGCGTTCATCGATCCCAACACCGCGCGGTTCTTCTACGACCTCGGCTTCCCGGTCGTGATCGGCTACGGCCTCACCGAGGCCAGCACCGTCGCGACGGTCAACACGCTCGATCCGTTCCGCCCCGACACCGTGGGCAAGCCGGTGCCCGGCGTCGACATCGAGGTCCGCGACCCCAACGACGTCGGCGTGGGCGAGGTGTGGATCCGCGGTCGCACCGTCATGAAGGGCTACCTCGACGCGCCGGAGCTGACCGCCGAGGCGCTGGTCGACGGCTGGCTGCGCACCGGCGACCTCGGCCTGCTCGACGCCGCCGGGCACCTCAAGCTGCTCGGTCGCGCGAAGAACATGATCGTCACCGAGGGCGGCAAGAACATCTACCCCGAGGACATCGAGAGCAACTTCGAAGATCTGCCCGACTGCGAGGAGTTCTGCGTGTTCGCGGCCAACTACATCTGGCCGACCGGCAAGCTCACCGGCGAGCAGCTCGTGATCGTGGTGCGCCCCAGCGACAAGGGCAGCGCCAGCGAGGCGCTGGTGGCCGAGCTGCGCCGTCGCAACCGCCGCCTGCCCGACTTCAAGCGGCTGGCCGGCTACATCGTCTGCGACGACGAGTTCCCCGCGACCGCGTCGCTCAAGATCAAGCGACCGCAGCTGGCGGCGCGTCTGCGCGACTGGGATCGCAACGCGGCGATCGTGCCGCTGGCGGAGTGACGACCATGGCCGACCAAGACGCCTGGCTCGCGATCGTGAACCCGGCCGCCGGCGGTGGCCGCTGCGGCAAGCAGTTCCCCGCGGCGTGCGAGCGCCTGCGTCAGGGCGGCATGACCGTCGACGTCGCGCAGACCCACGGCCCCGGCGAGGCCTCGGCCATCGCGCGCGCGGCGTGGCACGAGGGCCGCCGCCGCTTCATCGCCGTCGGTGGCGACGGCACCGGCTTCGAGATCGTCAACGGCCTGTTCCCGGCCGCCACCGACAGCGCGGTCAAGCCCCGGCTGGGCTTTCTGCCGATGGGCACCGGCAACTCGTTCCTGCGCGACTTCACCGAGCAGGGCGCGGAGCACTCGATCGGCGCGCTGCTCGAGGGTCGCTGGCGCGAGTGCGACGTCGCGCGGCTGCACCACCGCGCCGGCATCATGCACTGGATCAACATCTTGTCGATCGGCTTCGTCGCCGACGTCAACGGCCTGCGCGCGCGACGGTTCCGCAGTTGGGGCGAGTTCGGTTACGTCGCCGCGGTCGTGACCGCGGTCGCGGGCCTGCGCAGCCGGCCGTTCCCACTGCGCTGCGACGGCGGCGAGACCGACGGCGGCAAGATGGTGTTCGCCTCGTTCAACAACAGCCGCTTCACCGGCGGCAAGATGATGATGGCGCCGCACGCCGACACCGCCGACGGCCTGGTCGACTTCATCCGCGTGGGCCCGCTGGGCCGCCTGTCGTTGCTCGCGACGTTCCCGAAGATCTTCAGCGGCAAGCACCTGCTCAACCCCGCCGTGCGCGAGAGCAAGCACAAGACCATCGAGTTCGACGTCAGCGACGAGATCGACGTGATGATCGATGGCGAGGCCGAGCGCGTGATCCCGCGCGCCATCGACGTGCTGCCCGCGGCGCTCGAAGTCTGCGTGTAGCGGGCCCCGGCGCCGCGGCGACGCACCGCGCGAACCTGCGCGCGACCGCGCACGGTCCTGCGAGTCCCCTGCAGAAATACGCCCGGTGTTCCTTCACCACGGGCTGCTAGCATCGGCGAGCATGCGTCTGCCCGCGCTCGCTCGCCTGATCCCCACGCTGTCGATCCTCGCCTGCAGTGCGCCCGCGGACACCGGCGAGAGCGAGGCCAGCTCCGGCGGCGGCGACGGCACCAGCGTCGGCACCGGCGCGACCACCACGGCATCGAGCACGGGCACCGCCGACAGCGGCACCACCGGCGACGCGACCGTGATCGGCCTGGGCCCCGGACCCCATGCCGTCGGTCACGCGAGCGCGCCGCTGCAGCTGGGCGACGGCCGCACCGCGACCGTCGAGTTCTGGTACCCCGCGGCCGAGGGCAGCAGCGGCGAGCCCGACAGCTTGGTCGACTTCGAGCCCGCGGGCGAGCGCCACGATGCGTTGGCGCCGCTGGTCACCGACGCGCCCGAGCCGTGCACGCGCAAGCAGAGCGCCTCGCTGCGCGACGCCGCCGCGGCGCCCGGGCCGTGGCCGACCGTGGTGTTCTCGCACTGCTCCAACTGCCTGCGGATCTCGGGGCTGTCGCTGGCCGAACGCCTCGCGAGCTGGGGCTTCGTCGTCGCCGCGCCCGATCACGAGGGCAACACGCTGTACGACTGGCTCGCGAACACCAGCGTGGGCGTGAGCGCGGAGTTCCTGCCGGTGCGCGGTGCCGACGTCGTCGCGGTCATCGACGCGCTCGCGGCCGACGACGCCGCGCTGCCGGCGAGCGTGCGTGGCCTCGCCGACACCGCGCGGCTGGGCGTCATGGGCCACTCGTTCGGCTCGGTCACCACCGGCTTCGTCGCGCAGTCCGACGCGCGCGTGCAGGCCGCGGTCGCGATCGCAGCGCCGGTCGAGAACCCGGTGCTGCCCGGCGTCGCGGTGGCCGACATCCACGTGCCACTGCTGATGCTGCTGGCGCAGGAGGACCACAGCATCCTCGAGATCGGCAACAGCCTGATCCGCAGCAACTTCGCCGACGCCAACAGCCCCGCGTGGTTGGTCGAGTTCGTCGACGCGGGTCACTGGTCGTTCTCGGACATCTGCGCGTTGACCGAGGACTTCACGCCCGGTTGCGGCGAAGACACCCGCCAGGTGGAGCCGCACGAGCCGTTCAGCTACGTCGACATCGAAGCCACCCGCGCGCGTGGTGCCGACTGGGTCGCGGTGTTCTTCGCCGCGCACCTGCTCGACGACGCGGCCGCGCAGCAGTGGCTGGCCGAGGCGGCGTCCGACGACGCGATCGCCGTGCAGTCCCACTGACGGCGCGCGCCGTCCCACGACCGCGACAGCGCGAACGGTCGTTCTCGACGCGTGTCACCCGACTTGCATCGCTGCGATGCCCGGGCGAGCATCGTCGCGATGACGATGTCACGGCGATGGACTGCGGCGGTGGTGCTGGGCTTGGCGGCGGGATGCGGCGGCGACGACGTGTCCAGCGGTGGCAGCAGCGGAACCAGCGGCAGCGGCGAGAGCAGCTCGGGCGGCAGTGCGACCACGACCGCCGACAGCAGCGGCGGATCGAGCTCGGGCGGCGGCAGCTCGAGCGGGCCCGACCCCGACACCAGCGGCAGCACCGGCGGCAGCAGCAGCTCCGGCGCGGACTCGGGCTCGAGCAGCAGCGGCGGCGTGGTCGGGACCCCGGCCGACTTCTTCGTGCGCATCGAGAACATCTCCGGCACCTCGGTGTTGCCCAGCTCGATCTCCGCGGCGCTGTGGCTCGAGCACGGGCTCGGCTCCACGCCGGTGCTCTCGGGTCTCGATCAAGCGGATCCCGGCGACGGCCTGGTACCGCTGGCCGAGGACGGCGACGGCACCACGCTGCTGGCCTCGGTGTCCGCGCGCGATGCCGTCGTGCAGGCCGATCTCACCGATCCGCTCGCACCCGGCGAGATGCTCGAGTTCGAGTTCACCGCGCAGCAGGGCAACCGCCTGTCGCTGTTCACCGGCCTGGGCGGCGCCAACGACATCGTCCTCGGCACCGGCCCGGTGGGGCTGTCGCTGTTCCACAACAACGGCACGCCGCAGGAGGAGCGCGACGTCAGCAGCGTGCTCGCGCTGTACCAGGTCGGCAGCGAGTTCAACCAAGCCCCGGGCATGGGCCAGTACCAGCAGCAGACCCAGACCGTCGGCAACACCGGCATGGACGAGTCCGGCCAGGTGGTGCTGTTCGAGTCGCCCACGCGCGCGCTGCCGCAGCCGCGCGCGATCATCGACGTCGACGTCGCCGAGGACATCGCGACGCCGGGTCTGTTCACCATCACGGTGAGCAACATCGGCGACAGCGGCCGCGGCACCGTGTTCGGTTCGCTCTCGCCGCTGCTGTGGGTGCAGCACGACGAGACCTTCGAGTTCTTCACCGTGGGCGGCACCGTCGCCGACGTCGCCGGCCTGGAGGCGTTCGCCGAGGACGGCGATCCGACCGAGCTCGCGACCACGCTCGCCGGTGCCACCGGGGTCGGCGACTCCGCGGTGGTGGACTCGGTCGCGCAGCCCGGCGACAGCTTCCAGTTCACGGTGCAGGCCGGCGCGGGCACGGCCCGCTTCGTCACGCTCGCGACGATGGTGCAGGACAGCAACTGCGCCTTCATTGCGCCGTGGCCCGGCGGTGTCGCGCTGGCGGCCGAGGACGGCACGCCGCGATCGCTGGCCGACATCGAGGAGGACTTCCAGCGCCTGCTGGTGCTGTGGGACGCCGGCAGCGAGGCCCACGAGGTGCCCGGCGTCGGCGCGAACACGCAGACGCAGCAGCTGGTGCCCAACCAAGGTGAGGAGCTCGGCGGCACGATCGCACCGTGGTCCGACGGCAACAACGATCTCGCGGGCAGCCTCGCGGGCGGCTTCTTGCAGGTGACGATCGTGAACGCCGGCATGCCCGGGCAGTTCGACGTGACGATCGAGAACACCTCCGGTGGCACCGCGTTCCCCGGCGCGCTGGCGGCGATGGTGTGGGCGGTGCACGACAGCAGCGTGTCCATGTTCGACGAGGGCGCGGCCGCTTCGCCCTCGCTCGAGGCCCTGGCCGAGGACGCCGACGGCAGCGCGATGCTCGGCGATCTGCAGGGCGACGGCGGCGTGGTCGCGAGCGACCTCATCGGCGGCGCGCTCGGGCCCGGCGACAGCACCAACTTCACCATCGATGCCGACGCCGGCGCGTTCAACTTCAGCTTCGCCGCGATGGTGGTGCCGTCCAACGACACCTTCGTCGCGACGATCCCCGGCGGCATCGCGTTGTTCGACGACGCCGGCGATCCGCTGACGGACCCCCAACTCGCGCTCGCCGTCGCCGACGGCGTGCGCGCGTGGGAGGCCGGCACCGAGGCCAACCAGGCCGGCGCGATCGGGCGCGATCAGTTCCCGCGCCAGGACGCCGACGGCGACGGCGTCGACGAGGGCAACGGCCTCATCCGCTTCGCCGACGACGACCCGGTGTGGGTGTGGCCCGCGCCCGATCAGCTGGTGCGCGTGACCGTGGGTCCCGCAGGCAACTGAGAGGCTCCAGCGTCCTCTCCAGAGACCGGGCCGCGGGCGTTCACGCTCGCGCGGCGGCCAACGACCGCAGCCGCCGCGCGAGATCGATCGCGAGTCCGGTGTTGAGCGCGAACACGGCCACGAACATCACCACGTGCAGCCGCGGCGCCAGCGTCTCGAGCGTCAGCTCGACGTAGGTCAGCACCACCGCACCCGCGATCATGAGCAGCGCCGAGATCGACGGCAGCCCGGCGACGAGGTGGCCCAGGCCGGGCATGAAGAAGTTGAGCACCACCGCGAGCTTGTCTTTGCGCGTCATGGACCGAATCTCCTTCGGTCAGTGTGGGCCGCACTCGCGGCGACGACCGCCGCGCACCCGTCCAGCGGTGCCGCGCGATCGTCCGAATCGACGGATCCCAGCGCTCACGCGCGTGTGCCGGTCGCCACGTTCGCGATCATCGTCAGCGTGTGCGGCCCCGGCCCGAACGCTGCCTCGAGGCCGTCGTACAGCCGCTGCTGCATCGCCGGCCACGCCGCACCGCTGCGCTCGCGCAGCAGCGCGACCGGGGCGTTGCTGCGGACCATCGATTCGACCAGCGCCGCGGTCGTGGGCGCGCGATCGCTGGCGCTGACCTCGGCGACCTCGACGTCGACGAAGCCCGCGGCCGACATCTCGCGCGCGCAGTCGGCCGCGGTCGTCAGCGGCAGCACGCGCGGCGGGGACGCGGGCGCGCCGCTGAGCTCACCCAGCAAGCGGAACAACGTCTCGAGCAGCGGGATCCGGGCCGCCGGCACCCAGCTGGTCACGACCGCACGACCGCCGGGTCGCAGCACCCGCAGCAGCTCGCGCAAGCCGCGATCGCGATCGGGGAAGAACATCAGCCCGAACATCGATGCCGCCGCGTCGACACTCGCGTCGGCCCACGGCAACGCCATGCCGTCGCCGACCTCGGCCGCGACCGTCAGCGACTCGGCCTGCGCCCGCGCACGCAACAGCGCGATCATCGGTGGCGAGAAGTCGATCGCGCGCACGGTCGCGCCCTGCCGCGCGGCCAGCAGCGCCAGCGTGCCCGGTCCGCACGCGACGTCGGCGAGCGTGCGTCCCTGCGCGCCGCCCAGTCGCACCAGCGCATCGCGGGCGAAGACCTCGAACAGCGGCATGACGTCCTGGGCGTAGCCCTCGGCCACGAGGTTCCACGGCAGCGGCGTCGCGAGCGGCGAGGGTGCGTCGGTCATGGCGCCGAGGATACGTCGCCGCCGTGCACCCTCGCGCTGCCCCCGGGATCGGCCACGTGGACGGCGAGCCAGCGCGCTCCGGACGTGGTCGCGATCACACGATGCGGCGTGCGGGCGGGCAGCAGCAGCCAGTCGCCGGGCGCGAGCTCGATGCGCTCACCTGCGACCTCGAGCACCGCGGTGCCCACCAGCAGCGCGACCCACTCGTCGTCGTCCTGATCCATCGTCATGACCGGCGGCGCCGCCGAGCTGACGATGTGCTCCAGCCGCAGCTGGGCCCCCGCGGCCACACCGCGACGCCACAGCGTCACGTGGCTCTCGCCGATCTCCGGAGCCTCGCCATCGTCGTAGAGGTTGCCGCGCAGCATGGCGCGATTGTGCGCCAGCTCGGCCCGATCTGGACTGGCCGCGCGCGCACGTGTCACCATCGCTGTCATGCGCATGCTTGGCCTGCAGAAGACGACCCTCGCCGCGATGATGGTGGCGCTCTCGTCCGCGTGCGGCGGCGGGGATGCCGTCACCAGCACCAGCGCCAGCGGCAGCGCCGAGGGCAGCAGCACCGCCGGCGGCAGCTCGGCCGGCGGCTCCGGCAGCGGCTCGGCAGACTCCGGCTCCGGCGGCGGCTCGGGCGGTTCGAGCAGCGGGCAAGCGGACAGCAGCGGCGGCAGCAGCAGCGGCGGCAGCAGCGACACCAGCAGCGGCTCGACCACCGCCGAGCCCTGTGGCTCCGACGCGGAGTGCGACGACGGCAACCCCTGCAGCGCCGATCACTGCGGCGCAGGCTTCTGCTCGCACGACGCGATCAACGGTCAGCCCGCGCCCACCGGCCAGACCGACGGCGACTGCCAGGTGATCTTGTGCATCAACGGCATCTCGCAGTCGACCAACAGCGACAACGACGTGCCCGACGACGGCAACGTGTGCACCGACGATCTGTGCATGGGCGGCGTGCCGTCGAACCCCGACTTCCCCGCCGGCACGCCGTGCAACCAGGTCGGCGTGTGCGACGGCAACGGCGCGTGCAGCGAGTGCATCAGCCCCGACGACTGCGATCAGTTCCCGGTCGACGACGACTGCCAGATGCGCACCTGCGAGGCCAACACCTGCGGCCAGGTCTTCACCGACGCCGACACCGAGATCGGCATGCAGGTGCCGGCCGACTGCCACGTGGTCGTGTGCGACGGCGCCGGCGGTACGGTCGCGAACGTCGACGACGCCGACGTGCCCGACGACGGCCTCGAGTGCACCGTCGACAGCTGCGACGCCGGCGTGCCCTCGAACGATCCGGTGCCCGCGGGCACACCGTGCCTGGCGGGGCTGTGCGACGGCCAGGGCGGCTGCGTCGGTTGCCTCGATCCCGGCGACTGCGGCGGCGTCGACACCTTCTGCCGCACGTACACCTGTACCGACGGCGAGTGCGGTGTCGACGACACGCCCGACGGCACACCGCTGCCCGCGGCGGACCAGACCGACCACGACTGCCAGCAGCTGCAGTGCGACGGCAACGGCAACATCGTCGCGGTGCCCGACGACACCGACGTGCCGGTCGACGACGGCAACGACTGCACCGACGAGGTCTGCAACGGCGGCAATCCGGATCATCCCGACCTGCCGATCGACACCGACTGCAGCAGCAACGGCGGCCAGGTCTGCGACGGCGCCGGCACCTGCGTCGAGTGCAACAGCGACGGCCAGTGCCCCAGCGGCCCGCAGTGCAATCAAGCCGCGTGCAACGCCCACGTGTGCGAGCTCGAGGCCACGCCCGGCGTCGCGTGCAACGACGGCGCGTTCTGTACCAGCAACGACACCTGCAACGCCCTGGGCGCGTGCGTCGGCGGTGGCGACCCCTGCCCCGGCCCCGACGGCGACAGCAACTGCGCCGAGACCTGCAACGAGGCCACCGACAGCTGCACCGGCAACGATGCCAACGGCGCGGCCTGCAGCGACGGCTTGTTCTGCACCACCGGCGACGTGTGCGACGGCGCGGGCACTTGCCAGGGCGGTGGCAACCCCTGCGCCGCCAACGTCGGCGACAACGACAACGACTGCACCGAGAGCTGCAACGAGGGCACCGACAGCTGCATCAACAACGATCCCAACGGCTCGGCCTGCAACGACGGCTCGTTCTGCACCGCGACCGACACCTGCACCAACGGCGTGTGCGGCGGCACCGGCAACCCCTGTGCCGCGCTGATCGGCGACAACGACAGCGACTGTTCGGAGAACTGCAACGAGGCCGCAGACAACTGCACCAGCAACGATCCCAACGGCTCGGCGTGCAACGACGGCCTGTTCTGCACCGTGACCGATACCTGCACCGGGGGCGTGTGCGGCGGCACCGGCAACCCCTGCACCGCCAACGTCGGCGACAACGACAGCGACTGCTCCGAGTCCTGCAACGAGGCCACCAACAACTGCACCACCAACGACCCCAACGGCTCGAGCTGCAACGACGGCCTCTTCTGCACCGCGACCGACACCTGCACCGGCGGCGTGTGCGGCGGCACCGGCAACCCCTGCACCGCCAACGTCGGCGACAACGACAGCGACTGCTCCGAGTCCTGCAACGAGGCCACCAACAACTGCACCACCAACGACCCCAACGGCTCGAGCTGCAACGACGGCCTCTTCTGCACCGCGACCGACACCTGCACCGGCGGCGTGTGCGGCGGCACCGGCAACCCCTGCCCCGGTCCCGACAACGACAACAACTGCGGCGAGTCGTGCAACGAGACCACCAACAACTGCACCGCCAGCGACCCCAACGGCTCGGCCTGCGCGGACGGGTTGTTCTGCACGCACAACGACACCTGCAGCAACGGCACCTGCGTCGGCGGGCCCGATCCGTGTCCCGGCCCCGACGGCGACACCGATTGCTCGGAGTCGTGCAACGAGGCCGCGAACAACTGCAGCACCGACGACCCCAACGGCTCGGCCTGCGACGTGTCGTGCTTCATCAACGGCTCGTGCCTCAACGGCGGCTGCGTCACGGTGTGCCCGTGACGCGCCGCGGCTGAGCCCGCGAGCGCGGCGCGATCACGCCGCCGGATCGCACACGCCGCGCGTGGGATGGCCGATGTCGAGGCAGGCCTCGACCGGCCCGCACTCGAAGGTGCCCAGCGTGCAGAAGTTCGTGCACGAGCCCGCGTAGCACTCGAACAGGATGTCGCAGTCGGTGCCCTCGACACACGGCGCGCCGAGGTTGCCGCAGGCATCGCAGCTCTCGCACAGGCCGTACTCCACGGTCGCGAAGCGGCACACCGCGATGCCGGGACACTCCTGCAGGTCGCCGGGGTTTTGGCACATGCGACCGCCCTCGGGGATGTCGAGCTGCGGATCGAGCGGCGTGCCGCCGGCGCTGGTGCCCGAACCACCGTCGGAGCTCCCGCCGCCGCTGCTGTCGGCCGCGGTCGTGCCCTCGGTCTGTGCGCCGCTGCTGCCGCTGCCCGAGCCGTCCTCGGTCGCGGCGCTGCTGCCGTCGCTGCTGCCCGCGGTGCTCGACGACGTCTCGCCGCCGACGGTCGAGCTCGCGGTCACCGTCGCCGTGACGGTCGCGCCGCCGCTCACGCCGGGGAAGCCGCCGTCGCCGCCCACCTGGCAGGCGAGCGGGACGAGGACCGCGGCGAACGAAACGGACGGCGTGCGCATGGGCGAAGGGGGGACGCGACAGGGTCGCGCGGGTTGCAGGCGGGAGCAACCCGGCGCTGTCACACCCGGCTCGCACGCCGTCGGCCAGCTCGAGATGCACACCACCGCGAGGGAGCGAGTGCTGCGGCTGCTGCCGCTGTGTCTACCCGGCTGCATGACCGCGCCCGGCGTCGAGGTGCTGGACCTGCCGTCGACCGCCGCGACGTTCACCGTGGCCGGCTGGGTGTTGCACGCCGAGCAGGAGATCGTGATCGAGTGCCACCGGCCCGCGGACAGCGTCGATCAATGGAAGGAGGTCGCGACCGTGCAGTCGTCGGACGTCGAGGACGGCGTCTTCGGCCTGTTCGGCTGGAGCGGCGAGGTCTCGCTGCCCGAGGACTGCTGGCGCCCCGCCCAACCGGGTCGCTCGACGACACTGGTCCGCGCCCGCTCGACCGGTGACGACGCGCGCTGGCTCGACGTGATCGACGACGACTGCCTCAGCGCCGCCATCGCCGGCGGCCAGCCCGTGTTCGAGGCGGCGGCCGAGTGCACCTCGCGACGGGCCTACGCGCCGCTGCTCGCGCCCAGCGAGATCACGCCCGGCAGCGATCCGCTCGATGCGGTCGCGGAGCTACCGGCCATCATCCTCGGCGGCGCTCCTGCCATCGACGGCGTCGGCGCGTTCGGCCACCTCGATGCCGTGCGCCCGGTCGGCAACGCCATCGCCTGGCACGACGCCGAGCTCGACGCCATCGACAGTGTGACGTTGACGCTCGAGGGTGGCGCGTGGCTCGGCTACGAGCTGCACCCGGAGCTGCCCAGCCCGCTGCGGCCAGCGGGTTCCGCCAGCGACGACCTCGGTCGCCAATTGGCAGCCAGCTACACCCAGAAGACGATCTACGCGCTGTCGTACGACTCGCAGGCCGTGGCCACCGACTACGACGGCGTGCCGTTCAACGGCCCTGCCGATCTGGTGGGGCACCGCCTCGGCCCGGTCTACTTCACCGACCCGCTCAACGGCATGCAGCCGCGGTTCGGCGGCACACCGGCGACGCAGCCGTTCCAGGGCGTCTATGTGCTCGTGGGCGATGGGCTGGTGCAGCTCGTCGATGCCACGCTCGAGGATCCCAACGGCGTCGCGCTCTCGCCCGATCACACGTGGCTGTACGTCAGCGACCGTACCAAGGAGGTCATCTATCGCTACCCGCTCGACGCCCAGGGCCTGCCGGCCGGTGCGCGCGAGTTCTTCGCCGAGGCGCCCGAGCCCGACGGGCTCGAGGTCGACGTCGACGGCAACCTCTACGTCGCCGCCGCGGGCGGAGTCGTGGTGTTCGCGCCCGACGGCGCCGCGTGGGGCGAGCTGCCGCTCGACGGCGACCTCACCGACCTGTGCTTCTGCCACGAGGATCTGCAGGCGCTGTGCGTGGTCGGCGACGGCTTCCTCCGCCGCTTCGCGATGCCGATCCCCGGCGCGCCCGCGCCACTGTGATCGCGCGCGTCAGCCCATGTGCACGCGCAGCCGCTGTCGTCCCCACGCGCCAGGCCGCGCGTCGAAGCGGCCAGCCAGCGTGGTGCCGCAGGCCGAGCACGCGCCGCGTTCGTCGAGCGACCACTTCCCGATCGCGTACCAGTCGCGCTCGATCACCTGCGCACCGCAGCCGCTGCAGTAGCTCGATTGCCCCTGCGCGTCGTGGACGTTGCCGGTGTAGACGTGGTGCAGGCCGTGGCGCAGCGCCTGCCGGCGCGCGCGCGCGACGGTCTCGGGCGGCGTGCGTGCGAGCCCGGTGAGCTTGAAGTCGGGATGGAACGCGGTGAAGTGCAGCGGCACGTCGGGGCCCAGCGCCTCGACGAACCACCCGCACAGCGCGTCGACCTCGGCCTCGGAATCGTTCTCGCCGGGGATGAGCAGCGTCGTGACCTCGAGCCACACGTCGGTCTCGCGACGCAGCCACACCAGCGTCTGCTTGACCGGCTCGAGCGCCGCGAAGCACAGCTTGCGATAGAAGCGATCGGTGAAGGCCTTGAGATCGACGTTGGCGGCGTCGACGTGACGGAAGAACGCCTCGCGTGCGTCCTCGCCGATGTAGCCGGCCGTGACCGCGACCGTCGCGACGTCGCGCTCGTGGCACGCGATCGCGGTGTCGATCGCGTACTCGGCGAAGATCACCGGGTCGTTGTAGGTGAACGCGACCGAGCGCGCGCCCGCCCGCACCGCCGCGTCGGCGATGGCCTCGGGCATCGCACGGTCGGTCAGGCGATCGGCCTGGCGCGCCTTCGAGATGTCCCAGTTCTGGCAGAAGCGACAGCCCAGGTTGCAGCCGGCGGTGCCGAACGAGAGCACGCTCGAGCCGGGATAGAAATGGTTGAGCGGCTTCTTCTCGATCGGGTCGACGCAGAAGCCCGAGGCGCGGCCGTAGCTGGTCAGCACCAGCTGTTCGCCGTGGCGCTCGCGGACGAAGCAGAAGCCGCGCTGGCCGTCCTGCAGCGTGCAGGCGCGCGGGCACAGGTCGCACTGCAACCGCCCGTCGGACTCCCGGTGCCACCATTGGGCCGGCACCGTGCCCGGCTCGATCTCGACGCGCGCCATCTCCGCTCGTCCAGGATGGCTCGGGTCGCGGGCGCCGCCAAGCCGCAGTTCCCGCGCCCGGGACGGGCCTGTCCGCGCGCGAAACGTCGCGGTGCGTGAAAATCTGCACATTGCCTGGCGGCGCGATGGCGTGTAACTCCTTCGGTCCTGGCGGGTAGTTCCGAAGGGACGGCCCCCGAAGAAGCATTCAGGGGGGGGTGATGCGATGAAGTCTTGCCTAGCGATCGGTTTCTCCTTGGCGTTCGTGTCCGCGTGCGGTGGTGACAGCGGGCAGGGCTCGGGTTCGGCGGAGGGCTCCGGGGACGGCTCCGCGAGCCTGACCGGCGCCGAGGGTGGCTCGGGCAGCAGCAGCGGCGGAGCGAGCGCGACCGCCAGCACCACCGCCGGCACCGGCACCACCGCGGACGGCTCGGCCAGCCAGGAGACCGGTCAGCACGACGAGAGCGGCCCCCCGCCGGTGATCTTCGATGTCGGTGAGCTGCCGGATCTGCCGCCGGTGGTCTGCGGCGGCGGTGGCCAAGAGGGCGGAGGCGGCGGCGGTGGCGGCAACATCCCGGACCTCTCGTACATCTGGATCTCGAATTCCGCGCAGGGCACGGTCTCGAAGATCGACACCCAGACGATGGTCGAGGAGGGCCGCTACCTCGCGAAGCAGTCCGGTGGCGATCCCTCGCGCACCTCGGTGAACCTCAACGGCGACGTCGCGGTCGCCAACCGCAACGGCGGCGTGGCCAAGTTCTGGGCCGACGTCGACGACTGCGAGGACAACAACGGCACCCCCGGCATCCAGACCTCGAGCGGCTCGGGCGACGTGCTCGGCTGGGGCGAAGAGGACTGCATGGCGTGGTACCTGCCGCTGGCGTGCGGCTCGAACCGCCCGGTCGCGTGGACCCGCGGCGTGTTCGACGAGGCCAGCTGCAGCTGGATCGACGCCAAGCTGTGGACCGTCTGCGACAGCGACGTGCTGCTGCTCAACGGCGACACCGGCGAGATCGAGGAGACCATCGTGCTCGACGGCGGGTTCCCGTTCGTCTACGGCGGTGCCGCGGACGCGGACGGCAACTTCTGGGGCCTCGACACCGGCGGCGGTCGCATCTTCCGCGTCGATCACGAGGACTACTCGGTGCTCGGGTTCACGCTGCCGCCCTCGGGCGGCTACGGCATCACGGTCGACTCCGAAGGCCGCCCGTGGGTGTGCGGCGGCGGTGGCGTCTCGCGCTTCAACCTCGACGACTCGACCTGGGACTCGACCGGCACCAGCGGCATCGGCGGCTGCATGACCGACGGCGACCAGCTGATCTGGCACAGCAACCCCAGCGGCACGCTGCTGGGCTTCAACATCGAGACCCTCGCGGTGGACGAGATGGTGCAGCTGCCCGAGTACGTCCACGGCGTCAGCGTGGACTTCTACGGCTACGTCTGGGGCGTGGGCTTCGCCAACAACAACGCCTACCGCGCGGATCCGCAGACCGGCCAGGTCGACGCGTACAACGGCCTGACCGGCGCGTACACGTACAGCGACATGACCGGCTTCGCGCTCAGCACCGCCGGCGGCGGCGTGGTGCCTTCGGGCTGATCGCCCGCGCTCCCGGCCACGCGTCAGCGCGGGCGGCCGCCCCTGCTATGCTCGGGCGGCCGTGCCCAGCGCGCGCTTCTGCGACGTCGTCCAGACGCTGATCGACGAACCCACCGGCGCCAGGCTGATGGCGCTGCGCGACGGTGCCGCGACGCTGGCGATGCGCGACGGCACCTTCGCCGCGGTCGTCGACGCCACGGTGGTGGTCGAGCCGCAGCTGGGCGAGCGGCTGCGTCTGTTCGTCGATCGCAACCCCCACGCCGACGTGAAGATCGTGCTGGTCGACGCGACGCCGGCGCAGCGCGACGTGCTCACGCGGTTGCAGCCGGCGGTGATGATGCGGCGGGTCGTGCAGGTGTTCACGCTCGCGGCGCAGGGCACCGCGTGGGCCGGGCCGCGCTCGCGGCTCGACTCGCCCACCGGCCTCGCGCTCACCGCCGTCGGCCAGCGCGAGACGCCACGGGCGATCACGATGGAGTCGCTGGCGTCGCAGCTCGAGGCCATCGATCCCGAGGCCCAGGCGCGCGCGCGCGAGGCCATCGACTTCGTGTCGCGCACGCGGCAGGGCTGGCCGCCCGCGACGGTGTCGCTGCTGGCGGTGTGCGCGGTCGTGTTCGGGCTCGAGGCGCTGTGGGGTGGCACCGAGTTGCTGCCGTTGCATGCGCGCATGGGCGCGAACGTGCCGAGCCTGCGCGACGAGCCGTGGCGATTGCTGTCGGCGACGTGGCTGCACGCCGGACCGCTGCACCTGCTGGTCAACGGCTACGTGCTGTTCGGGCTCGGCGGCTTCCTCGAGCGCCTGCTGGGTTGGCGACGATTCCTGCTGCTGTATGCGATCTCGGCGCTCGGCGGCGGCATCGCCAGCGCCGCGTTCTCCGACGCCGCGCTCAGCGTCGGCGCGTCCGGAGCGATCTGGGGCGTGCTCGGGGCCACCGTCGCGCTGGCATGGCGTCCCGCGGGGCTCATCCCGGACTCGATCGTGCCGCAGCTGCGCCGCAACGCGATCGTCAACACGGTGCTCAACGTCGCGATCTCGTTCATGCCGCAGATCGACATGTTCGCGCACCTCGGCGGCGGCCTCGCGGGCGCAACGCTGATCGCGACGGGCCTGCTCACGCGCGGCGTCGACGGTGACGCCGAGGTCGTGCGACGCGCCGAGCGACGCCTGATGATCCCGGCGGTGATCTCGACCGCACTGCTGCTCGCGAGCCTGGTGGTCGCGTGGGTGATCGGGCGTCCGTGGCAGCTGACCCAGCTCGATCGCACGGAGTCGATCGCACTGCCGGGCGTGGACGCGAGCATCACCGTGCCGCGCGGCCTGCAGGCGCCGGTGCTGCACACCGAGGACGGGCAGTCCGCGGTCGTGATCGGCGATCTGCTGCACGATCCCCTCACGGTGATGCTGGCATCGTCGTCCCATGCACCGCTGCCGCCCGACGAGCTCGATGACGCGTTCGAGAGCTTCGCCGAGTCGCCGCTGCCGAGCCTCGACGGCGCGACCGCGCAGGGCGAGCCCGAGCTGCTCACGGCCGCGGACGCGGGGGGCTGGCCCGCGGTGCAGCAGCGCTTCGAGTATCCCAACGGCATCGAAGTGATCGTTCGGTATCAACTGCGGCTCGACGCGACCTGGCGGATGGACGGGGCCTACTGGCCGGCGGTGCCGGGAGCCGCGGCCGCGGTGCGAGACGCGATGGCGTCGGTGCACACGCCCGCGACGCCGTGATCCCGCGCGGCGCCCGCCTCGGGTAGCATCCGCGCCATGGCTTCGACCCGAGCCCGATCCCTCTGCCTCGGCCTCGCGCTCACGCTCGGCGCCGTCGCACCCGCCAGCGCTGCCGCGGCGGCGCCGTGCCCGATCGATCCGGAGATCGCACCCCACGCGCCTGCGCTCGCGCAACAGCGGGCCGAAGCGCGACTCGCGTTCATCCGCGGTCGCATGGACGCCGCGGCGAAACCCTCGCGGCAGTGGGCGTTGGGCTGGGGCGTGGGCCTGGGCCTCATCGCCGTCGCGCAGGCCGCGGCCGCGCCGTTCGTCCATCCGGAGGAGGCGCCCGATTTCTGGATGGGCGCGCTGCAGGCCGCGATCGGTGCGGGTGAGCGCGCCATCTTCATTCCGCACGTGCTCATCGAGCGCAGGCGCCAGCGCAAGCGCGGTGCGAAGGGTGATCTGTGCGCGCAGCTGGCCGCGGCCGAGCACGCGTTCGTGCACTCGGCGAAGTGGGAACGTCGCGGCAAGGCGCTGTGGCAGCACGCGCTGTCGATCGCGGTCAACGCTGCGGTCGGCGTCGCGCTGGGCGTCGGCTTCGGCCGTCAGGTCCAGGGCGCGCGCGTCGGCACCGTCGGTGCCACCGTCGGCGAGGTCATGATCATCACGCAGCCCACGCCGGTGATGAAGTCGCTCGAGCGCTACCGCAGCGGGGCGTTCGCGACCACGCCGACCGCGAGCTGGGGCGTGCGACCGATGGTGCTGTGGCGCGGCGCCGGCCTGGCGTTCGGCGGCCGACTCTGACGACGCGACCGCGCGCTCACTGCAAGAACGCGCGGTGCAGTGCGACCGTGAGCCGGTCGACGTCCTCGTCCGCGCAGAACAACGTCGCGCGCAGCGGCGAGGTCGCCATGGCCTTGATCGGTACGCCGATGCCGGCCGCGACCGAGCGCGTCTTCGACAGCGCGGCGGCGTTGCGACCGAAGAAGTCGCCGACCACCGACACCGCGCCGCAGTTCTCCTCGATCTCGACCTGGCCCAGCAGCCGCGTGCGCACGTCGGGCCAGTCGGGCACGTCGGCGAGGCCGAACCACAGATCGGCGATCTCGTGATCGGCGTCGAGGTGCAGCACCGGCAGCGACGCCGCGGCCGCGGCCGCGAGCATGCGATCCATGGACTGCCCACCGAAGGCCCGCAGCCGCACGAGGTTGCGCTGGCCGGTGACACCCGACAGCGCGCGATCGGTCGAGACGTTCTCGGCCCGATCGACGCGGGTGCCCGCGCCCTCGCTGAAGCTCGCGCGGGCGTACAGCGCCACGCCGCTGCGCCGCGCGAACTCGACCGACTCCGCGTGCAGCACCTTGGCACCGTGCGAGGTCAGCTCCAGCATCGCGTCGTGCGAGATGGCCTCGATCAGCTGCGTGGAGTCGACCACCCGCGGATCGCCGGTGTAGACGCCGTCGACGTCGGAACAGATCTCGCAGTACTCGGCGCCCAGGGCCCCGGCCAACGCGACCGCGGTGGTGTCGGAACCACCGCGGCCCAGCGTGGTGACCTCGCGCTTGTACGAGACGCCCTGGAAGCCGGCGACGATGACGATGCGTCCGCGCTCGAGCTCGTCCTCGACGCGAAACGGTCGCACCTCGAGGATGCGCGCGCCCGAGTGGCGATCGTTGGTCAAGATGCCCGACTGCGATCCGGTGAGCGAGATGGCCTCGTGGCCGAGCTCCTGGATCGCCATGGACAGCAGCGCCATGCTGGCCCGCTCGCCGCACGACAACAGCATGTCGAGCTCGCGCCGCGAGGGCGAGGCCGAGATCTCGCGCGCGCGCGCGAGCAACTGATCGGTGGTCTTGCCCATGGCCGAGACCACCACGACCACGCGGTAGCCCTTGGCCTTGGTCCCGACGACGCGCTCGGCGACCTTGCGGATGCGATCGGCGTCGGCGACCGACGAGCCTCCATACTTCTGCACGACGATTGCGGGGGTCATGGCGAGAACGCGGCCGCGGCCGCGGCCCTAGCCAACGACAATCCCGGGCGAGATTCCAGCGCAATCGCCTGGTAGCATCCGTCGCGATGGCCCCCGTCCTGCCGGTGCTCGCGCGCAGCAGCGCCCTCATGGTCCAACAGCGCAAGGAGTGGGGCGAGATCCTCACCGGCTGGCAGACCCGCAACCGCTACGAGATCACCGACCCGAACACCGGCCTCGCGCTGCATGCCGGCGAGCTGTCGTCGGGCGTCTCGGGCTTCCTGTTGCGCGGGTTCCTCGCGGCCAAGCGTCCGTTCACGCTCGAGGTCCGGGACCAGGCCGGCGACCTCGCGCTGTCGATGTACCGGCCGTTCACGTTCTTCTTCTCGCGCGCGCAGGTGTCCGACGGCACCGGCACGCTGATCGGCGCCATCCGTCAGCGCTGGGCATGGTTCGCGCGCAAGTTCACGCTCGAGGACGCGCAGGGCCGCGAGATCGCGACGCTGCACGGCCCGTTCTTCCGCCCGTGGACCTTCCGCGTGCTGGTGGGAGAGCAGGAGGTCGGCTTCATCAAGAAGCACTGGAGCGGCCTGGGCAAGGAGATGTTCTCGACCGCGGACAACTTCACCGTCGAGCTGTCCCCGGGCGTGGCACCCGAGGTCCACGCACTGTGCCTGGCAGCCACGTTCCTGATCGACTTCGTGTACTTCGAGCGCAACGGCTGACGATGGCGGCTCGATCCATGCGCACAGCGTGTCTCGCCCTGGTCGGGTGCTTCGCGGCGTGCCATCCCCGCGCTGCGCCCGGCCCGGACGGCGTGCCGCGATCGACGACGACGGCGCCGCCGGCCGCGACGCAATCGCAGACACCACCCGAGCCGATCGCGACGGCGCCACTGCACGCGGAGCCGTTCGCGACGCCGCCGACGCGGGCGCCCGAGCTGGCGGTCGCAGTGGTCCCGACCGACGTGCCCAGCTCGGCCGCACTGCTGCAGTGGCCGCAGGACATGCACCTGTCCGCGGGCACCAGCGTGGTGTTGTACGACGACGAGAAGCAGGCGCTGCGCCGCGCGGTCGCCAAGCTGCTCGCGCGACGTGGCGTCACGCTGGTGCCACTCGAACGACTCGAGCGCATCGAGGACGCGGCGCAGGCCGGTCGGCTCGCGCTCGAGGGCGACCTCCAGTGCGTCACGCCCCCGTCGCGTGACGAGATCCACCTGCGCGACTTCCCGAGCAATCCCCGCGTCACGATCGAGGCCGGCTGCCTCGATGGTTGTGCGCTGACGGTGGTGGTCGACGTGACCGGCGAGAACCCGCAGTACCTGACGAGCGCCCCGGTGAAACGGCCCGAACGCGCGTCGTCGTGGATCGCCGCGGTCGCGACCCTGGGCGATCAGGCCACCGGGTTCGGCGGGCTCGGCATCGGCGGCACCAGCCACGTGCCACCGATGCGCTTCGAGACGCCGGGCACCATCGGCGCGTGGGCACCCACCACCACCTTCGAGACACTCGACGTGATGTTCGACGGCCTCGAGGAGATGGCGACGCCGTGCGCGGTCGCGGATCCGCTGATCGGCCTGTGGTGGGAGCTGCGGCTGCAGGTCGACGCCAGCGGCCGCACGTCGCGGTGCGCCGCGACGTCGAGCTCTCCGGACGCCACGCCAGCGGCCGCGCGGTGCCTGTGCGACGTGATGTCCAACGCTCGCTTCGGCAAGGGCTCGCGCGAACGTCGGTTGCGACTCGACGCCGTCGACGACGGTGGTTTCGGCAGCGGTGATCTCGCGTTCGTGCAGCGCCAACCCGGCACCGAACCATGGATCGAACGGCTGCGGGGCTCACCCGCCGCCGCGCGGTGTGCCCAGACCCTGCCGCCACCATCGCCCCTCGACGCGACGCTGTCGCTGACGCTGACGCCGGGCGGCCGCATCGACGACGTG
This sequence comes from Nannocystaceae bacterium, assembly GCA_019694555.1. GTDB lineage: Bacteria > Myxococcota_A > Polyangia > Nannocystales > Nannocystaceae > Xiheibacterium. The sequence continues at coordinate 26,612 of JAIBBS010000086.1, forward strand.
CGCATCGACGGTGACTTCCGCGAGATCGCAGCGATGCAGTGGGCGCAGTGCATGGTCGCGGGCCTGTCCACGCTCCAGCTGCCGTGCGCACCACCGGGAATCGAGATCCTTCGCGTGGGGCTGCGCGTACCGAGTCGCTGAGGCTCGTGCTACAACGGCCGCCATCGTGATGATCCGACGACCGATCTCCTGTGCCCTCGCGTTGACCCTCGCCGGTTGCCCCGGGTCCAGCACCAAGGACGCGGGCAAGTCCGACGCGAAGACCCCGGCCAAGACCGATGGCAAGCTCGCGGACGCCAAGCGGCCCGGTCCCGACACCAAGACCGACGCCAAGACCGACGCGAAGGCCGACGCGAAGACCGACGCCAAGGCCGACACGCCCACGCCGCCCGAGCCCCCGCCCGGCCCGCCGCCGGAGGTCTCCGCCGAGGCGCAGAAGGCCGTCGCGAACAGCATCAACGCGTTCGCGGTCGATCTGCACAAGACCCTCGGTGCGTCGCCGGGCAACCTGTTCGTCTCGCCCGCCAGCATCGTGGTCGCGTTCGCGATGACGCACGCCGGTGCCAAGGGCGAGACCGCGAGCGAGCTCGCCAAGGTGTTCCACTTCGGCGAGTCCGCGGATCTGCACGCGGGCATGGGCGGCATGCTCGCGCGCTGGGACGCGGCCAGCGGCGGGCTCGAGCTCGACGTCGCCAACCGGCTCTTCGGCGAAAAGAGCGTGACCTTCGAACCCGCCTACCTCGAGCTGGGTCAGAAGGTCTTCGGCGCGCCGCTGGAACCGGTCGACTTCGTCAACGGCTTCGAGCCCGCGCGCGTGCACATCAACGACTGGGTGTCGACCAAGACCAAGGAGAAGATCAAGGACCTCATCCCCGAGGGCGGCGTCACGGCCGACACGCGCATGGTCCTGGTGAACGCGATCTACTTCAAGGCCAAGTGGGCCGAGCCCTTCGACGAGTTCCAGAGCCAGGAGGGCAAGTTCCATGGCAGCGCCGGCGACGAGACCGTGAAGTTCATGAACAAGACGGAGCACTTCCGGCTCGGTGCGGCGCCGGAGGCCAAGGCCCGCGTGCTCGAGCTGGGCTACGACGGCGGCGGCTACTCGATGGTCATCGTGTTGCCCGACGACGCGAAGGGCCTGGCCGCGGCCGAGGCCGCGCTGACGCCCGAGGCGTTGACGAAGTGGATCGACGGCGCGACCTCGTCGGCACGCGTCGCGCTGACCATGCCGCGCTTCCGCATCGAGCCGGGCGAGCCGCTGCGGCTGCGCACCACGCTGGAGACGTTGGGCTTGCACGTGCCCTTCGATGCCTCCAAGGCCGACTTCACCGGCATGGCGCCCGCGTCGGCGCAGCTGGTGATCTCGGACGCGTACCACAAGGCCTTCATCGCGGTCGACGAGGCCGGCACCGAGGCCGCGGCCGCGACCGCGGTGTCGATGCGCGCGGGCAGTGCCGCACCGACCGACGAGCCGGTGCCGTTCGTCATGGATCACCCGTTCCTGTTCCTGGTCCGCGACACGACCAGCGGCGCGATCCTCTTCATGGGTCGCCTGGTCGACCCGTAGCCCGCAGATTCGGCGCACGCGGTCGCACGCGGCCGCGCTGCGCCGACGTGCCCGCGGCGCTACAGTTTCGGGCATGTCGTGCCGCCGCAACTTGCTCGCCGCCGTCGCGCTGGCCCCGTGCCTGGCCCTGCTCGCCGCGTGCGACGGCCAAGGCGGCGCGCGACCGCCCGGCGGTGGAGGTGGGGACGCACCGAGCCAGACCCAGGCGCATCCGTGGATCGGCAAGACGCTGTTCGTGCTCACGAACCTGCACCCCGACACCTCCAAGAAGCTGCTGTACTCGATCAACTACCAGCAGACCGGCCTGATCCCGATCTGCACGCAGGTGCAGATCGTGGCGCTCGACAGCGAGCACCTGCGGTTCGTCGCCCATGGCATCGAGTATCGCTACGCGTTCCGCAACGAGTTCATGACCGAGGGCGTGCAGACCCACCTCGCGCGCTACTTCGGCGAGTCGTGCGACGCCGGCAGCTCGCTGGGCGCGGCCGACCGCGAGGGCATCGCCGCGGGTCGCGTGGCGGCGGGCATGACCAAGAACGGCGTGATCAAGGCCATCGGCTATCCGCCGCCGCACGCGACGCCGGATCTTGCGTCACCGCAGTGGCGCTACTGGAAGAACCGCTTCGACACCTTCATCGTGCACTTCGAGGGTGACACCGTCACCTCGATCGAGAACTGAACAGTGTCACGGCACGAGCCGCGCGAGCGCCAGCGGCTCCGACAGCGGCGTGATCTCGTAGGCGACGAAGCCGCCCAGCTCGCGGCGGAAGATGCTCAGGCCCGCGTCGTCGGGCAGGCTCGGCCGCGGATCCGCCTGCAGCGGTGCGATGCACACGAGCAGCTCGGCGCCGCTGCGGTCGCGCACGTGGATCAGACGCGGCGTCGGGATCGTCGCGCGATCGCATGCGGGCCCGCCGGGCCCGCCGCACTCGCCCAGCGGCTCGAGCTCGTCGCCGGGATCGAACCGCGGGCCGTCGCCGACGCAGGCGCCGGGCGCCGGTGGCGGCTCGGCCAGGCACGCACCGTCGGTGCGTGTCGGCAGCGCGGGAGCGTGCGCGTGCAGCTGCGCCAGGCGCAGGCCGACCGAGCGCCCGGGATCGGGCGCGACGTGCTGCACCTGGGCGACATCCGGGACCTGCGGCACCGCGTCGTCGCGGCGCAGCAGCAGCAGCACCGCGGCCGCGGCCGCGGCGAAGGCCGCCGCAGCGATCCACGGCGTCGACGATCGCGTCGGCGCCGACGCCTCGGCGCGCGCGGCCGCCTCGGCGACGCGCCGGTGCAGTGCGGTCAGATCCGGCGGCGCGAACGCACGTCGGAGCGAGGCCTCGATCCGATCGTCGTCGTTCATGGCGGCTCCTTTGCGAGGGTCGCATCGTCGCCCAGCAACGCGCGCAGCTGGGCGCGCGCCCGATGCACGTGGCTCATCGCGGTGCCGGGCGGGATGCCGAGCGTCTCGGCGATCTCGGCGTAGTCGAGCTCGATCACCGTCTTGAGCAGCAGGCACGCGCGCGCGGTCTCGCCGAGCGTGGACAAGGCTGCGATCACGCGCGCGTCGAACACCACGTCGATGGCGGTCGCGGGGGCCGCGACCTCACCGGTGATCGGGCCGGTCTCGGTCGACGCGCGGCGCTGTCGCTTGCGCCGGTGGTTGAGCGCCGTGAAGCGCACGATCTGTCCCATCCACGCGGCGAAGCTGGTGCCGGGCACGAAGCTGGCGCGCTTGTCGAGTCCGATCATCGCGGCCTCCTGCAGCACGTCCTCGGCGTGGTCGCGCTCGCCGAGCACCGCCGCGGCGATGCACCACAACGCCGGCGTGGCGCTGCGGAAGCACGCGGCGAACACTCCCGGCGTCAGGATCCCTGGATGGCCCCGTTCGCCGGGGTCGCGCGGCTCGCTGGGGTCTGCGGGCATGCCGACCGGACGACGGTCACTCGCCCATGTCGTCGACGCGGCCGGTCCTTGCAACCGTCGGACGATTTCTCGCGGCGCGCAAGGAAATGCTCGCGCCGCGACATCGGCGGTGAGCATGTCGTCTCGTTCCCTCGCCCGCCCTTGCCTCACCTTGGTGTTCGCTGCCGCGTGCGCGCGCGGCCCGAGCGCACCGCAGACGCACGCGCCGGCGCCGGCCACCGCGCAGCGCGTCACGGTGGCCGCCGACGGTCCCCGCGGCGACGCGGCGGACACACCCACGCAGACACCACCGCGCAGCGCCGAACACTCCGACAGCGGGCTCGCGTGGGTCGTGCTCGCGCCGGGCAGCGGCAGCGAGCACCCCGGCCCCGGCGCCCGCATCCGCGCGCACTACGTCGGCTGGACCGCGTCCGACCTCGCGATGTTCGACAACAGCTACGACCGCGGCGAACCGGTCGAGTTCCAGGCCGAGCACGTCATCCGCGGCTGGGGCGAGCTCGTCGGCACGATGGTGGTCGGCGAGCGCCGACGGGTGTGGATCCCCGAGGCGCTGGCGTATCAGGGCAAGCCGGGCTTGCCCGCGGGCACGCTCATCTTCGACGTCGAGCTGGTCGCGTTCGAGCCCGCGCCGCCGCTGCCGTGAACGCGCGCTCGCGTCACGAACGTGCGCGCGGGTGCTCGATCGCAAGCCGCCGACCGGCGAGCACGACGCCCGCGATCGCAGCGCCCGCGATGATCACGCCGTAGCTCAGCGCGGCCACGAGATAGTCCACATCGCCGGTGCCGCGCCATGCCGCGACGCCGGCGAGCGTGAACACGACGACGATCACCGCCGCCGCCGCGAGCACGCGGTTGCGGATCCAGCGGTAGCGCTCGAGCGACGGCGGCGGTGCCGGGCGCCAGCGTGCCAGCACTGCGTCGGGCGGCGCACGCTCGATCCACAGGATCATGCCGCCGCCCGGTGGTGTCAGCCAGCGGGGCCCGCGGGCATACGTCCACGCGTCGTCGACCAAGGTGCCCTCGCGCTGCTGCACCAGCTCGCGCAGCGCCGCATCGAGGTCGGCGTGCGCCGATCGATCGACACCGAGATCGACGAAGCGAAAGCGCGTGACGAACAGGCCTTTCAGCGCCACCAGCCACAGGGGTCGCCAGGGCGTCATCGGGATGAACCCAGCGGAGCCGGGGGCGATGACGATGACACCGTCGCGCACGCTCGCGCCGCGGGAGAGGTGCGCGAACGCGACGAACAGCTGCGCGTCGGGCGTGCGCACGAACGTGCGGCCGCGCGCGGTCACGCCCGCGGCGGACTGCATCCTGGCGCGACGCACCAGCAACAGGCCCGCACGCGCCGCGCCGATCACCGCGAGTCCACAGAAGCCGGCCGCGACCCAGTCGCCGCCCGCGAGCCACAGTGCGCCGAAGATCAGCGCGCTCACACCGAAGCTGACCAGGAGCAGCCACGCAGTGCGCGACGACGCACCGAGCTGGACGGCGATCATGGCTGGATCCTACTCGCGTCGCGTCGCGGCGCGCGACCGTGCGCGCCCGTGACCCCGGCGGTTGACGCTGCGGCCCGTCGGGGTAGGCTGCCCCGTGGTGCAGCCGCGTTCAGCCGTGTCCAGCGCGTGTGCGGCGGCCATCGCCGTGCTCGCGCTGTCGTGCGCGCGCGGCCTGGCGCCGAGCTCCGCGACGCCGTCGGCACAGCCGGCTGCGACCACCGCGACGCAGCCGCCTGCGACCACCGCGACGCAGCCGCCTGCCGCCGAGGCGCCGCAGCTGCCCAACGCGAACGCGGTCGCGTTCACCATCGAGGACGTCCTTCCCAGCGCCGAGGGTCCGGTCGTGATCGGCACGCTCGCCGCGGGCATCGTCGAGGTCGGCGACGAGCTGCTCGTCGCCGGCACGGCCCCGCCGCTGCGCGTGCGCGTGCGCGCGGTCGAAGCCTTCCGCAAGCCGGGCGAGGCCGCCGGCGCAGGGCACTCGTTGGGCTTGCTGCTGACGCTGCCGCCCGACACGGGGCACGACGCGCTGACGCGAGGCGCGACGCTCGTGCGGCAGTGATCGAACGGGCACGCCTGCACGCGCGCACGCATGCGGACGATCCCGGTTGACACCGCGCGCCGCGATGCGCTGCCATCGTGGCGTCGAGAAGGAGTCGAGGCCATGTTCCGAGTGCTGCACCACAACTCCGGATTCCGCGGCGTCAAGGGCGGGCCCGCGGTCCTGCGCAAACCCGTCGACGGCCTGCAGCTGCAGCCCAACGAGTCGGTCTTCACCGTGCTGCGCGGGTTCGACGTGGGCTACGACGGCGGCGACCACCACCTGCGCCAGCTCGCGATCCACACACGGGTGTCCGCACCCGACGCCGCCGGTCGTGCCGAGTTGTACGTCGAGGCGGGGCTGCGCGACGCGAGCGGTGAGTGGGACGACGCGTACTCCGGCAACGTCGAGGTCGACATCGTGGTCGCGCCGTCGTCCGCAGTGGTGCTCGCGAGCGCGATCGCGATCGATGCGCCCGCCGGCACCAAGGGTCCCAAGTACGTCGCGGACGACCTCAGTCACAGCTGGGACATGCAGACCGGGGCCACGGCGGTGTTCCTGTCCGGGTTCCAGATCGGCTACACCAGTGGCGACCACCACGTGTTGCGCATGCACGTCGCGGCGCACTGGCAGATGCGGCACGTGGGCAACCAGTGGCTTCGCTTGGCGCACGCGATGCTCGGGCTGCGCGACTCGTCGGGCAACTGGGACGACGGCTATGCCGGCGTGGTCGAGTCGACCTTGGTGCACATGGCCGCGCCGGCCGAGGTGGCGCAGGTCGGGCCGAACCGCGCGTACGTGATCGACAGCAAGGAAGACCCGCTCGGCACGCCGCCGACCGCCGTCGGCAGCGGGCCGCAGCGACCGATCGAGCGCATCGGGTTGCCCGCCGCGCGGCGCGGCGAGCCGGTGGTGGGTCTGCGCGCGTTCGCGGCCGGCTTCGGCAACGGCGATCACCACTTCGGCCAGCTGTTCTGTCGCGTCAGCCGCGCGAGCGTCACGCCCGACGGCAAGCTCGAGACGCAGTGGGAACAGGGGCTGCGCGATCGCAGCGGCAACTGGGACGATCCGTACTGGTATGCCGCGGCGGCCGAGGTGCTGACGCTCACCGGCTGAAGCACCCGCGCGCTGGATCCACCGCGCCGCGCTGGCTACGATGCGCGCGATGGATCGCCCCAACGCCGAGGACGCGCGCACGCTGCTGGGACTGCCCATGGCGTACCTGCTGCCGGCGGCCTCGGTGATCGCGGCCGAGGCTGCGCGCATCGTCGAGACCAACCTCGCGCTCGCGCGCGAGCTGGCGCGCGAGGGTCTGCTGGTCTCGCCGATCTGGGAGCGACACGGCAGCCGCGCCGCGGTGCGTGCGGTCGCGCTGCCGCCGGCGTTCGCGAGCCGCTACGCCGCCGGCGGTGGCTTGCAGGTGCTGAGCAAACCCAACGTCCGCACGCTGGTCGCCGAGCTCATGCCCTGGATGGCCGAGGATCCCAGCGGTGCCTTGCTCGCGCTCGAGGACACGCTCGAGCTGTGGACCACCGAGGGCGCGCCGCTGCGTCCGCTCGAGTCGCTCTACGGCGGGCACTACAAGCTGCTGTCGCTCATGCTCGCCGACCTCGCGCGCAAGGCCGACGCCGGACTCGACACGCTCGACTGGATCGCCTCGCTGGGCCTGCCGGTGGAGGAATTCACAGACGACGACGACCCGTCGGCGGAGGCGATCCACGAGCGCATGGAGGCGCGCGTCGACGCGATGTGGGCGCAGGAAGACGCGTGGCTCGAGGCCGCGGCGCGCTGACGCG
>JAIBBS010000087.1 GCA_019694555.1 Nannocystaceae bacterium
CGGCGACGGCCGCCAGCGCGATCGCGGCGCCGCGTCGGAGTGTCGGCCGCGGGCCGGAGCCGCTCGTCGCATGGTGCATGGCCTGCTCGTCGCCGACGGCATCGGGCCGCGGCGCGGCGCGCCACCGTCGGCGACGGCGCAGCGCTTTCGCGGCGCGCGAGCGCGCCGGCGGCCGCGCGTGCGCTCGCGCAACCGGGGCCGCGCCGCGAGCAAGCCCGCGGGGCTGGCGAAAGCGTCGGGTCTTGTCTACACACGCCGGCGGCGTGGCCGGTTTGCGGCCGCCGCCGCGGGGAACGAACGCCATGCTCACCGTCACCAACGTTTCGAAGACCTACGGCGGCAAGCGGCTGTTCGAGGACGTCACCACGACCTTCGATCCCGGCAACCGCTACGGCCTCACCGGCGCCAACGGTGCCGGCAAGTCGACGTTCATGAAGATCCTCGCGGGCGAGCTCGAGCCCGACAACGGCAGCGTGACGCGACCGGCCCGCAGTCGCCTGTCGATGCTCCACCAGGATCACTACCGTCACGAGCACGATCGCCTCCGCGACATCGTCATCATGGGCAACCGCCGCCTGTGGCAGGCGCTGCAGCAGAAGGAGACGCTGCTGGCCAAGGGCGACGCCATGACCGACGACGACGGCATGAAGCTGGCCGAGATCGAGGTCGCGATCGGCGAAGAGGACGGCTACAGCGCCGAGACCGAGGCCGAGCGGCTGCTCACCGGTCTGGGCATCGCGCCGGCGCTGCACGAGCAGCCGCTCACGCGACTCGACAGCGGCATGCGCCTGCGCGTGTTGCTGGCGCAGGCGCTGTTCGGCAGCCCCGACATCCTGCTGCTCGACGAGCCCACCAACCACCTCGACATCGACTCCATCCGCTGGCTCGAGTCGTTCCTGCGCGAGTACAAGGGCGTGCTGGTGGTGATCTCGCACGATCGCCACTTCCTCAACGAGGTCTGCACCCACACCGCCGACGTCGACTACGAGAACATCATCGTCTACCCCGGCGCGTACGACGAGATGCTGCAGCAGAAGATCGAGTTTCGCACCCAGGCGGAGAAGGGCAACGCCAGCAAGCAGAAGAAGATCCTCGAGCTGCAGGACTTCATCCGCCGCTTCGGCGCCAACGCCAAGAAGGCCAGCCAGGCGCAGTCACGCCGCCGCGCGATCGACAAGATCGACATGGTCGATCTCAAGCGCTCGAACATCCAGCGGCCGTTCATCCGCTTCGAGGTGCGCAAGCCCAGCGGCAAGCTCGCGCTCGAGGTCGAGAAGCTGGGCAAGTCCTTCGACGGCCGCAGCGTGCTCAAGGACATCTCGTTCACGCTCACGCGCGGCGAGAAGCTCGCCATCGTCGGACCCAACGGCATCGGCAAGACCACGCTGTGTCGCATCCTCGCCAAGCAGCTCGAGGCCGACCGCGGCCGCATCGCGCCGGGGCACGAGGTCTCGATCGGCTACATGCCGCAGCACCACGAAGAGGGCGTCAGCAAGCAGGACGCCAAGACCGCGTTCGAGTGGCTGTACCAGTGGGACGAGAAGGCCTCGGTGCAGGAGATCCGCGGCCTGCTGGGGCGCATGCTGTTCCCCTCGGAGGACGCCGACAAGCCGGTCAAGGCGCTCTCCGGTGGCGAGACCGCGCGGCTGCTGATGAGCAAGCTGACGCTGACGCGCGACAACCTGCTGATCCTCGACGAGCCCACCAACCACCTCGACCTCGAGTCCATCCGCGCGCTGACCGAGGCGCTGCAGAAGTACGAGGGCACGCTGGTGTTCGTCAGCCACGACCAGTACATGGTCCAGGACGTGGCCACGTGCGTGCTCGAGCTGCGCGGCGATCGGGGTTGCGACTTCTTCCCGGGCTCGTTCGAGGATTTCCTGACCAAGACCGGCCGCGCGGGCGTGAACTAGCGCGCGGCCCACGTGGGCCCGCGCGCGCCGGCGCGGGGCGGCCCCCAGCGGCGCTCGCCCCGGTGCGCCGGCGGGCCCGGCGTCGCCCCGGCGTGCTATCGTGACGATCTCTCGCGACGCGCGCCTTCGATGCGCGCGTGGAAGGTCGAAGCTTGCCATGCGTTCCGTCGTCCTCGTCTCGTTCGCCGGGTTGCTCGCCTGCTACAACCAGCCGCCGCCGATCGGTCAAGGCAGTGACGGCAGCGGCTCGACCGGCGGCAGCGGCAGCGGCACCGACGACACCGTGACCACGAGCGAGACCTCGCCGAGCACGACCGCGAGCACGACCGCCAGCACCACCGCCAGCACGACCGCGAGCACCACGGTCACCACCGACCCCACCGGCAGCACCGATCCCACCGATCCGAGCGCGACCGGCCCCAGCGACAGCAGCAGCGGCGACGCGCCGCCGGCGTGCGGCGACGGCCACGTCGACCTCGGCGAGTTCTGCGTCGACGACCCCGCCGACGTGTTCGACGTCGGCAACGGCGCCACCGACCTGGTGCTGGCCGACTTCGACGGCGGCGGCGTCGACATCGCCACGCTCAACATCAGCGCGTCCACCGTCAGCATCCTCTTCAACGACGGCGTCGGCGGGCTCGGCAACCTGCAGAGCGAGACCGTGGCCGACAACTCCTGCCGCATCCAGGCCGCCGACGGCGAAGGCGACGGCGACATCGACCTGGTGACCGCGGGCGACACCATCGTGTCGCTGGTCAACGACGGCAGCGGCACCTTCGACCGCAACGACTCCGACGTCGCGCCGTTCGGCGGCTGCCTCGATCACAACGATCTCGGCATCCTCAACGACAACGGCGGCCCGCTCGACGTGGTCTTCAGTGGCGCCTACAACAACACCTACGCGCCGGGCGTGAACCCCGGCAGCGGCTGGGCCTTCACCTCGCCCAGCGGCATCGGCGGCATCACCGAGGGCAGCTCGGGTGTGACCGTGACCGAGTTCCTCTACGACGTCGACAACGTCGCCGACGTCATCGTGCTCAACCAGTACGGCAGCAACGGCGAGCTGTTCCGCGGCAACAACCAAGGCGGCTTCACCGACGCCGGCACCTACGACGCCTGCGGCGGGCTCGGCTTCGGTGCCCGCTTCGCCGCCACCGGCGACCTCGATTCGGACGGCCAGACCGACATCGTGACCACGTGCATGGAGGGCAACTTCACGGTCGCGTTCGGCAACGACGACGGCAGCTTCGACGCGCCGGTCGAGGTGCTCTACGACGGCGCGCACCGGCCCCTGATCACGGATCTCAACGGCGACGACTACCCGGATCTGCTGGTCAGCTCGAGCTCGCTGTCGCGGATCAACGTCTACATCAACGACGGCACCGGCATGCCCGGCGCGCCGGTGCAGCTCGACGTCGGCGGTCCGGCGCGCTCGGTCGCGGTCGGCGACATCGACGGTGACGGCGCGCTCGACATCGCCGCCGCGTTCAGCGACGGCAGCGGCGGCCACGTCGCGCTGTGGCGCGCGATGCCCTGAGCCGGGCTGGTCGGCGCCCGCGTCAGGCCGCGGGCGCCTGCGTCTCGACCAGGCGCAGGCCGACTTTGCGCGTCCACCACAGCAGGCCGACCAGCAGCTGCCGGCGGTCGTCGACGAACGAGGGCTTCTTGCGCTCGAACGCGTGGCCGACGAACTGGAAGGTCCAGCCGACGGTGAACATCGCCGCGGCCAGCGGCAGGCCGACCACGGTCGCGCCGACCGGCAGCGACGCGGCGATGAGCGGGATGCCGACGGTGTGGCAGGCCTGGTTGACGGGGTTGCGGTGATCGGCCGCGTACTTCGTCATCAGTTGCGACCACTCGTGGTTGAGCGTGACCAGTGCCATCAGGATCTCCTTGCGGCCGCGCGGCCGCGGGAACGGGTGGGGGCTGCGATCGCGAGCGTGGGCAGGGCCACGCGCAGCAGCGCGTCGACCAGCGCGGCGACGAAGCGGGCGTCGTCGACCGCGGGCTCGCCGAGCACGTGGGCGTGGACCGAGCCCTCGAGCATGCCGAAGAGCACGAACGCGGTCGCGCGGCGATCGCCGGGGGTACCCCAGCGCTGCAGCAGCCGCGCGGTACGATCGACCAGGGTGTGCTCGCCGCTGCGCGTGAGCGCGTCGAGCTCGGGGTCGGCGTGGCGGCGCTCGGTCAAGACCGCGTGCAGGCCGGGATCCTCGCGGTGCGCGTCGATGACCAGCTGCACGACCTCGCCCATGCGTGCGCGCGCCAGCGCCGGCAGCGAGCGCGCGTCCGCGGGCGGCGCGGCCTCGAGCAGCGCCAGCGTGCGCTCGGTGAGCTCGGTCTGGCGCTGCTGCGCGAGCTCCCGCAGCAGCGCGTCCTTGCTGACGAAGTACTGATAGAAGCTGCCGGTCGCGACGTCCGCCCGCGCGGCGATGGTCTTGGCCGTGGTTGCGGCGTAGCCCCGCGTCGAGAACTCGTGCTGCGCCGCGCGCAGCAGCGCGGCACGGGTCCGCACCGCGCGATCCTGCGAGGGCACGCGCACGCGCGCGGCGGAACCGTCGGCCACGGCGTGGTTGTGGATCGAAGTGAAACCGACGTCAAGTTCAGTTTTTGGGACCCGGCGAAGCCGGTCACGGGACCCCTGCGGTCGCTTCGCGCCCAGAGCCCGTGAGCATCCGCGGACAGGCGCTCAGTCCGCGACCGACGGCAGCACGCCGCGGCCGAACTGCGGCGGCTCCGGCTCGGGCTCGCGCAAACGCCTCGTCGTCGGGGGCACCTCGACCGGCAGCGGCGTCTCGCCCATCGGCGGGTCCTCGACGCGCGGCTGGTAGTCGCTCTCGACGCGGTCGAGGTCGTAGCGGATCGGCGTGCCGTCGGCGGCCGTGCGGCGATGCGTCGGTGGCTCGGGGATCACCAGCTGCGGTCGCACGGTCGCCTTGGCGACCGTCGTCGGCGGCGCGGCCTGTGGCCGATCGGGGCCGTGCCACGCGGCCTCGAAGCGCGCCTTGGCGTCGAGCACCAGCTGCACGTACTCGAGGCTGCGCGGCGGCAATCCGCCGGCGCGCCAGTCGTCGACGTTGCCGGGTCCGGCGTTGTAGGCCGCGAGCGCGAGCGTCACGTCGCCGTCGTAGCGTGCGAGCAGCTCGTGCAGGTAGTAGCTGCCGGCGTGGATGTTGAACTCGGGATCGTAGGGATTGGGCCGCGTCCAACGCAGCTGTTGGGCGAGGCCGCTGGCGGTCGCGGGCATCAGCTGCATCAAGCCGCGCGCGCCCGCCGGGCTCTTCGCACGGGGCTGGAAGCGGCTCTCGACCCAGATCACCGCGCGCACCAGATCGGCGTCGAGCTGCCAGCGCGTCGCCGCGGCCAGCACCCACGGATCGACCGCGGCGATGCGCTCGCGCTCCTCGAGCGTGTAGGGCGTCGCGTCGACGTGCGTCGGTGCGACCTCGGTCGTCGTGCCCTGCGAACCGGGTGCGCGGGGTCCGGGGCCGAGCCCGGCGCAGCCGCTGGCGACGACCGATCCGAGCAGGGCCAACGCGAGGCGGGCAGGGACGAGGGCGCGGATGTTCACCCGTCGGTTCGTAGTGGATTGCCCGCCAGCGGCGAAGTTTTCGTCGAACTCCGGGGTCGGGGCGCGCGCGGCGGATCGCGAGCGCACCGCTGCGGGGCCCGCCCTCGCACGGCATCGTCCGCTTCGACGATCAGCACGTCGGCTGCATCGACGGCGAGAGTCGGGCGAGAGGAGCACGAGCTCGCTTCGCGCTCGCGCGGCACACCGCGCTCGTCGTCTTCGCCGAGCGCCGCTGCAGCGAGTCGCACGCTCGAATCGACACCACGCTCGGCGGCCTGCCCGACGTGCCGGTCGGCTGCGGTCGGGGCCGTCGCGTCGGGCGTCCGCGGCTGGCGGGGGTTTCGCCGCTGCGGCGCGCCGGGCCGAGAGGAACCCCACGAGTGCGCGGGCGGGTGCGACAGCCGGTCGGCCCCCACGCCAGGAATGTTTGGATTAGCTTTGGCCTGCACCGATGCGACGTACCGCCTTCGCCCTGGCCTTCCTGCCCCTGCTGCCTGCCGCGACGGCGCTTGCGCGCGAGTCCGCCGGGTATCACCCGTACCTGCCGGCCGATCACGGCGCCCCGTCGCGGATCAAGACCCTCGACGTGCGCGCGCTGCTGGCAGGCCAGGGCAAGCTCGTCTCGGCGCCGGTCGAACAGCCCGATCTGTCGCGGCTCGATCGCGTGGCCGCCGGACAGGAGCCCGCGGACGCCGACGGCGAGAACCCGCGCACCGGCTTGCCCGATGGTTGGGTGCAACGCGGCAGCATGGTGGTGCCGCGCGAGATCGACGACGGCTCGCTGCAGGTCGAGCCCGAGACGATCTTCGCGGTCGAAGACATCCCCGGCAACGAGTACCCGCGCAAGCACACGCTGTTTTTGAACTTCAACGGCGGCGAGCTCAAGTCCGGCACCGACAACTCCGCGGAGAACACCTCGCAGCTGGCGAAGGCCGGCGCGTATCCGGTGTGGGATCAGGGCGAGCAGAAGGCGGTCTCGATCGCGCAGGGCGTGCAGGCCGACTTCGCGCCGTTCGGTGTGACGGTGGTGTACGAGACGCGGCCGGGCAACGTCGCGCCGTACACGATGGAGATGATGGGCGGCGACTGGAGCGACACCAACATCGACTCGCCCGCCGGCGGCGTCGCGCCGGGTGCCGACTGCGGCGCGCTGGGCCAGCGCCACGTGGTGTACGCGTTCTCGAGCTTCTCCGCGGTGCAGATGGCCAACACCGCCAGCCAGGAGGCCGGCCACGCCTACGGCCTCGATCACACCTTCGACTGCAACTCCGTGATGTCGTACTGCGCCGGCGGTGACGGCAGCTTCCGCGACGGCTGCGCGGGCCTGTGCGAGTCGCAGTGCCAGGGGCCCAACTCGGCCGGCTGCCAGCTGACGCACGAGATGTTCTGCGGCGAGGGCAGCCTGCAGCAGAACGACTTCGAAGAGATGTCGTGGATCTTCGGCGGCAACGAGCCCGACATGGAGGCGCCGACGGCCGAGATCGTCTCGCCGTCCGACGGTGCCGAGATCGAAAACGGCGGCGCGGTCGACTTCCGTGCGGTGGTCGACGACAACTACGGCGGCTACGGCTGGAAGTTCGTGTTCAGCAAGGACGGCGAGGTCATCTACGATCAGGTCGACTACGATCGCGAGGTCGACGACATGTACCGCGCCGCGGTGAACCTCGACGGCCTCGAGCCCGGGACCTACGAGCTCGGCATCGAGGTCCACGATCAGTTCGGTCACGTGACCTCGGACATGGTGACGATCACGGTCGCCGGCGGCTCCGCGACCAGCGGTGTGGCCGACGGCACCGCCGACGGCGGGTCGGCCTCGGCCTCGGCCGATGGCGGCTCGGCCGACGGTGGCTCGGCCTCCGGTGGCGACACCGACGGCGGCACCGACGGGACCGGCGGCAGCGACGGTCCGGGCGCCACCGGCGACGATGGCGGACCCGCGGAGCGCGGTTGCGCCTGCACGGCCGGCCCTGCCGGCCCGGGCTCGACCCTGGCGCCGTTGGGCCTGTTGGTGCTCCTGGGCGCACGTTTGCGAGGTCGGCGCAGCCAGGCCCGCCGCCGCGGCGCGCGGACCCTCGGGGCTCGTGTGCGGCCCGCTTGACCCCGGGCCTCGGATCCATATGCTTCGCACTCCCGAGCCGGCGGCCCCGCCGACCTCGCTCGGTGCCCGCGCGGCCGACTCACTCTTCGCTCGGTCGCTCAAGAAGGATCAAAGGTCATGTCGAACTTCGATCAAGCCGTCGTCCGTACCGGCGGCAAGCAGTACCGCATCGAGCCCGGCGCCGTCGTGCGCGTGGAGAAGCTCGCGGGTGACGTGGGCAGCACGATCGAGTTCAGTGACGTGCTGCTCGTGGGACGCGGTGCCGAGGCCCGCGTGGGCACGCCGAAGGTCGCCGGTGCGAAGGTCACCGGTGTGATCACGGCGCAGGGCAAGCACCCCAAGGTCATCGTCTACAAGTTCCGCCGCCGGAAGAACTACCGGCGCAAGCGCGGTCATCGTCAGCTCTACACCGAGATCAAGATCGAGGCGATCTCGGCCTGAACCTTCGGTTCGGGTCGGCGCCACGAGCCCGCCGCGCGCGGGTCTGCGAGGGAACGATTCCATGGCACACAAAAAGGGACAGGGCTCGATCAAGAACGGCCGCGACAGCAAGGCGCAGTTCCGCGGCGTCAAGCGGTTCGGCGGCGAGCTGGTGCAGCCCGGCAACATCCTGGTGCGTCAGGTCGGCGAGACCGTGAAGCCCGGACCCGGCGTCGGCCGTGGCAAGGACTTCACGCTGTTCGCGTTGGTCCAGGGCCACGTTCGCTTCTACAAGCGCGGCCGCGAGCGCACCTCGTTCGTCGCCGTCGACGCCGTGGCCGCTGCGGCCGCGGAGTGATCCGCGGCTGCGCCCGGGCGCGGGCCTGGGGCCTGGATCATGAAGTTCGTCGATCTCGTGCGCGTGCACGTGCGGGCCGGTCGCGGTGGCGACGGCGCGGTGGCGTGGCGACGCGAGAAATTCGTGCCCAAGGGCGGCCCGGCCGGCGGTGATGGTGGCGACGGCGGCGACGTCGTGTTCGTCGCCGATCCGCACCTCACGACGTTGCTGGATCTCCGCTACCGCCGCTTGCTGGTGGCCGAGAGCGGCCAGGGCGGCGGCACGCGCGACAAGAACGGCAAAGGCGGCGAGGACCTCGTGGTGCGCGTGCCCGTCGGCACGGTGGTCTACCTCGAGCGCGACGGCGAGCACGTCGCGGCGCGCGACGAGTCCGACGCGTACGACGGCGAAGACGAGGCGTTCGACGACGCGCTCGACGACGCAGCGGAACCCGACGACGACGACGACGACGCGATCGCGATCGACGACGACGCCGGCGCGCCGGCGCCCGAGCGCGGCGGCACCGTGCTGGGCGATCTCGCCGAAGCCGGCCAGCGCCTCGTGGTCGCGCGCGGCGGCCGGGGTGGTCGCGGCAACATCCACTTTCGCACCTCGACCAACCAGGCGCCCGAGCGCGCCGAGCCCGGCACCGCGGGGGAGCAGCGCGCGGTCCGACTCGAGCTGAAGCTGCTCGCCGACGTCGGCATCGTCGGCTTCCCCAACGTCGGCAAGTCGACCTTCATCGCGAAGGTCTCGCGCGCGCGCCCGAAGATCGCCGACTACCCGTTCACGACCCTGGTGCCGCAGCTGGGCGTGGTCTCGCTGGGCGAGTCGCGGCAGATGGTCATCGCCGACGTGCCGGGGTTGATCCGCGGCGCCAGCGAGGGCCGCGGTCTGGGCTTGCAGTTCCTGCGACACCTCGAGCGCACGCGCGTGCTGCTGCACCTGCTCGCGCCCGATCCCGATCCCGAGCGCGACCTGCTCGACGACCTCGACGTGCTCGAGGCCGAGCTCGCGCAGTACGGGCCGGTGTTCGCCGGCAAGCCGCGGGTGGTCGCGCTCAACAAGATGGACCTGCTCGAGGACGACGAGGGCCACGCGCGCGTGGCCGCGCTGCGCGAGGCCCTGCGCGCGCGGCAGATCCCGCTGTTCCCGATCTGCGCGAGCAGCGGGCAGGGCGTCGACGCCGTGCTCGAAGCGCTGTGGCGGCGCATCGTCATGGTGCGCTGACGCGCGGCCGCGGGCCCGCGGCGCTGCGGTACCCTGCCGGGACCATGAAGACCCGCGCAGCCGTGGCGTTCGCCGCCGGAGAACCACTTTCGATCGTGGACGTCGATGTGCAGGGCCCGCGGCCCGGCGAGGTCATGGTCGAGGTCCGCGCCACCGGCGTGTGCCACACCGACGAGTTCACGCGCTCGGGCGCCGATCCCGAGGGGCTGTTCCCGGCGATCTTCGGTCACGAGGGCGCGGGCGTGGTCGTCGAGGTCGGCGCGGGCGTGACCTCGGTCGTGCCCGGCGATCACGTCATCTTGCTGTACACGCCCGAGTGTCGCGCGTGCAAGTCGTGCCTGAGCCGCAAGACCAACCTGTGCACGGCGATCCGTGCGACGCAGGGCAAGGGCCTGATGCCCGACGGCACCTCGCGCTTCTCGATCGACGGCAAGCCGATCCACCACTACATGGGCTGCTCGAGCTTCGCGCACCACACCGTGCTGCCCGAGATCGCGGTCGCGAAGGTCCGCAAGGACGCGCCGTTCGACAAGATCTGCTACATCGGTTGCGGCGTCACCACCGGCATCGGCGCGGTGCTCTTCACCGCCGACGTCGAGGCCGGCGCCAACGTGGTCGTGTTCGGCCTGGGCGGCATCGGTCTCAACGTGATCCAGGGCGCGCGCATGGCCGCGGCGAACATGATCGTCGGCGTGGACATCAACCCCGCGCGCGAGGCCCTGGGGCGTCGGTTCGGCATGACCCACTTCGTCGACCCGCGGGCGATCAAGGGAGATCTCGTCGCGCACCTGGTCGAGCTCACCGGCGGCGGCGCCGACTACAGCTTCGAGTGCGTCGGCGACGTGACGCTCATGCGCCAGGCGCTCGAGTGCTGCCACCGCGGTTGGGGCCAGAGCATCATCATCGGCGTCGCCGGGGCCGGCAAGGAGATCTCGACCCGTCCGTTCCAGCTCGTGACGGGTCGAGTGTGGAAGGGCACCGCGTTCGGCGGCGCGCGCGGTCGCACCGACGTGCCCAAGATCGTCGATTGGTACATGGACGGACGGATCCAGATCGACGAGCTCATCACGCACAAGCTGCCGCTGGCGCGCATCAACGAGGCCTTCGACCTCATGCACGCGGGCACCTCGATCCGCACCGTGATCGAGTTCGACTGACGCGCGCGGCTACTTCGAGCGCAGCACGGAGTAGCCCATCATCACGAGGAAGACGACCAGCGGGATCAGGTACGGCACCACCACCAGCCCGCCGAGCTCGAAGCGCTTCCAACCCAGCAGGAACTCGCCCGACGCGATCGCGCCGGCGACGAGCAACGCGCCCAGCGCCTCGGGCCAGTCGGTCTCGAGCTTGAGTCCCAGCAGGTAGATGACCAGGCCCACCGCTGCGGCCACCGCAGGGAAGCCCCACGGCGGCATGCCCAGGAACGCATCGACGCCCTTGGACGCGAGCTCGGGGTTCGACAGCGCGAAGTTCGCCACCAGCACCCCGACGATGAGCAGCCCTGCGACGATGAGGTAGGTCCAGACCTTCGCGCGGCCCGTGCCCATGTACTCGGTCTCGGCGGTCACGACCGCACGATAGCGCACCGTCGCGGCGGCCGGCGATGGGCCCGGTCGCGGCCCATCGCGCGGGGCGCTCGGGCTTGTAAAGGAGGATCGTCGAGGCGTTGGCTCGGCCCGCGCCGCGGAAAGGACTCCGAGCGGCCATGGCCCCTCGAGGGGGCCGCTCGGTTCCCACGGCACCACCGTGGCGCCCCGAAATCGGCCACGCCGCTGGCGAACGCGACCTGGCTCGGACAAGGGAAGGACAACGATGGCCCCCGCGCGCTCCACTGCTCCCGACGCCGCAGGCGCCGCGTGCCCGCCCACCGCATCGGCGGGCCCCGCGGGCGCGCGGGTCCCCACGTCCTCGGCAGCCGATGCAGGGCTCCACCCGCGCAGGTGGTGCAGCAACGTTCGCCTTGGTACCTTGATGAGCGTGCGTACGCGCGGCGTGTCGGGTCGATCGAAGCAGTGGGGTGATGGGCGTGGGCGTCGGATGATCGCGGTGCTGCGCTGGTGCGGCTCGGTGATCGCGCTCGCGCTCGTGTTCGCGACCGCGCGGCTGTCCACCGCTGCACCACCACCACCACCACCGGCGACCGCCAAGCCCAAGGCCAGCGCACCCGCTGCACCCGCGCCGATCAA
The DNA here is from genome assembly GCA_019694555.1 of Nannocystaceae bacterium. GTDB lineage: Bacteria > Myxococcota_A > Polyangia > Nannocystales > Nannocystaceae > Xiheibacterium. The sequence goes on from JAIBBS010000087.1 coordinate 11,756, forward strand.
GCCGACCACCACCGCCACGCCGGCCAAGCCCGCGGCCGCGCCCGCGAAGCCCGCGAGCGCGCCGGCCAAGCCCGCGGCGGCAGCCAAGCCTGCGACCACGCCGCGGCCCGCCGAGCCCGTCGCCGATGCCGGCGCGCAGCGACAGAGCGAGGTCTACGGCGATCGCATCGACGGACTGCAGGTCGAGGTCGATGACCTCAAGGACAAGATCTTCCGCAGCAAGGCTCGGCTCGCGCTGCTGCGCGAGACGGTGCTCAAAGGCGTGATGGCGGGCTCGCGCGTCGTGATCGCGCACCGCAACCTGATGGGCTCCGGCTTCCGCCTGGTCAAGATGGTCTACATCATGGACGGCGCGCAGATCTACGCGCGCTCCGACGAGTCCGGCGGGCTCGACTCGGAGGACGAGGTCGTGATCTACGACGGCAACCTGCCGCCGGGTCCGCACAACGTCACCATCGAGCTGACGTACAAGGGCCACGGCTACGGCGTGTTCGCGTACCTGTCGGGCTACACCTTCGATTCTCGCAGCTCGCACAGCTTCACCGCGCCCGAGAACGGCGCGGTCAAGCTGACCAGCGTGGGCTTCGAGCGCGGCAACATGACCACCGAGATGCGCGACCGCCCCAGCGTGTCGTGGCAGGAGCTGCCGCTCGATGCGGCGGGTCGGCCGATGCCGCAGACGCGGACGCGCCGCGCCAAGGAAGGGGAGTAGCCGTCGGTGCGCCGCACTGCGGCAGCCGCGGGCGCGATCGCGACGCTGGTGCTGGTCTTCGCCGGCGCCGGCGCGCACGCCAAGGACCGCGACGTGAAGCTCGGCGATCTCGCGACGCAGCTGCGCGAGGCCGAGCAGAACGTCGTCGCGGCCGAGCGCGCCGCGGCCAAGGATCCCAAGCCCAAGGAGGTCGAGCTGGCGCGGCGACTGGTCGCGGGCCAGCTGCTGCTGGCCGAGGGCGATGCCGAGGGCGCTGCGATCAAGTTCCTCGATCTGGTCGAGAACCACCCCGGGTCGCAGGCCGGCGCGCAGGCGGTGTACTTCCTGGGCGACGCGCTGGTGCACATGGACATGCCGCGCTGGGCCGCGGAGCTGTTCTCGCAGAACCTCGGCGACGCGCGTCCCGACGCCAAGCGCTTCCACCAGCGATCGGTCGCGCGGCTGTTCGACCTCGCGATCCCGCGGCGCGAGTCCGGCTTCGCGCGCAAGCCCGGCGTCGCCGCGACCCCCGAGGTGCGCGCACGCCTGCAGGCGGTCGGCGTCGACGTGCGCGCCGTGCCGCCGCGCGGCGTGCTCGACGACGGCAACGTCGCACGGCTGGCGAAGTGGGCCGCGAGCTTTCCCGCCGACGCGCGCGAGGCCGAGCTGCGCTACGCCTACGGTCGCTGGCTGTACCTCACCGGTCGCCACGCCGAGGCCATCGCCGAGCTCGACGCGCTCTCGCCCCTGGACATCCCGATCTCGAAGGGTGGCCCCGACGCGAGCTGGCGCGTGCGCGCGTCGTACGTCGCGGCCTCGGCGGCGCTGGCCAAGGGCGAGCTCGAGGACGCGGTCGATCGCTTCGCCCGCATCACCAAGGTGCGGCCCGGCGAGCCGCGCGACCGCCAGATCGTCGAGCTGGCCTGGATGGCGCTGGGCCGCGTCCACCACGACGCCGACGCCACCGACGACGCGGTGCGGGCCTATCGCCACATCGGCCGCGACTCGCCGTTCTTCGCCGAGGCCATGTACGAGACCGCGTGGACGCTGCTGCGTGCGGAGCGGTTCGACCAGTCGGTGCAGGCGCTCGACCTGCTGCTGATCTACGACCCCGACTCGACCATCGTGCCGGAGATCAAGCAGCTGCGCGGCAAGATCCGCGTGCAGCAGCGCGACTACAAGGGCGCCGAGGCCGAGTTCCTGGGCCTGCGCCGCGAGTTCGATCGCCTGGCGACGCAGCTGGGGCGCAAGCTCTCGGCCAAGGGCGACGCGACCGAGTACTTCGCGGCCGTGATCGGCGAGGACATGGAACACTTCAGCCTCGCGGCGGTGCTGCCGATCGGCGCGGTCGCGGTCGCGCGCTCGCTGCCGCGGGCGGTGCAGGCGGAGTCGCTGGCGCAGGAGGTCGGCGCGCTCGAGCGCGAGCTGGCCGACACGCGCGCGCTGCTGGCCCGCATGGAGGAGGCAGTGCGGGCCAAGGACAAGGCGCGGCTGTTCAACGATCTCGCCGCGCACGCAGCCGGTCTCGACAACGTCGACGACGACCTGCTCGCGGTCGAGGAAGCGCTGATCCGCCGGCTCGCCGGCGATCGCGATCTCGGCGGCGCCGAGCGCAAGCGCGTGGCGCTGCGCGACAAGGTCGATCGCCCGCTGGGCGAGCGCACCGATCACCAGCGTCGCGCGGTCGCGCGGCTGCAGCGCCTGGCCGAGCAGGCGCACAAGCTCGATCTGTTCGTGAGCTCGATGCGCGCCGAGCTGGTCGCGACCGAGCGCTACTACGAGGAGACGCGCAAGGAGCAGAAGATCGACCACCAGGGCTTCCTCAAGGAGGCCGCGGCGCGTCGCGACGAGCTCGCGTTGCACGAGGCCCAGGTCGCGGCGCTGCGCGAGCGCATCGCCAGCGCCCAGGCGGCGCTGCGCTACGAGGACCCGCTGCGCGAGGCCAAGTCCAAGGCCGTGGTCGGCTACCGCCAGTACCTCGGGGGCATGTACGCGGGGCTGACCAAGGGCGGCGTCTCGGCCGAGGTCGGCGCGCTGTGGCAGCGCGCGCAGTCGCTGCACGGTCGCGCGGAGAAGGCCCGCGTCGAGCTCGATCGCACCGCCGGCAAGCGGCTCGAGGGCGCGGTCACGGTGCTGACGCAGGAGCGCGCCAACCTCGACGCCTACCTGGCCGAGCTGACCGGCACCAAGACCAACGCCAAGGTCCTGGTCGCCGACGTGCTCGCGGCGTCGTACGCGGACGTCGTGACCGAGCTGAGCTCGCTGGTGCTGCGCTCCGAGGTCGGCCTGCTCGACGTCGCGTGGGCGATGAAGGAGGCCGAGACCGACGAGATCCACCGGCTCGAGGTCGAACGCGATCGCGAGCTCCGCGAGATCGATCGCGCGGTCGAGATGGGCCTGGAGGACGTCGAATGAGCCGCCGTCGACCGCTGCTCGCGCTGTTGGCCACCGCGGCGCTGCTGCCTTCCGCCGCGTCGGCGTTGCCGCGCGCCGGCGCCGGCGGCGAGAAGAAGCCGCGGCTGGGCGAGTCGCGCGAGCCCACCGGTGTGCCCGGCGAGCCCGGCTCCGGTCGTCCGCTCGAGGTCGCGCCCAAGCCCACCGATCCCAGTCGCCTGACCGCGCCGCTGCCCCGCCGTCCCACCGACGAGCGCGAGGCCAAGGCACTCGACGAGATGGAGGAGCTCGCGGCGCGCTACGAGGCCGCACACGCGGCGATGGCCCACACCGTCGGCCAGACGCTGATCGTCACCGGCGTCACCGGCCGTCGCGCGCTCGAGAACTCGTACGACAAGCAGATCAAGGACCGGCAGGCCTCCGCACGCAAGCTGCGTGCGGCCGCGGTCGCGCGCTACGAGGACTTCCTCAAGCTGCACCCCAACGATCCCGCGTGGACGCCGGAGATCATGTTCCGCCTCGCGGAGCTGCACTTCGAAGCCGGCACCGAGCGGCTGCAGCGGGCCGAGGAGGCGTTCCAGCAGGAGCTCGAGGCCTACCAGGCGCGACTCGAGACCGACCCCAACGCGACGCCACCGCCGTCGCCGGTGCCCGAGTACGAGCCCGCGATCGCGCTGTACCGCGACGTGGTGCTGCGGTTCCCGCGGTTCCACCTCGCCGACGCGTCGCTGTACATGATGGGCACGCTGCTCTACGACGAGGAGGAGTTCGATCAGAGCCGGCAGAGCTACCTCGCGCTCGCCTGCGCCAATCGCTTCTCGCCGCCCGCGGCCGACGGCACCAACGTCGTCGACAGCGGCAGCTACCGCGCCGGCGACTACGCCGAGTGCGTGCCCTACAACGACAAGAGCAAGTACACCGACGAGTCGTGGCTGCGCATCGGCGAGGTCCACTACGACCTCGACGAGCTCGACGCCGCGCTCGAGGCCTACGCCAAGGTCACCGCCAATCCCGAGGCCGATCTCTACGACGAGGCGCTCATCCGCCTGGCGTGGACGCTGTACCTGCGGCGCGACTTCGCCGACGCGGCCAAGCGGCTCGACGAGTTCGTGCGCTACGCCGACGCGCACAAGGACGACGACGAGCCCGGCGGCGCGATCGCGCTGCGCGACGACGCGGTCAAGTACATCGCCAAGGTCTACGTCGAGGACGACTGGGACTCCGACGGCAACCGCGATCGCCTGCACGGCCTCGCGCGCCTCGACCGCGACTACAAGGCCCGCGGCAAGGAGAAGCACGTCCCCGAGATCTATGCTGCGCTCGGCGACCTGCTGGCGCTGCAGACCGAGTACGGCCGCGCCATCGAGATCTGGCAGACCACGCTCGATCGCTGGCCGCTGGCCGCCGCGGCGCCGCAGATCCAGATGCGGATCCTGCAGGCCCACAACGCGTTGCAGGACAAGGGCGCGGCCACGGCCGCCCGCGACAAGCTCGCGACCAACTACCTGCGCGGCACCAAGTGGTTCTACGCCAACGAGAACGACCCCGACGCCGTCGAGGCGGCGCTCAAGCTGGCCGAGGAGGCGCTGGTCCACACCGCGATCGATCACCACGCGCGCGCGCAGGCGCTGCGCTCGGCCGGTGATCCCAAGGCCGAGGCCGAGTACGCCATCGCGGCCAAGGCCTACGAGGCCTACCTCGAGCGCTTCCCCGACACGCCGAGCTCGTACGAGTACCGCTTCAACTTCGCCGAGTCGTTGTTCTACTCCGGTCAGCTGCTCGCGGCCGCCAAGCAGTACAGCGAGGTCCGCGACAGCAACCTCGACAACCGCCTGCAGGAGGACGCGGCCACCGGCGCGGTGCTGGCCTACGAGGCGTACATCGACGGCGAGAAGACCGCGGGTCGCCTGGTCGTGCCCGACATGCCCAAGAAGGGGGCGCCGGGGCCGTTCGACAAGGCGCTCGAGATCCCCGAGATGCTGCTGGCGCTGCAGCAGGCCTACGACCGCTTCGTGCAGGCGCGGCCCGACAGCGACCAGACCGCGACGATGAAGTACCTCGCGGGCGAGGTCTCGCAGCGCTACATGCACTGGGACGACGCCGAGTCGCGCTTCGTCGCGATCATCGACGCCCACTGCGACGACAACGTCGCCATCAACGCCGGCACCGCCATCCTCGACGCCCACGTCGTGCGCGAGGACCTCAAGGGTGCGCAGGCGTGGACCGAGACGCTGATGGCCAAGGGCTGCGGCGAGGGCGACGAGGCCAAGAAGTTCGCCGGTGACCTCAAGACCCTCGGCAACGCGGTGCGCTTCCAGGAGGCCACGCTGCTGTACGAGGCCGGCGAGTTCGAGGCCGCCGCCGATCGCTACGTCGCGCTGGTGGATCAGGCGCCCGACGATCCCAACGCCGACCGCGCGCTCAACAACGCCGCGGTCGCGTACGAGAACATCGGTCGCTTCGGCTCGGCCAGCCAGACCTACCAGCGCATCTACGAGAAGTATCCCGACAGCGACTTCGCCGACGATGCGCTGCTGCGCACCGGCTACAACCACTCGCGCTTCTTCGAGTTCGACGAGGCCGTGACCTCGTACCTCAAGCTCGCCGAGGACGCGCGCTACAAGGACAGCGAACACCGCGAGCTCGCGCTCGAGAACGCCGCCGACCTGCTCGACAACCTGCAGGACTACAAGAAGTCCGCGGCGATGTTCGGCACCTTCGCGGCCAAGACCGCCGACAAGGGCAAGGCCGCCAATGCGACCTTCCGCGCCGCACAGGTCACCGCGAAGACCGGCGATCAGCGCGCGACCATCCGCGCCTACGAGGAGTTCCTGACCAAGCACGGCAGCGACCCCGCCCACGCCGACAAGGTCGTCGAGTCGCAGCTGCGCATCGGCCAGGCCTACGCCAAGATGGGCGATCGCAAGAAGGCCGAGGCCTACTACCGCGCGACGGTGTCCGCGTTCGAGTCCAAGAAGCTGCAGCCCGCCACCGACGCCGCCGACATCCCCGCCGAGGCGCAGTTCCTGCTCGCCGAGTACGCGCTCGCCGACGTGCTCGCGGTGCAGATCACGACCACGGGCAAGAAGATGGAAAAGGAGATCAAGCTCCTGACCGAGCGCCTGCAGGTCGCCGCCAGCGCGTACGACAACGTCTTTCCCTACCGCCGCATCGACTGGGTGTTGGCCGCGATGTATCGCCGCGGCTACGCGTTCGAGACCTGGGCCATCGCCATCCGCGCCGCGCCGGTGCCCAAGGCGCTCAAGCCCAACTCCGAGGCGTGGTTCGCCTACAAGGACGTGGTCGATCAGTTCGCGAGCCAGGCCGAGACCAAGGCGATCGCGCTGTACGAAGAGACGGTCAAGCGCAGCAAGGAGTACAGCATCGCCAACGAGTGGACCGCGTCGGCGCGCGAGCGGCTCAACATCTACAAGCCCGAAGAGTACCCGCTGCTGCGACAGCCGGCGCTCGAGCTGCAGCTCGAGGACCTGAGGTGATGGCCATGGTGCTGCATCGACTGCGTTCGTTCGTCGTCACCGGCGGCCTCGCGCCGTGGCTGACCGCGCTGGTGCTGTCGGGGTGCAGACCCGAGGGCACGACCGAGAACCCCGACGGCGACGGCGATCGCGTCGATCTCGAGGCGATGGAGTCGCAGGCCCCACCGCAGGCGCCGGCCGCCGACACGCCCGCCGCGCCGGCGGCCGCGGCCGCGGCCGCCAAGGACAAGCCGCTGCCCAAGGTCCGCGATCGCGATCCCGAAGAGGAGAAGAAGAAGCTCGCGCTCTCGCACCAGCGCTCGGCCGAGGCCGCCAAGCACCTCGCCGCCGGCCGCCTGGTCGAGGCCATCGATCACTGCCGCCAGGCGCTGCGCATCCACGAGCAGAACGTCGAGGCGATGCTGGTGATGGCCGAGGCCTACTACCGACAAAAGAAGTACGAGTTGGTGCAGGCCGTGACCTCGAGCGCCCTAGCCGTCGACGAGAAGGTGCGGACCCCGCAGGAGACCGGCCGGGCCCACAACCTCAAGGGCTTCGCGTACACCGCCATGGGCCAGGACAACCTCGCGACGCAGGCGTTCCGCAAGGCCGCCGAGAGCGACGAGAAGAACGCGGGCGCGTGGAACAACCTCGGCACGCGCTACATGCAGGCCGGCGACGTCGCGACCGCCAAGCAGTGCTTCGCCTACGCGCTCGAGCTCGACCCGCGCTTCGCCAAGGCGCACCTCAACTTCGGCGCGGCGTTGCGCGCCGAGGGCAAGTGGCAGGACGCCGAGAAGTCGCTCGATGCCGCGCTCAAGCTGCGCCCGAGCTACCCCGAGGCCTACTTCAACCTCGGCGTGCTGTACCTCGACGCCGATCCCTACCCGGGCCTCGACACGATCGCGCGGCTCGAGAAGGCGATCGCGTTTCTCACGAAGTACCGCGAGCTCGCGATCGCGGACGGCCCCGAGGGACCGTCGCCGGCCGCCAACGGCAAGGGCCGCGGACCGAAGGTCGCGCCCGGTCCCGCCGCGGTCAGCAAGGCGCGCGCGGAGGACTACATCCGCGTCGCGAAGAAGGGCATCGAGCGCGAGCAGCGACGCATCGAGCGCGAGAAGGCGCGCGGCGAGAAGAAGCCGACCGCGGCCGGCGGCGACGGTGGCAACGCAGGCGCGACGCCGGGCGCCGATGCGCCCGCGAAGCCGGGCGCTGCGACGCCGCCGAGCACCGGAGCGGATCCCGGCGGCGAGGGCGACGACGACGGGGGCGAGGCCGCACCGCCCGACGCGACGCCGCCTGCGAAGCCCGGCGCCGGCCCGCTGACGCCGAGCAAGCCGGGGCAGGGCGGCACGCAGCCCGGCGCCGCGCCGAAGTCCCCGAGCGGTTCGCCCGCACCGCTGACGCCGAGCAAGCCCGGTGGCAGCGCGCCCGCGCCGAGCAAGCCCGCCGATCCGTCGACGCCGCCGCAAGCGGACAACCCGTCCCCGCCACCGGGCGGATCGACGCCCGCGCCGAGCAAGCCCTCGACGCCCGCGCCGAGCAAGCCCTCGACGCCCGCGCCGAGCAAGCCTTCGACGCCCGCACCGAGCAAGCCCGCTGATCCGCCGGTGCAGCCGAGCGCACCGAAGAGCCCGCCGCCCGCGGCCCCGCAGAAGCCCGGCGCGGCACCGCCCACGACCCAACCGCCGCCCTCGAGCCCGCCGGGCGTGCAGAAGCCGGCGGTGCTCAAGCCCGGCGCCAAGCAGGCGCGACGCGACGTGATCGCGCCGCAGCACACCACGACGTCGACCGTTGCTGCGGCGTGGAACCCGCTGCAGCGCGCGGACACTCACTGCCCTGGCGCGCAGCTGCGTCGATGCGACGTGCCGCGCCCATCGCCGACGGTGATGGGCAACGACGCGACGCGCCATCCTCTTCAAGACGTCGCCACGCTCGCGCGACGCTCCGAGACCTCCTTGCCCGAGACCACGCGCGCATGAATCCCACGCGAGATCACGAGCCCCTGCAGCGGAGCTCGGCGTCGAATCGGGTGCGAAGTCCCGATCACACCGGCTGCGCGCGCGCGTCATCGCAGCCGCAGCGAGCTTCTGGGCGGCCCAAGACCCTGCGGCCGCAGCACGCACTGCAGCTGCTTCTCCTCTTGGCAGCCCCGGGCCTTTTGGCTAGAGTGCTCGCCTCGCGACCCGTGTATGCAAGTGCACCACCGGCGACCGCCGCCGAATCGTCCGCAAAGGCGCCTGCGAAGGCACCCGCGAAGGCGACGGCCGTGACGCCGCAGCGACCCGGCGCGAAGCCGGCGAGCGACGCCGCCGAGCGGCCCGCGACGCCCAAGCGCGAGGCCGCGGACGCGCCGGCGCGCGCCGGCGCTGCGGCGACCGAGACTGCCGCGCCGGCCACGGGTGCGAAGGCCTCCAAGGCCGCGAAGGCGACCGGGAAGCCAACCGCAAAGGACGCGAAGGATCCCAAGGGCTCGAAGCCGACCAAGGGCGGTCGCAAGGCGATCGACATCGGCGACGACTTCCTCATCGAAGGCAAGCTCGAGAAGCCCAACGCCTTCTTCATCCTCCGTCGCTCCCAGGCCGACTTCGACTGGGCGCGCCTCGGCGCCACCTTCTCACCTTTGGTGCTTGAGTCCGTGCAGGATCCTTTGTTCTAATCGAGCGACCAGGGACGAGACCACACACGAGCCGAGCTCGGCTCCGCATTCGCGGCTCCGAGCAGATCCGACAGGGCGTTGCGGTGCTCTCCGCGCGCGAGAGTGCCCGACCGAACGAGTAACCACCACACACCAACAGTGCCGAACAACACCGGGGTTGCCTTCGACGTGCCCCCCGGTCAAGCGGGCTTCTCGCCCGCAACGAGGAGGAGGACGACAAGTCATGGGCGGTCAACCATTTGCGGAGTTCTACCAGGACGGCGGGTTCTGGATGCACTTCATCGCGCTCAGCGCCGTGCTCGGCGCCGGTGTCACCATCGAGCGCTTCATCTTCCTGTTCTTCCGCTTCAACATCAACGGAGCGCAGTTCTTCAACCAGATCCAAAAGCTGGTGATGGCCAACAACATCGACCGCGCGATCAAGCTGTGCAACGCGGCCGACAAGGCTGCGCTCGCTCGCGTGATCAAGGCCGGTCTCACCCGCGCCAACAAGAGCGAGTCGGAGATCGCGTCCGCGATCGAAGAGGCGCTGCTCGAGGTCGGTCCCGCGATCTCCAAGCGGCTCTCGATGATGCCGGCGGTCGCGAACATCGCGACGCTGCTGGGCCTCATCGGCACCATCGACGGCATGATCCAGGCGTTCCGCGCGGTTGCGACGGTCGCCGCCGATCAGCGTGCGACGGCGCTCGCGAAGGGCATCGGTATCGCCATCAACACGACCGGCTTCGGTCTGATGGTCGCCATCCCGCTGCTCGCGGTGCACATGTTCATCTCCGGCCTCGCCAAGAAGGTCTCGGACGAGTGCGATCTGTACGCGTCCAAGCTGGAGAACCTCCTCGCCAGCCGCGTGCGGCAGGGCTGATGCGTTCGGCGGGTGCTCGCGCGAGCGCGCACCGTTGAACGACGACCCGGACACCCGAGCGAAGAAAGGAGGGAGACATGGGCAGAAAGAAGTTCGAAGAGGAAGTGGTCGAAGCAAACTTGCTTCCGGTCATGAACATCATGCTCCTCATGATCCCCGCCCTTCTGTTGGCCATGGAGATCGCACGCATGGCAGCGATCGCCGTGTCGCCGCCCAAGTTCGCGGCGACGGCCGACTCGAAGGAAGAGGACAAGAAGGAGAAGCCGCTCAACCTGAAGGTCTTCATCATGGAAGACGGCTATCGGGTGAGCGCGTCGGGCCAGCAGGCCGGCGCAGACGCGGGCAAGTCGGCGGACTCCAACTCGCCGACCATCGCCCTCGCCAAGCCGGGCACGCCGCTGGACGACCATGATCGGTACGACTACGCCAGCCTCGAGGCCAAGGCGAAGGAGTACAAGGCGTTGTTCCCGCACGAGACGGTCGTCACCGTATCTGCGGAGAACAGCATCCCGATGCAGAGCCTGCTGCGGACCATGGACGCGCTCCGTGGCACCGACTGCAAGCTGATGGGTGCGATGACGGCGAACGAAGAGGTGCCGGCCGAGTGCCTCTTCTGGCAAGCCATCGTCGAGGCGGGAGCGGGGTGACATGACGCCAGAGGAAGAACAAGCATTCCTCGAACGGAAGAAGGCCAAGCGCGCGGGCAAGCGCGGCTTCGCCGAGGAGGGTGCGGTCCTGGGGATGACGTCGCTGATGGACGCCATCACCATCATCGTCACCTACCTGCTCAAGAACTACGGCTCCGACCCGGTCGTCATCGCGCCGACCGCCGGACAGAAGGTGCCGAACTCGACGGCGGACACGCCGATCCAAGACGGCGTACCGATCTACGTCACGCAGCGCGCCATCACCTTCATGGACCGCCGCGTGGTCCAGATGGACGAAAACGGCGAGGTCGACCCCGCCGCGCTGCAGGGCCACCTGATCGGGCCGCTGTACGATCTGCTCGCCGAGGAAGCCGATCGCGCCAAGAAGATGGCCGAAGGCAAGGGCGAGGAGTGGGAAGGCCGCATCATCCTCGTCGGTGACCAGAACCTGAAGTTCTCGGTGCTGGTCGACGTGATGTACACGGCCGGTCGCGCAGAGTTCCGCGAGTACGCGTTCTGCGTGGTGATGAAGAACCAGTAGCCTCTACTCCAGGCACGTCGAAAGGGCCGGGCACCTGCGAAGGTGCCCGGCTTTTTTCGTGCCCGCGAATGGCTGCGGCGCGCCGGCAGGGCCCAGGAACTTCGACGTCAGCGATCGGTCGTGATCCCGCGGAGGACCCCCCGATGGCCAAGCCCCGCCAGAGCGCCGAAGACGACCCGCAGACCCAGCTGCTGCCGGTCATGAACATCATGCTGCTGCTCATCCCCGCGCTGTTGCTCGCGATGGAGGTCGCGCGGATGGGCGCGATCGAGGTCCGGCCGCCGACCTCGGGTGCGCAGGCCGAGCTGGGACACCCGCCCAAGCCCGAGGATCGCCTGCGCGTGTTCATCGGCACCGATGGCTTCGAGGTCTCGGTGGGCAAGCGCGAGGGCGCGACGACGAAGATCCCCGTCCGCGACGGCACGCGCGGCCCCGAGGACCTCGAGCGCTACGACTTCGCGGCGCTCGAGGCCGAGGCCGCGGTGCTGGCCGAGCGCGGCGCAGTCGATCCCGTGGTGTTGCTCGACGCCGAGGGCGACGTGTCGATGGCGACGCTCGTCGCGGCCATGGATGCTCTGCGTGGGTCTGAATGTCGACTGGGTCAGACCCGGGCCGGGGAGAACCCCCCGGACGACTGTCACTTCTGGAACGTCATCGTCGAGCCGGGTGCTCGCTCGGGGTGATGCGCGTTACATAGGTTCGCGCGGCCAAACTGCGCGGTGTCGAACCGTCCCGGGCCGAGCCGGGGCGGGGTGCGACGGTTTGTCGCGGGGGCTGCGCAGGTGGAATCGGGCTGTACGAAAAACGCTGTTTGGGGGCAACAATGGGGGCCAGATTGGTGCTCCAGCGCGACCGCGATATGCTGATGTTCCGAGGGGGGCGTCGGCTTCACTACGCGTGGGTAGCTCGACCGGCCGTTTGGGCCCATTCCTCGTGAAACTCGGAAACCGATGAAGGCTGCACCTCAACCTCGGACGAAGGTCCTGCGCATCGCGGTCGTGACCGATGGCCTCGTGTGCGACGAGGTGCATCAGAGCCGGCCCGGCCCGCTGAGCTTCGGCAGCGACTACCGCAGCGACGTGATGCTGTTCGGTGGCACCGCGCCGCTGCGGCACACGATGTTCGACTTCCGGCAGGGGCGGTACTTCCTCGATCTGCCCGCGTCGGCGAAGGGCAAGCTGTCGCTGGGCAGCAAGACCGTGACCGTCGGCGCGCTGCGTCAGCAGATGGGCGAGCGCGTGCGCGTGCTCCTCGATCCGCGCGCGAAGGGCAAGCTCGTCATCGGCGAGTGCACGATCCTGTTCCAGTTCGCGGAGCCCAAGCCGATCCCGGCCAAGCTGCCGTTCCCGGTCGAGTACGCGCACCGCATGCGCGATCAGTTCACGCCGCTCGATCGCTACACCTTCGCGAGCTCTGCCGCCGTGCTCGGCTCCTTCTTCGTCTACCAGGCGAACCAGGAGCGCAAGGACGACATGAGCCTGGACACGTTCGACGAACGCTTCCAGACCGCGATGAACCTCCAAGAGGACAAGAAGGAACCCGAGAAGGTCGAAGAGGAAGAGAAGAAGGACGATCTCGCCGAAGAGGACGAGGACAAGAAGGTCGAGCAGAAGCAAGAAAAGCCCAAGGTCGACCCGAAGGTGCTCAAGGACAAGCCCGAGAAGTTCTCCGCGCAGGCGATGTCCGAGGCGCGCAGCGTCGGTGTCGCGCGCGTGCTGGGCACGTGGGGCGGCCCGGGCGAGGGCACCGTGTTCGACGTGATCAACTCGACCGAGAACAACCTCGGCGAGCTCTTCGACCAGGGCATGACCACGACCGTGCTCGCCGACGGCGGCGACATCAGCCCGTTCGTGCCCGGCGGCACCGGCATCACCGCCTCGGGCGCCGCGGTGCAGACCCAGGGCTTCAACACCGGTGACGGCCCCGAGCTCGCGGACAAGGTCGGCAAGCTCGAGCGCAAGATCCAGGGCGTGACCAAGGCCAGCAGCACCGACGTGTTCGGTGACGTCGACAAGACCTCGATCAAGGCCGCGATCAAGCACCGCACCAGCGCGCTGCAGCACTGCTACAACAAGGCGCTGCGCACCCAGCCGGACCTCGCGGGCAAGATGAGCTTCGCGATCTCGATCAGCGTCATGGGCACCGTGACCAAGGTCGACGTCGAGGAGGACTCGGTCGGCTCGCCCGCAGTCGCGACCTGTGCGCGCGCGAAGATCCAGGGCTGGCGCTTCCCGATGGACGGGGCCGAGGAGGGCGCGGACGTGACCTTCTCCGTCGTGTTCTCCGGTGGCGGCTGACGCCGGCGCCGCCGCCCGCCGCGGCGAAGAAAAACCTGCCCTCGCGCGGTGGCTGGACACGGAATCCGGCCTCGGCGACCATGGAGTACGGGTAGCCTGTCTCAGGGGGCCCATGTGACGAACCTCCGACCTCGAGCTCACGGAACCCGAACCTTGCGCGCCATGGCGCTGTTGTGTCTGCCCGTCTGGCTGCTCTCGGTCGGGTCGCACGCCGCACCGGCGCCCGCCGAGCCGGCGCCTGCGACCGATGCGACGACCGCAGCGCCGTCGGTGACGCTGGGGCAGAGCCGCTCGCGTATCGAAGAGGGCATGTCCGAGCTCGGCCGTCTCACCGCGGCCGCGGACACCGACAAGGACGTGGTGCGCGCGGCGTGCCTCGTCGACAAGCAAGAGCGCGGCTCCGAGGTGATGGAGCTCGTCACCGCGGAGCTGCTGGTGGTGCAGGACGCTGGTGCCACCGAGCAGCAGCGCACCTTCGCGACCGAGAAGCTCGGTGCACTCTCCGATCGGGTCTCGCGCCTGGTCGAGGAGGCGCGCGCGTGCTCGGGCAACACGGGTCCCGAGGACAAGGACGACAAGACCCGCACGCAGGTCGACGAGCGTCCAACGATCCCGTACGCCGATCCGACCGTGGGTGGCGCGCGTCCGCCGGTGCCGCCGCCGGTCGACGACGGTCGCCCGCCGACGGTCGAGAGCCCCACGCGCTAGCGCGCGGACGCAGGTGGAGTCGCGCCACGGCGCGCGCGGGTCGCTGCGCGTCGGCACGCCTCCGGATGGCCCGTAAAGGGCCCCTGCGTGGCTTTTCGTGTAGCCTTGCGGCCACCCGTCTCCTCCGCGTCCTGTCCTCCGTGTCTGCTCGCCTCGCTGGTACTCGTTCGTTCGCCGGATCCCGCTGGTTGGGGCTCGTCGTGGCGATCGTGGCCTGGCTGGTGGCGAGTCCTGCGTTTGCGGGCGGCGTGATGCACAACGCCTTCGGCATCCCGCGGGCCGAGGACGGCCGCGGCGTCAAGGTCGGCGAGCGCTCGACGTTCCACGCCGGCTTCGCGCTCGGTCTGGGCGTCGACACCAACGTCTACTCGAACGCCCGCACCGAGGACAAGGTCGCGTCGTCGTTCCTGTGGCCCTCGACGTGGATCGGCATCGGCAACCGCGAGATCCGCGACGGCCTGCTGATGACGCCGGCCGAGCGCTCGGGGCGATGGTTCGACTACAACATCTCGCTGCTGGGCGGCTTCCGCCAGTACCTGTCGCGCCAGGCCGACGTTCGCTCGGTGCCGCGGTTCTCCATCGGCACGCAGGTGCGGCTCGCGATCCTGCCCGGTCGCAAGTTCTCGATCCACCTCGACGAGGACTTCTTCCGCGGCGCGTCGGCGGGCAACTACCAGGCGCTGGGCTCGGTGCTCAACTTCAACCGCATCGATCATCGCGGCCAGCTGACGATGATCCTGCGGCCCGGTGGCGGTCGGCTCAGCTTCGCGGTCGGCTACCGCTCGCAGTACTTGCACTTCGAGAACGACAACCTGTTCAAGAGCAACCGCATCATGAACGGGTTCTACCACGAGACCAAGTGGCGGTTTTTGCCCCGCAGCTCCATCGTGCTCAACTACACGATGGACTATACCTACTACGTCGACTGCTGCTCGAACCCCGGTACCGGTCGCAACGAGGACAACTACGCGCATCGCCTGCTCGCGGGCTACCGCGGCCAGCTGGCGCAGAAGGTCGCGCTCGAGGCGATGGCGGGCTGGGGCGGCGGCTTCTACCGCACCGATCCCAACGGCCCCAGCTTCAACTCGTTCATCGGTCGCGCGGCGGTCAACTACTTTCCCACGCTGCGCTCGCTCATCCACGTCGCGCTGTACCGCAACTACCAGGACTCGCTGTTCGGCAACTACTACGTCGACAACGGCGGCACGCTCGCGGTCGGTCACCAGTTCCGCTGGCGCATGATCGGACACCTGGGCTTCAACGTCGCCGCGCGCAAGATCGCCGGTCTGCCAGTCATCGGTGTCGAGATCGACAACGTCGCGTCGTACACCGGTCCCGGCGCCGGGCAGTACCAGCGCAAGACCGCGATCGTCGGCGTCGATGCCAAGCTCGAGCAGCCGCTGGGCAAGGTCTTCGCGCTGTCGCTGGGCTACAACCTGGTGGCCGACACGCGCCCGTTCTACGTCGAGTACCAGCAGCAGAACAACTCGGGCGACAACCAGGTCGACAACCTGTCGTACTTCCGCCACCTGGTCACGCTGGTGTTGGCGGTGCGCATATGATCGAGGCGATGGCCCGGCTCACGCTGGTGTTGGGATTGCTGTGGCTCGCCGCCTGCCCGCGCACCCAGTCCAGCGGCGTCGTGCCGCCCTCGACCAGCTCGGAGCGCAAGACCTTGGGGCCCGGCGACGTGCTCGAGATCCGCGTCGCGGATCAGGAGGCGCTGACCGGACCCTACGAGGTCAGCGACGCCGGCACGATTCGCTTCCCGTGGATCGGCGACGTCGAGGTGACCAAGAAGACCCAGGGCGAGATCGCGGCGGAGATCGAGGGCAAGCTCATGGACGGCTGGCTCAAGCAGCCGCAGGTGTCGGTGCGCGTGACCGAGCGGAAGAACCGCGAGGTCTCGGTGCTGGGCCAGGTCAAGGAGGCGGGCAGCTATCCGTTCAAGCCCGGCCTCACCGTGATGCAGGCGATTTCCCTCGCCGGGGGCATGAACCCACTGGCGATGCCGCGACGGGTCAAGCTCATCCGCGAGACCGACAAGGGCCGGCAGACCTTCGAGATCGACACCACCGCGATCATCGAGTCGCGCGCGCAGGACCTCGCGCTCGAGCCCGGTGACATCGTGTTCGTGCCCGAATCGCCGGTGTGATGCCGCCGGGCTCCGGCCCCCAGTGGCCGTGCCCGCGCGAACCGGCTACCGTTGCGAGCGATGAGCATTGAGTCCGAGCCGGTGCTGGGCATCGACCTGGGCACGACCAACTCGGCCTGTGCGGTCGTGCGCGGCGGTCGCGCTTCGGTGGTGCGACGCGGCGACGACCGCATCATCCCGTCGGTGGTCGCGGCCATGCCCGACGGTCGCATCATCGTGGGCAACCGCGCCAAGCAGCGCCGCGCGGTCGACCCGACCCAGGTGGTGTTCTCGGCCAAGCGCATGATCGGCCGCCGCTTCAGCTCGCCCGAGGTCCAGCGCATGCGCGAGACGATGCCGTACCGCATCGTCGAGGGACCCAACGAAGGGGTCGCGATCGAGCTGGGCGGGCAGCTGCTCTCGCCGGTCGAGATCGCGGCCCACGTGCTCAAGTACCTGCGCGAGATGGCCGAGGAGGCGCTGCAGCAGCCGTGCAGCAAGGCCGTCATCGCGGTGCCGGCCAACTTCACCGATGCCCAGCGCAGCGCGACCCGCATCGCCGCGCGGCTGGCCAACCTCGACGTCATCCGCGTCATCAACGAGCCCACCGCCGCGGCACTGGCCTACGGCTACATCGAGGACACCGACCGGCGCATCGCGGTCTACGACTTCGGCGGCGGCACCTTCGACGTCACGATCCTGCAGATCACCCGCAACGTGTTCGAGGTGCTGGCGACCTCCGGCGAGATGTTCCTGGGCGGCGACGACATCGACGAGGCCATCTTGGCGCTGATGGCCCAGGCGTTCGAGCGGCAGCACGGGCTGTCGCTGCGCGGTCAGACCGTGGCGATGGAGAAGCTGCGCGCGCTGGCCGAGCAGGTGAAGATCGAGCTGTCGGAGAACTTCCGCAGCGGCATCCGCGTCGACGACGTCTTCGCCGGGCGCGGCTTCGAGTTCGCGCTGTCGGAGGCCGACCTGCGCTGGCACATCGAGCCGATCGTGCGGCGCACGGTGCCGGTGTGCATCGACGCGCTGCGCGTCGCCGGCCTCACGCCGCAGCTGATCGACGAGATCGTGCTGGTCGGCGGCACCACGCGGCTGCCGCTGGTTCGCGAGGTCGTGGCGCAGGTGTTCGGCAAGCCGGCGCAGACCTCGATCAACCCCATGAGCGTGGTCGCGGTCGGAGCCGCGATCCAGGGCGCGGCGCTGCTGGGCTCGCTGGTGCCGATGGCGACCAGCCCCGGCGCCGGCGCGGCCGCGAGCGGCGGTGCCTCGGCGGTGCTGCTCGACGTCACGCCGCGATCGCTGGGCGTGCGCACGCTGGGCGGCTTCGTCGACGTGGTCATCCCCCGCAACACCGCGATCCCGGTCGAGCAGACGCGGCTGTTCACGACCACGACCGACAACCAACGCTTCGTGCGGATCCAGGTGTGCCAGGGCGAGGCCGAGGACTTCGACGCCAACCACAAGCTCGGCGAGCTCACGCTCGCGGGCCTGCGCGACGCGGCGCGCGGCGAGGTCACGATCGCGGTCACGTTCGAGATCAACGCCGATGGGCTGATCGAGGTGCGCGCGATCGACCAGGACACCGGCGCGCGGCAGAGCGCGACCATGCGCGTGCTCGGCGGGCTCGACGAGCACGACGTCGCGGCCGCAGCCGCCCGCATCGCCGGCGGCGGCGAGGTCGCAGCGCGCGGGCGCACGGTGGTGCCGTGAGCGGTGGCGACGAGGCCGAGCTGCTGCGGCTGCACGCCGGCCTGGCGTCGGCGACGTACTACGACTTCCTGGGCCTGCGCCCGGGCTGCGACTACGTCGCGGTGCGCGAGGCCTTCCATGCCCGCGCGCAGCGCTATCACCCCGATCGCTTCGTGGTCGGTGGCGATGCCGAGCGACGGCAGCTGGCGTACGAGGTCTACAAGCGCATGACCGAGGCGTACCAGGTGCTGTGCGATCCGGAGCTGCGCGCGGCCTACGACGAGGCGCGACTGCGTGGGCAGACGCGGCTGTCGGAGGTCGCACGCGCGCGGCGGCTGGGGCCCGACGAGCGCCAGGTGTCGAACACGTTCGCGCGCATCTACCTGCGCGCGGCCCGGGGCAAGCTCGCGCGCGGCGACCTGCGCGGCGCGTGGATCGACGTCAAGCTCGGGCTCGGGCTCGAGCAGGCGCCGCCGCTGCTGGCGCTGCTCGACGAGATCCGCGCCCATCCGGGCGCGTTGTCGTTGAGCTCCGACGCCGCCCGCGGCGGTGCGGGATGGGGGTCACGGCGATGAGCGCACCGAGGCGTGGCGTGGTCGAGCGCGTGACCCGCGAGACTCGCATCACCATCGCGCTCGCGGCCCCCGGCGACGCGCCGGCACCCGCGAGCATCAAGACGCCGCTGCCGTTCTTCTCGCACATGCTCGAGGCGCTGGCGAAGCACGCGGCGATGGATCTGCGCGTCGACGCCGAGGGCGACGTCGAGGTCGACGGCCACCACACCGTCGAGGACACGGGCCTGGTGCTCGGCGCGGCGCTGGACCAGGCGCTGGGCGATCGCGCCGGCATCGCGCGCTACGGCTGCTTCTCGCTGCCGATGGACGAGACCCTCGTCGACGCCGCCATCGATCTCGGCGGTCGTCCGTACCTGGTCTTCGACCTGCCGGTGCTGTCGGGCCGCTGGGTCGGCACCTTCGACTGCGATCTGGTCAAGGAGTTCTTCGGCGCGGTGGCCGTGGCCGGGCGCATGAACCTGCACCTGCATCTGCGCACCGGCGGCAACTGCCACCACGTGGTCGAGGCCGCGTTCAAGGCCTTCGCCCGCGCGCTCCGCATGGCGTGCGCGCCCGACGGCGCCATCGTCGACGTTCCGTCGACCAAGGGCTCGCTCTGATCTACTCTCGCGCCGTTCCCGGAACGAGCGCATGGCCCAGTCGAACGGTTCTGCAGACGATCCCCAGGCGGTGCTGAGCGCCCGCGAGCACCTGGCCGACATCGGCGGCGGACCGGCGCTGGCGCGCGCGGACGAGGCCGCACGCGCCAAGGCCGAGGCCGCCAGCGAGGCCGCGCACGCACGCGTCCACGCGGCCGGGCGGCTGACCGCACGCGAGCGCATCGCCCAGCTGCTCGATCCCGGCAGCTTCGTCGAGCTCGACCGCTTCGTCACGCACGCGTGCAACGACTTCGGCATGGCCGAGAAGAAGGTCTACGGCGACGGTGTCGTGACCGGCCACGGCACCATCGACGGCCGCACGGTCTTCGTGTTCGCGCAGCAGTCCGAGGCCTTCGGCGGCAGCTTGGGCATGGCCCACGCGCGGAAGATCTGCAAGGTCATGGATCTGGCCATGGACGTCGGCGCGCCGGTCATCGGCCTCAACGACTCCGGTGGCGCGCGCATCCAAGAGGGCGTGGAGTCGCTCGCGGGCTACGCCGAGATCTTCAAGCGCAACGTGCTGGCCTCGGGCGTGGTGCCGCAGATCTCCGTGGTGCTGGGGCCGTGCGCCGGCGGTGCGGTCTACTCGCCCGCGCTGACCGACCTCGTGCTCATGGTCGAGCAGTCGAGCTACATGTTCATCACCGGGCCGGACGTCATCCGCGCGGTCACCCACGAGGAGGTGACCAAGGAACAGCTCGGCGGCGCAGCGACCCACAACGAGCGCTCCGGCGTCGCGCACTTCTCCTGCCGCGACGAGGTCACCGCGCTGGCGATCACGCGGCAGCTGCTGTCGTTCCTGCCGGCCAACAACCTCGGCGAGGCGCCGCGCACCGCCTGCCGCGACTCGGTCGAGCGCAGCTGCCCCGAGCTGCGTCAGGTCGTGCCGATCGATCCCAGCAAGCCCTACGACATCCGCGGCATCGTGCGCGCCGTCGCAGACGACGGCCTGTTCCTCGAGGTGCAGGAGAACTTCGCCAAGAACATCGTCATCGGCTTCGTGCGCATCGACGGGCAGAGCGTGGGCGTGGTCGCCAACCAACCGCTGGTGCTCGCGGGTTGCCTCGACATCGACGCCTCGACCAAGGCCGCCCGATTCGTGCGCATGTGCGACGCGTTCAACGTGCCGTTGCTGACCCTGGTCGACGTGCCCGGCTTCCTGCCCGGCACCGACCAGGAGTTCCGCGGCATCATCCGGCACGGCGCCAAGCTGCTGTACGCGTTCACCGAGGCCACGGTGCCCAAGGTCACCATCGTCACGCGCAAGGCCTACGGCGGCGCCTACGACGTCATGGCCAGCAAGCACATCCGCGGTGACATCAACCTCGCGTACCCCACCGCCGAGATCGCGGTCATGGGCGCCGAGGGAGCGGTCAACATCGTGTTCCGCCGCGAGCTGCAGGGCGCCGGTGATCCCGACGCGACGCGGCGCCAGCTGGCGGCGCAGTACCGCGAGCTGTTCGCGAACCCGTACAAGGCCGCCGAGCTCGGCTTCATCGACCAGGTCATCGATCCGGCGCAGACGCGCGTGCGCGTGGCGCAGAGCTTCGCGATGCTGCGCAACAAGAAGCAGGACAACCCGCGCAAGAAGCACGGCAACATCCCGCTGTGACGCGGGCGCGCGATCACTCGCCGGTGCGGGCCACGCCCTCGCCACGACCCAGCCGCGCGGACAGCTGCTTCGCCGGCGGGTAGTCCGGCCGCAGCTGCAGCGCGCGCGCGACCGCCTTGGTGGCGGTGGTGCCGTCGCCCATGCGCGCGGCGATCTCGGCGCGCACGGTCCACAGCTGCGCGTCGTCGGGGTCGAGTGCGATCGCGGTGTCGATGGCTTGCTTCGCGTCGGCCAGGCGCGGCGGCGCGGCCTCGAGCGCGAGGCGGGCGCGCAGGTACGCGGCGTAGGCAGCGTTGGTCGGCGGGGTCGAGTGGACCTGCTGACCGTCGACCAGGTGCAGCGCGCGGTCGCTGACGAACGTGGGCGAGCACGCCGCGAACAGCAGCAGCGACGGGAGCAGGCGGAGCGACATCGATCTCACAGCAGCGTGCTCAGGTAGACCGCGAGGCAGTACCACGGCGTGCCCGCGAGCAGCAGCGCACGGCGTGCGCGCGACAGGTGCAGGCGGCTGCCGCCGGCGAGGATCGCTGCGATCGCGATGCACCACACCGCCGCGGCCGCGACCACGGCGAGCGCGAAGCTCTTGAGCGACCACGGCGCGAGCGAGGGCACCAGCGCGCCCACGGCCGCGACCGCGGTGAGGGCGACGGGGATCCAGCTGGTCCACAGCGCCGCGGTCGCGAGCAGTCCGGCACCTTGGGCCTGCGCCGCCGGACGGCGCAGGTGCGAGAAGACCCAGGCCACCAGGAACAACGCGCTCACGGCCAGCGCCAGCGCGACGCCGCCCAGCGCGAGCAGCTCGCGGATCCGTTCGAGCAGCTCCCGCAGCTTGTCCAGGTCGGGCAGTCCGGCGATCGCCAACAGCGCGCTCATCGAAGCAAAAGTGTAGCAGTGGCACCCTCGGGGGCAAAAACGCGGGTCCGCAGCGGCGCTGCCGGCCGCCTGGCCGCGATCGCGCGCCGTGCGAGACGGCGGCGGCCGGCCCGGCGTCGCGGCCCGAGCTCGCCGGGGCACCTTGCGCGAACGGCCGTGCACGGGTATTAGACCGGGCTCACGCGCGCGTAGCTCAGTTGGATAGAGCGTCGGCCTCCGGAGCCGAAGGCCGCAGGTTCGACTCCTGCCGCGCGCGCC
>JAIBBS010000088.1 GCA_019694555.1 Nannocystaceae bacterium
GCCACGACGCGCTGCCGCCGGGCTTCGGGCTCGATGCATCGGCGCCCGGCTGCGCCATCGTGTCCCGGGGCCGCGCGCGCCCGCTCGCGGCCGCGGCCGCGCTCGCACTCGTGGTCCTCGGGGCGCGCAGGCGTCGGCGCAGCGCCGCGCGCCGGATCGCTTGACGCCCCCGTCACCGCGCGCCGATCCTTCGTGGACGCGCGCACGCGCGGCAGAGATCACGATGCTCACGCTGCAACTCGGCACCCATCGGCTCACGCTCGACGCCCGCTCGCCCCGCGCGATGATCGGCCGCGATCCCAACAACTGCGCGCTGGTCGGCACCGACGCGAGCGTGTCGCGGCGTCACGCCGAGGTCGCGCTCGACGCCACCGGCAACGCGTGGCTCTGCGACTGGGGCTCGAGCAACGGCACCTGGGTCGACGGTGCCGCGCTGGTGCCGGGCACGCCGGTGGCGCTGCAACCGGGGCAGCAGATCTTCATCGGCCACATGCCGCTGGTCGCGAGCTGGGCGTCGGGCGGCGCGACCGTGTTCGGCGAGGCCTCGGGCTCGCTGCGCGCGCTGATGGATGCGCACCGCGCCGCGCAGATGGCCGCCGCGAGCGCAGCGGCGTCGGCGAGCAGCCACGCGCCCGGATCCATGGGCGCGGTCGGGGCGACGTTGGGCGTCGGCGGCAAGCAGACACCCAAGGCCAACGAGTTCCCCTACCGCCGCCAGGGCAGCAACGACAACGGCGCGCTGCTGATCGCGCTGCCGCGCGACACGTTCCAGAACGACGACACCGTCGACGGCTTCATCGAGTTCACCGCGATGGACGACGAGCGTGTGGCCTCGATCGTGGTCGAGCTGGTCGAGCACCACAAGAAGGGCCCGAGCAAGGGCCACGTGTGGGACCGCGTGCTGGTGCGCCAGGGCCCGTGGCAGGCCAAGAAGAACGAGGTGCTGCCGCTGCCGTTCGCGCTGCGCGTGCCGCCGGGCACCTCGATGTCGGGCCGCGACGTCTACTGGGAGGTCCGCGGCTACGTCGACATCGACTGGGCCTTCGACATCGAGGCCGCCAGCCCCATCACCATGCGCAACGTCGACATCGAGCGCGTCCGCGACGCGCTGGGCGGACTCGACTTCCGCGTGCAGGAGCTCGAGCCCGCACCGCTGGGCCAGCGCTTCACCGGCAACTTCCAACCGCCGGCACAGCTGCGCGATCGCTGGGGCATCAGCGACGTCAACGTCGTGGTCGAGTACCTCGGCAGCAACCTGCAGCTGGTGCTCGAGGTCGAGAAGACCGCGCTGAGCAAGTGGGACCGCGACGTGACGGTGACGTTCGATCTGCAGATGCTGCGCAGCGCGCAGATCGGGCAGCTCAGTGAGTATCTGCGGCAGCAGATCGAGGGGATGATGCGGCGCTAGCAGGCTCGCGGAAGAACGCGGAGCGTTCTTCCGCAAGCCTGCCCCGTGCCCCTGCCCGTGCCCCTGCCCGTGCCCGCCCGCGCCCCCGCTGCAACGCTCCGCCCCCCCGGCCGACACCACCGCAGTGCACTTCGACCACGACCGACTCGACGTCTACAACGCAGCCGTGGACTTCGTCGCCGTCGCGCATCGCATCCTCGCGAGCGTGCCCCCGGGACACGGTGACATCGCGGATCAGCTCCGGCGCGCGGCGACGTCGATTGTGCTCAACATCGCCGAAGGTGCCGGAGAGTTCTCGCGGGCCGAGAAGGCGCGGTTCTACCGGATGGCGCGCCGCTCGGGCACCGAGTGCGCGGCGGCGCTGGATGTGCTCGTGCGGCTCGAGCTGGCGACGCGTGGGCAGTGCGAACCGGGGCGGGAGCTGCTGCTTCGGGTGGTGTCGATGCTGACGAACTTGGTGCGGGGGGATGGGGGCCGGGGCGGGCACGGGCAGGGCCGCGGGCACGGGCACGGGCACGGGCACGGGCACGGGCACGGGGCAGGTTGAGCGGAAGAACGCGGAGCGTTCTTCCGCTCCCTGCTAGAACGAGTGGCTAGCCCCCTCCACCCCCGGCATCGGCACCACCACCACGTTGCTGCGCTCGAGCACCGGCGACTGGCTGCCGTCGAGCACGCCGCGCACGTTGCCGGCGACCACGAACACGCCGATGGTCTCGCCGGTGGCGGGCTGGTAGCCCGCCATCTCGCCCCAGCGACCGTCGTAGTACCAGTTGACCGCGACCTGGTTGTCGAGCGCGACGTTGCCACCTTGGGCCTCGAGGCCGTACCAGTACTGCATCGCCGCGGACGCGTGCCACTGGCCGTCGATGCGCTCGACCAGGCCCAGCGTGTACTGCAGCGGACCGTCCCACCCCGGCGGCACGATGTCGGGCCAGCGGCCGTCGCCGTCTTGCTTGTCGAACACCACGTGCACGCCGTCGTCGCGGAAGTCGAGCTGCGTGATCGTGGTGGTGATCGGCCAGTTCGCGACGTCGGCGGGGTTGTCGTGGATGATCACGTCGGCGAGATCGATCTCCACCGGCGCGCCGCCGCTGCTGCTGTCCGCACCGCCGTCGCTGCTCTCGCCCGCGCCGGTGCTGCCACCGCCCGAGCTGCCCGCGCCACCGTCGCTGCTGCTGCCGGCACCGTCACCGCTGCTGCCGGCGCCGGCGCTGCTGCTGCCGCCGTCGCTGCCGTCCGCCGGCACGCACGCGTTGCCGACCAGCACCGTGCCGGCGCCACAGCCCACGCCGGTCAGGCCCGTGTCACCGTCGTCACCGCAGGCGACGGGCAACGACGACAGCACCAGCAACGTGCAGGGGGCGAAGGTGGGGAGCCGAAGCATGCCGACCAGGATGCTGTGCACCCGCGACAGCGGCAAGGCACGAAACGGCGCTTTGGCGCTGCAGCGCCACGACGCCGGGCTGCAGCGACGCACGCGCGCTGTCATCCGCGTGCGCCGTGCCACCGCGACGGCAACGGACGCCGGAATGCAGCGGGGCGCTGCACGATTGGGCCCGCTGCAGCGCACCGCGGACGCGGCTGCTAGCATCGCGCGGACCCGCGCATGATCGACCCCAGCGAGACGCTGTCGCGACACGAGGCCGACGAGGTGCTGCGGCGCGCGGTCGACATCCATCAACGGGAGGCCGCGCAGGGCGGCGAGAGCCTCACGGTCGCAGAGCTGCAGCGCCTCGCCGGCGAGCTGGGCATCCGCCCCGAGTCGGTCCAGCGCGCGCTGGTCGAGGTCCGCAGCGTCGCGCTCGCGCGCACCGAGACCACGCCGTCGCGCCTCGATCGGTGGTTCGGCGCCGCCGAGGTCACCGCGGCGCGCGCGGTGCCGGGCCCGCGCACCGAGGTCGACGCAGCCATCGACGCGATGCTGCGCGCGGAGCTGTTTCGCATCGAACGCAACCACGGCGACACCGTGGTGTGGGAGAACCCCGACTCGCTGTTGCACCGCGCGCGGCGTCTGTTCGACGTCGGGGGACGCCTGCGCCTGGGCGTCGCGCGTCGCGTCACCGTCACGACGCAGGCGCTGGGCGACGCGGTGCACGTGCGCTTGGTCGCCGACCTCGCGCCGCGCCGGGACAGTCGCGCGCGCACGGCCGGCGCCGCGCTGGTGGGCTGGAGCGCCACCGGGGCCCTGGTCGCGTCGTTGCTGGCGATGCCGACCGCCCTCGTGCCGCTGGTCGGCGGCGTGCTGCTCGGCGGCGCGTTCGCAGGCAGCAGCCGTCGCACCTTCCGCAACGACGTCGAGGTCGTCCGCGCGGCGCTCGAGCGCTTCCTCGACTTCCTCGAGCGCGAGCGCGTGCGGCTGTGAGCCCCGCGCGCGGTCACCGGGGCGCGGGCACGAGCCCGCCGGCCATGGGCATGCGCCCGTCGAGCGGGGCGTGGCGCTCGCTGCCGCGGGGGAAGGCCACGCGCTGGTGCTCGACCCACCACGCGATCGGTCGCGCGCCCGCATCGGGCACGATCAGCTCGACCACGCGCGCGCTGCCGTCGGCGGGCACACGGTCGTCGCCGATCTCCATCACCACCGTCACCGCGTTGGCCTGGGCGCGATCGTCGAAGCGGCGCGACAGCCAGCGCAGCGCCGGGGTCCGCGGCGCGGCCACGTCGAGCACCGTCGCTCCGACCTCGAGCCGCCGGAACAGATCGCCGGTGGGGACGGCGTGACCGGCCGCGAGCACGCGCAGCTCCAGCCGCAGCCCGCGCTCGGTCCGCTCGACCACGACGTCGAGCGCACGCTCGAGCAACGCGCTGTCGCGCGCGGCCATGATCGTGTGATCGAGGCGACCGGGCGCGCGCTCGGGCATGTGGCAGCTCTCGCACGGCGCCCCCGCGAACGGCGAGCTCGCGTGCTCCTGCATCGTGCGCTGCATGAGCAGCGGCTCGTGGCGGATCGCGGCGTCGGGGAAGTCGAACTCGTGGCAGCCGCCGCACTCGCGTGCACGCCCCAGCGCGGGATGGCCGGCCTGGGTGAGCAGCGCCGCGGCGTCGCGATCGCGATCGAGGTGGCAGCTCACGCACGCGACCCCGACACCCGCGGCCGCGGTCGCGGTGCGCACCGACGGCGCCTGTTCCGGGGCATGACACGCGCGACAGAACGCGCGCGGCTCACGGGCATGCGCCGCCTGGAACGGACCATCGACGAACGCGCCCGCGTGCGGCGACGCGAGCCACTGCGCGGTCTCGTCGACGTGGCAACCCATGCACCCGCGGTTGAGCTCGAGCCGCGCGTCGCGTTCCTCCTGCGGCGCGTGGGCCCAGGCGAGCAACGCAGCGGTGAGCACCGTCAGCATCGTGGTCGCGACGTCCGGCAGTGTCGCTCCGATTCCGGTCGTGCCGCGCCCGCGCCCGGGCATCGCGACGCCCGTGAGTCAACCCACGACCCGTCCGCAGCCGCGTAAGCGAGCCCGCGGGCCGGCCCTGCGTGGGGCGGTAGCTTCGCGACTATCCTGGGCTTCGCCATGCGACGCCTCTGGGCCCTCTCGCTGCTGCTCGCCCCGTCTGCCGCGTCCGCCGACGCCCCGCGGTACGTGCAGAACCCCAACGCGAACCCCGCGCCCGAGCCGGTGCGCATCGACGTGGCGCGCGGCACGGTGCGGGGCGAGCCCGCGGCGCTGCGCTCCGAGGCACCGCGCGGCCTCATCCGCTTCGACGAGCTCGATCGCTACCAGGCGCGCGTGCCCGCAGCACCCGCGACCGCGACCGACACGGTCGCCGCGCAGCTGCCCGCAGGCTTCGCGCAGCGCGGCGACACCATCGTGCCGCAGGAGGTGCTCGAGGGCGCGCTGATGGTGCCCGATCTCTCGCTGGTCGATGGCCCGCGCGCCCAGGGTGCGCCCGCGGACACCTGCGAGTTCCCCGATGCCGTGCCCGCCGGTGTGTACGAGGGCGACGCGCGACCGGGCGGCGAGTACCCGCGCCGCGGCACCATCTACTTGAACTTCGTCGGCGCGACGCTGACCTCGGGCTCGGAGAACTCGGCCGAGGACTACTCGACCATCGCGCGCACCGGTCACCCCTACCCGCCCTTCGCCGGCGGCGAGGCCAAGGCCGTCGCGGTGGCGCAGGCGGTCTCGCAGGACTTCGCGGCGTGGGCGATCCGCGTGGTCTACGACCCGCGGCCGCGCAAGCTGCTGCCGTACACGATGGCGATGGTCGGCGGCAGCTACACCGACACGACCTCGGGTCCCGCCGGCGGCGTCGCGCCGATCGACTGCGAGGACTTCGGTCAACGCAACGTCTGCTACTCGTTCACCAACAACGAGGATGCGACCACGCAGGCCAACGTGATCAGCCAGGAGGTCGCGCACACCTACGGGCTCGAGCACACCTACGGGCCCGATCGCATCATGAGCTACGAGGGTGGTGGCGACAAGATCTTCGGCAGCAACTGCCAGCAGACCTTCGCGCTGCAGGGCCAGGGCAACGGCTGCCAGGGCGTCAACAAGTGTCACTGCGGCATCGGTGATCTGCAGAACGACACCTCGACCATCGGCATCATCTACGCGCCCTTCGATGCACCGCCCGACACCACCGCGCCGGAGGTCACGCTCACCGCACCCGACGACGGCGCGGTGTACCAGGTCGGCGACGAGATCCGCGTCGAGTTCGACGTGTGGGACGACTACGGCGGCTACGGTTGGAAGCTGACCATCGACGACCAGGCCACCGGCGAGCGCATCGTCGACCAGGCCGACTACGATCGCGCGCTGGTGTTCGACATCGTCGGGCTACCGGCGGGCACGTACACGTTCACCGGTGAGATCGAGGATCAGGCCGACCACGTCACGACCCACGCGATAACGGTGATCGTCGAGGGCGACGCCAGCAGCGACACCAGCGGCGGCGGCTCGGGTGGATCCGAGTCCAGCGGCGGCGGCACGGTCGGCGACGGCGGCAGCGACGGCAGCAGCGGCGACGCCAGCGGTGGCAGCGGCGAGGGCAGCGGCAGCGCCGGGGCCACCGGCAGCGAGGACGGCTGCAGCTGCCGCGGCGGCGCGCGCCCGCACCAGCTCGCGCTGCTGGCACCGTTGCTGCTGCTCGCCGCGCGGCGGCGGCGTCACTTCGGCACGCGGTAGAGCTCGGCGCCGGCGGTCCAGAACGCGGCCGCGGAATCTGACGACAGGCGATCGAGCCCGGTCTGTCCGCTCGCGAGCGCGGTGGCATCACCGCCCGCACGCGGCACCGCGAGCAGCGTGCCCTGCCCCGGCACGGTCACCAGCACGCGCGTGCGATCGAGCGCCAGCGCGCCGGCGCCCTGGGGCAGCAGCGTCTGCACGTCGCCGCCGGCGCGCGGCACCGCGTGCACGGCATCGCCGGCGATCCACACCCAGCCGTCGGCGTCACCCGCCAGCGCGCGCGGCTGGGTCTCGGCGCCCGCGACGACGCGCGGCGTGCCGCCGCCCAGCGGCATCGCGGCGATGGTGCCGGGCGTGCCCGGTGACGCCCACGCGAGCTCGGCGTCGTCGAGCCACAGCGCGCTCGGGGCCGGTGCGAGCGGACCGGTCAGCTTGCGCGCCGCGGCGCCGTCTTGGCCCACGGCCCAGATCGCGCCGTCGGTGAGATCGACGTAGACGCACTGCGCCTGCACGCACGCGGTCGCGCCGAGCTTCGCTGGCGCGGTCGGCAGCGTGGTGGGCTCGTACTCGCCGCGCTTGCGATCGACGAACAGCGCCTCGACCCCGGCAGCGTCGCGCGCGACCCAGTACACGAAGTCCTGCGTGACCGCGATGTCGCGGGCGGCCGCGGCGGTGGCGATGGGCTCGAACTGACCGCCGACCGAGCGCAGCCGCAGCACCGCCTCGCCGCTGCTGACGTAGACGTGGGCCTCGTCGGCGACCAGCGACAGCAGCGGCGGCAGCTTGCGCGCGAGCATCACCGGCGCGACCGGCCCCTGCTCGACCGCGACCTTGGCGACCGGAGGCTCGCCGGTGCGCGGGTCGAAGCCCAACGCGCCCACGACCGCGGTCTCGAACGCGAAGGTTCGCTTGCTCGAGCCCGCGGTGCTGGCCGCGGTCTCGGCGGCCTCGCGCGCGGCGATGCACGCCGCATCGTCGACGCCCTTGCGCTCGAGGTGCGCCTCGACCTCGGCGGAGGTGCACGGCGCAGCGAGCTCGATGCAGATCTCGTGGGCGAAGCGCTCGCAGGGCGTCTCGCGCAACACCAGGAGCCACGCGGCCACACCTGCGCCGATGCCCGCGACCACACCGACCGCCGCGGTCAGCTTGCGCCCGGTCTGCGCGCGCTCGAACTCGGCCGGTCCGGTGGTGCCGGAATCCTCGAGCACCTCGGTCGACTCGAGCTCGTGCTCGCGCGGCGCGACGCGGACCTTGCTCGGGCGTCGCGTCGGCGTCGGCGTCGGCACCGGCGTCGGCGTGCGGGTGCGCGCGGGCGCCTGCGCGACGCCCTGCGTCACGGTCTGCGCCAGCGCGGTCGGCAGCACCGGGCGCAGCATCGCGACCAACACGCGGTCGGCCTGCACCGCCGCGACCGCCTCGCGACGCACCGTCGCGGCCACGCTCGCGGGTGCGCCCGCAGCGATCTCGCGCGCGACGATCGCGTCGACGATCGCCGCGATGGCGTCGTCACCGTCGAGCTCACCCACGGCGATGCGCTGGGCGAGCGGCTGCAGCTCAGGCCATGCGGACGGGACCGGCACGGCCGCGAGTATGCCACAGCCGCGCCAGCTGCCGGATCGCGCTCAAGCCTGCGGCGGGCCGGAGAACCGCGCCACCAGATCGCGCTTGAGGACCTTGCCCGTGGGGTTGCGCGGCAGCTCCGCGACGCGCTCGAACTGCCGCGGGATCTTGGCCGGCGCCAGCACCGAGCGCGCCCACTGCCGCACCGCCTCGGGGTCGAAGGCGTCGCCGCGCGCGACCACCACCGCGACCAGCCGCTCGCCCCACTCGACGTCGGGCACGCCGATGACGGCGACGTCGGCGATGTCGGGGTGCTTCGACAACGCGTTCTCGATCTCGACCGGATAGAGGTTGACGCCGCCGGAGATCACCATGTCGCGCGCGCGGCCGGTCAGGAACAGGTAGCCCTCGGCGTCGAGGTAGCCCAGATCGTCGACGGTGAGCCAGTCGCCCAGCTTGGTCTCGTCGGTCGCGCCGCGGTCGCGCAGGTAGCCGACCATGACCTGGGCGCTGCGCGTGAACACGCGACCGACCTCGCCCGGGCCCAGCCGGTGGCCCTCGTCGTCGAAGATGCCGAGCTCCTGCCCGGCGATGGCGCGCCCGAGCGTCCCCGGCCGCGCCTGCATCTCGTGCCCGTCGACCAGCGTGACCCAACCCAGCTCGGTCGCGCCGTAGAAGTCGAAGATCGTACCGGCGCCGAAGCGCTGCACGGCGCGCTCGCGCAGCGCGGTGTTGAACGGCGCCGCGCCCGAGATCAGCACGCGCAGCTCCGGCGTGGGCCAGCGCGCGTGGACCTCCTCGGGCAGATCGAGCACGCGGTGGATCATGGTCGGGACCATGAAGAGGTTCTGGATGCGCTGCTGCGACATCGTCCGCAGCGTGTCCTCGGCGTCGAAGCGCTCCTGCATCACCACCGTCGCGCCCAGCGCGGTGTTGAGCAGCACGAACACCTGCCCGCTCGAGTGATACAGCGGCGCGCACACCAGGTGGCGGTCCCCCGCGTGCATCGGCAACCGCTCGAGCACGCGCAGCAGCTCGGTCGCTCCCATCGCGCCCATGTCGCGCACGGCGCCCTTGGGCTTGCCGGTGGTGCCCGAGGTGTACACGACGTTGTCGCTGGGACCCTTCTCGACGTGCAGCTGCACGCCGCTGGCGCGCTGGCGATCGATGGCCGCGTCGTACGACCACACGCGCGATTGCTGCGGACCGCCACCGGCCCGCAGCAGCCGCAGATCGAGATCCGACCGACGGCGCAGCAGCGCCAGCGCCACCGGGGCGGTCTCCTCCGAGACCGCGATCACGCGCGCGCCGCTGCGCTCGAGCACGAACTCGAGCTCCTCGGGCGTGCTGTGGCGACCGACGTGGGCGCAGGTGATGCCCAGGCGGAACAACGCGAACCACACCGTCGCGTACTCGACCCGGTTCTCCATCATGACCGCGACCGGGGCATGCCGCGAGGCGCCGAGGTGGTCGCGCAGCACCGCCGCGACCGCGTCGATCTCGAGGTCGATCTCGCGGTAGCTCAGCGCGCGCCGCGGGTCGACCACGGCGATGCGATCGGGCGCCGACGCGGCGTGCAGCGTGTGCAGCGTGCGCACGCCCAGCCCTCGCGCGGCCGCGATGCGCAGGGCCTCGATCGGTCGCCCCGCCAGCGCGCCCAGCAGGCCCGAGCCGGTGCCGGTCTCGATCAGCCGCCGCACCACGCGGTGGGGCGGGTCCACGAGCATGCGCCGCAACAGCGGCACGCGGTCACCGAGATCACGAAGCGCCATCGTGCGCGCGCATCATAACCGATGCGGCGGCCATGGCGCCGGGGCGGCGCGGCTGCCGAGTCGCCGAGGCCGCAGGCGCCCTCATCCGTGGGCAGCGCCGGAGCCGGCCTCGCGCAGCGACGCGGCGACCGACGCGAGCTCGGACGCCGCGGGCTCGCCCACGACGTGTTTCATCGCCCACGTCGCCGCCTCGTCGATCGTCGCGAACACGCGATGCGGGTGAGCGGCGCGGGACAGCAGCGTGATGCTCGCGACGATCGCCCGAGCGGCGCTGGTCCAGAAGCCCTCGCCCTCGATGACGGTCGCGGTACATCGGACGTGCCCGCTGGTCTCGCCGAGCACGGACGAGGCCTTGCGCCGGACCTCGCCCCCGGGGATCGGCAAGCCCTCGCGCACGACGTTGAACACCAGCAACCCGCCGGCGTGGCTCCGGGCGAGATCGTGGCTGGCGACGCGAGAGGCTTCGAGCGCCGCCACGGTGATCTCTTGGCGCCACACCGTGAACAGCACGTTGCGCCACTGCGCGATCGTGTGGTGCCGGTCCGTCGACCAGACGTGCACGGGCGGCCACGAGGACACCGCGCAAGCCTACCGCGGGACCCGCTCCGACGATCGCGCGGTCGCTCCGGGCGAGCGCGCGCTCGAGATCGGCGGCGCCGGCAGCCGTGCGGCCGGCGACGCCACACACGGGCTCACGCCGCGTGCACGCTCGCGCAACCGGCTTCGGTCATCGCGTGGACGACGTGGGCGACCTCGCGGTCGGGCACCTCGCAGGTGATGACCGTGTTGCCCTGCGCGCGCGCGCGACCCGCGACGTCGACGATGCTCGGCTTGCACTCGGCCGCGCCCGCGACCGCGCCGGCGACGATGCCGAACAGCGAGCCCATGAACACCAGCAGGCCGAAGGCCTCGAGCGTCAGGGTCATGCCGTTCATCGGCCACAGCACCGCCCAGATCAGGAACGCGGCCACGACCCCGACGACCAAGCCGGTGACGATGCCGGTGCGCAGCGCCAAGGTGCCACCGAGCTGCACGTCCTCTTCGCGAACGCCCTCACCGAAGACCATCGCGTTGCTCTCCGACAGCTTGTTGAGCTCAGCGGCGACGCGCTCGGCCTGGAGCGCACCCGAGAAGACACCGTAGACGACCTTGGGCATGGCTTTCGATCCCGTTCCCTCGTGCGAGGGGCTGCAAAGGGTTGCGAGCTTTCCGAAGCCCAGCGTCCGTCCGTCGCCGCGTTCGCGCGAGCGCGAACGCTTCGCCGCCGCGGGTCCACGCGGCGCAACGCTTTCGGGCGCCGACGGTCGACCGGGCGGGTCCCACCTTGGTCCAGATCGCGACGGCGCCCCGCACGAGCGCGCCGCCGGGCCCCCGGGGTGACCTCGGATCTCGTGCTGCAACGGCCAGCGGGGCACGCTGCGCGCACAAATCCATCCCCAGAGCCTTGGCGCCGCGTCGGGCACGCCGTAGGGTTGAGAGCATGTCGCACCGACGCCGCGCGCAGGCACTGGGTGGGCTCGCGATCGCCGTGTGCGTCAGCGCGCCGGCGTTGGCACACGCAGCAACGACCTCCGCGACCGAGCCGATCGCCGCCGACGGCACCATGCCGCGGCCCAAGCCGTACATCGCCGTCGAAGCCCAGGGCCTCGCGGTCACGCAGCTGCTACCGCACGGCTACTTCGGCGGTGACGCTGCGGTCGCGTTGGGACGCGAGGGCTTCATGGTCCGCATCGGCGCGCAGGCGGTCGGGGGTCGACCGTTCGCGTTCGCGCAGGGCCGCATCGGCAATGCGCTGGGCGTCTTCACGCTCGACGGCTGTGGCGCGAAGACGGTCTACAAGCACCGCGTGCGCATGTGCGTCGGTGGTCAAGCCGGCGCGATGACGCATCGCTGGATCGGCTTCGATCGTCCCGGTCGCAGCGCGACGCCGTATGTCGCCGGAACGTTGCGCGGCGACTACCACGTCGCGGTGTCGCGCCGCATCGGCGTGTTGCTCGGCGTGGGCGTGTCGGTGCCGGTGATCGGACCGGAGTTCCACGGCCGCGACGCCGCCGGCGTCGAGGTGCCGATCCAATTCCCCGGGCCCGTGACCGGGATGCTCACGCTGGGCATGACGTTCCGCCTGCGCTGAGCGAAGCGGACGGGGCCCTGCACGCGGTTGCGCCGGCGGCTCGCGCGGCGGGCCCGGCGGTGTATCGTCGCGCGTATGCCCAACACCCACGCGTTGCTCGACCCCGAGCTGTGCGGCACGCCCGTCGTGACCGCGCAGGGCCGGGCCGAGGTCGAATTCGTGGCGACCGAGCGCATGCGCGCCGATGCGACCGGACTGGTGCACGGCGGCTTCGTGTTCGGACTCGCCGACCATGCCGCGATGCTCGCGATCGACGCGCCCACGGTCGTGCTCGGCGCCGCCGAGAGCCGCTTCCTCGCGCCGGTGGTGGTCGGTGATCGCGTCCGCGCGATCGCCCAGCTGCGCGACGTGGTCGGCAAGAAGCACCTCGTCGACGTCGAGGTCCGCCGCGGCGAGGACCTGGTGTTGCAGGCGAGCATGACCTGCTTCGTTCCTGCACAGCACGTGCTCGCCGGACGGGCGACGGAGGGTGATCGTGCACGGCGGTGATCTGATCGCATCGGTGCTGCAGCGGCAGGGCGTGCAGTTCCTGTTCACGCTCTGCGGCGGCCACATCTCCCCCATCCTCACCGGCGCCAAGGCGCTGGGCATCCGCGTGATCGACGTGCGCCACGAGGCCACCGCGGTGTTCGCCGCCGACGCGATCGCGCGGCTGACCGGCATCCCCGGCGTCGCAGCGGTGACCGCCGGTCCCGGCGTGACCAACACCATCACCGCGATCAAGAACGCCCAGCTCGCGCAGTCGCCGGTGGTGCTGCTGGGCGGCGCGACCGCGACGGTGCTGCGCGGCCGCGGTGCCCTGCAGGACATCGATCAGATGGCCCTGTTCGCGCCGCACGTGAAGTCGTGCGAGGCGGTCACGCGCGTCAAGGATCTCGTGCCCGCGCTCGAGCGCGCGTTCGCGACCGCGCTCGAGGGTGTGCCCGGGCCGGTGTTCGTCGAGTGCCCGGTCGATCTGCTGTACGACGAGTCGACCGTGCGCGAGATGATCGGCGCCAAGGCGGCGTCGAGCGCCAAGAGCGTGGCCGAGATGGCGCTGCAGCTGTACCTGCGCGCGCACATGGCCCGGGTGTTCGCCGGCGCGTCGAAGGTCCAGCCCCGCGAGCGCATCGTGCCCGAGGTGCCGGCGCCGTTTCCCACCGCGGTCGCACGGGCGGGCCGGATGCTGCAGCAGGCCGAGCGCCCGGTCGTGGTGGTCGGCAGCCAGGCGACGGTGCGCGGCCCCGAGGCCGCGTCGCAGCTGCGCGGCGCGCTCGAGCGTCTGGGCGCGCCGGTGTACCTGTCGGGCATGGCCCGCGGCCTGCTCGGTGCGCGCCACGAGCTGCTCATGCGCCACCAACGAACCGCGGCACTGCGCGAGGCCGACGTCGTGGTGCTCGCGGGCGTGCCGTGCGACTTCCGCCTCAACTACGGCCTGCACATCGGCCGCAAGGCCAAGCTCATCGCGCTCAACCGCAGCGAGGCCGACGCGACCAAGAACCGCCGCCCGAGCCTGGCGGTGATCGCCGACGCGGCGGTGTCCCTGCGTGCCATCGCCGACGCTGCCGCCCCCGGCAGCGAGCGGCTGGCGTCGTGGCGCGAGCAGCTGCGCGCGCGCGACGTGCTGCGCGAGGCCGAGATCGAGCGGCAGGCCTCCGGTGGCGGTGCGTTGGTGCACCCGCTGGCGCTGTGCGCCGCGATCGATCGCGCGCTGCCCGACGACAGCGTGCTGGTGGCCGACGGCGGCGACTTCGTCGCGACCGCGTCGTACGTGACCGCGCCGCGGGGCCCGCTGGCGTGGCTCGACCCCGGCGTGTTCGGCACGCTCGGCGTGGGCGCCGGCTTCGCGCTGGGCGCCAAGCTGGTGCGGCCGCAGGCCGAGGTGTGGCTGCTGTGGGGCGACGGCTCGTGCGGCTACGGCTTGGCCGAGTTCGACACCTTCGTGCGCCACGGCCTCGGCATCGTCGCGGTGGTCGGCAACGACGCGAGCTGGGCGCAGATCGCCCGCGATCAGGTGCACCTGCTCGGCGACGACGTCGGCACCACCTTGCGACGCAGCGACTACGAGCGCGTCGCCGAGGCGCTGGGCGGCGCGGGGCTGCGGCTGACCGATCCGGCCGCGACGGCGCAGACGGTCGCGCAGGCCCAGGCGCTGGCCAAGGCCGGCACGCCGGTGCTGCTCAACGCGCATCTGGGCGCGAGCGAGTTCCGCAAGGGCTCGATCTCGATGTGACCGCGACTCACGGCGCCCGCGTGAGCGCGGCGCCGATCCACAGGCCCGCTGCGACCGCGAGCAGACCGCCGACCACGTGCCCGGCGATCTGCAGCAGCGCGGCGAGCATGCGATCGCTGCGCGCGAGCTCCCACGTCAACAGCGCGAACGAGCTGTAGGTGGTGAAGCCGCCGAGGAGGCCACCGATCGCGATCGTGCGCCAGGGTCCGCGCGGCACCATCGCCGCGACCACGCCGATCGCGAGGCAGCCCAGCAGGTTCACCACCAAGGTGCCCGCGGGCAGTCGCGGCGCCCGGCCGTCGAGCACGCTCGCCAGCGCCACGCGCAGGCTCGCGCCCACGCCCCCGGCCACGAACACGCCCAGCCACATCTGCCACGCCGGCATCGCAGGCGTCACTGTACCCGACGCAGGCGATCGAGCTCGGCCTGCGCGCGACCACCGTCGCCGCGCACCTGCTCGATGCGTCGCGCGGCCTGCTCGAGCCACCGTTGCAGCCGCGGCGCGGCGGCGTCGACCCGCTGCTGTGCGCGGGCCAGTCGCAGCAGCACGTCGGCCTCGCCCCACACGTCGCCGACGCGCTGCCAATCGAGGGCCTCGGCCGCCGCGAGGCGTTGCGCCGCGACGGCCATGTCGCCGCGCGCGAGCGCGAGCTCCACCAGCAACGCGTGGCCCAGGCCCTGCTGATGCGGCAACCACGACTCGGCGTGCTCGATCGCATCGAGCAGCGCCTGCTCGGCCTCGCGCTGGCGCGCGGGCGGCAACAGCATCAGCGCGTACTCGGCCTGGGCCGAGGTCGTGACGCCGCGCAACCGCGGGCTCGCAACCACCGCAGGATCGGCCGCGATGGCGGCGAGCTCGGCCTCGATGCGCGCGCGATCGGGGGTCGGCCGATGCGACTCCAGCCGCACCCACCACGCACGCATGAGCGCCAGCTGCGACGCGGGTCCGGCACGGTCCTCGCTGAGCACCACCGCGCGCCGCACCAGCGCCGCGGCGCCTGTCCGGTCGCCGCGGGCCTCGAGCACCGCAGCGATACCGCCGAGGATCTGCATCTGCGTCTCGCGTTGGGCTTTCGGCGTCGCCTCGAGCATCTCGAGACTCCGCTGCAGGTGGGTGTGCCCGGCGTCGAGATCGCCCATGCGCACGAGCACGGTGCCGAGGTTGCCCTCGATGTCGCCGACGCGCGGGTGCTCGCCACCGTAGGCCTCGCGGTAGCCCGCGAGCGCCTCGGTCAACTCGGCCACCGCGCGCTCGTTGTCGCCGAGGTTGGCGTGGTACGAGCCGAGGTTGGCGCGCAGCTGCAGCGGCCGCAGGCCCAACGGATCGTGCTGCTCGGCCAGCGCGACGGCCTCGCCGAACAGCTCGCCGGCGCGCTCGTGCTCACCCGCGAGGCTGTGGATCACCGCGGCGTTGTTGCGGCTGACCACGCCCAGCAGCCAGTCGCCGCCGGCCCGGCGGCGCAGTGCCTCGCCGGTCGCCGTCCACGCCTGGCCCTCGTCGAACTCGCGCCGCCCGTAGCCGAACTGCCAGCCGATCTCCAGCGCGAAGCGGCTCGCGAGGCCGGGATCGTCGAGCTCGAGCGCCGCGTCGAGCAGCGTGCGCAGCTGCGGCATCGCGTCGACCCCGACCTCGGCCGAGCTCATCCACGACAGCGCCTCGGCCTCGACCTCGAGCTCGATGTGCCGCCAGCCCACCGCGGCCGCGCGCTCCCGCAGCGACGTCAGCATCGCGCGCGCCGCAGGATCGTCGCCGGCGCGGTGCAGCGCGCCCGCGTGCGCCAGCGCGTCGCGGATCTGGCCCACCTCGACCAGCAGCTCCTTGGGTGGTGGACTCGCGCGCACGCGCAGCGCTTGCTCGTCGGCACACACGCCGACGTCGCGCACGCCGCCGGCGACGGTGAGCATCTCCTCCGCAGTGCTCGCGTCGGCGACCACGAGCAGCTCGAGCGCAGCGACCAGCTCGCGGCGCCGATCGTCGAGGCACTCGAGTCGTCGCTCGAGCTCGGGTGGTGCGTCGTTGCCCTGGGCCTGTTCCGCGCGGCACAGCTCGGCCCACTGCCCGGTCCACGCCGTCGCGAAGGCGTCGAAGCGCCCGGCGATGCGACGCGCCGCCGCGCTCGCCCACGGCGCGCCGGTGGCGGCCGCGGCGTCCTCGAGCACGCCGCGCGAGCCCGGGTTCCAGCTCGCGAGCACCGGTGACGTCGACGGGTCGCAACGCTCGGTGTCCCGCGACGGCCAGCCCTGCGCGACGACGAAGCCCGCGAGCGAGCCCGCGCCGACCAACGCGACCGCGAAGCCGCGACGGCGGCGCTTCATCGCGCGCTCGAGCGCGGCCACCAGCGCGTCCATGCTGGGGAAGCGCGACGAGGGCTCGACCGCGAGGCCGCGCAGCAAGACCTCGCGGATCGCGGTCGGCACCGCACGACCGCGCGGCGGCGGTGCCACGCGGCCCTCGAGCACGGCGAGCGAGAGCGCCGTCATGGTCTCGCCGCGGAACGGCCGCTCGCCGTAGAGCGCCTCCCACAGCGCGATGCAGAACGAGAACTGATCCGAGGCGGCGCTGCAGGGCGCACGCGCGTGTTGCTCCGGCGCCATGTAGGCCGGCGTGCCGACCAACGCGCCGGTGGCGGTGAGATCGAGCTGCAGCGCGCCCGAGCGCGTCAGCGCGACCGGTTCGAGATCGGCGGCGCTCTGCTCGGCCGCGCGCGCGAGGCCGAAGTCCGCCACGCGCACGCGCCCGTCGCGACCGATGAGCGCGTTCTCGGGCTTGAAGTCGCGGTGGATGATGCCCGCCGCGTGGGCGGCCGCGAGCCCGTGCCCGGCCTGCAGGAACACCGCGACGATCTCGGCGACGCTGCGCGCCTGCTGCCGCGACCACACCGCGAGGTTGCAGCCTTCCACGAGCTCCATCGCCACGAACACGCGATCGCGCCACAGCCCGACGTCGTGGACCGCGACCACGTTGGGGTGGACGATCTTCGCCACCGCCTGGGCCTCGCGGGTCATGCGGGCGTCGTCGTCGCCGCTGCGTCGCAGCAGCAGCTTGATCGCGACGCGGCGATCGAGATCGGGATCGTAGGCCGCGTAGACCAGGCCGATCGCGCCGGCGCCGATGCGCTCGAGCAAGACGTAGCGGCCGAGCAGCTGACCGCGCTGCGGCAAGACCTCGACGTCGGTGGCGACGCGACCGTCCCGCGTGCCCATGCGCTCGGTCGCCTCGGGAGGGCCGGCGCCATCCGAGCCGAGGGTCCGCTCCTGGCCGCTCACCGCAGCGACAGTGTCCCGCCGCAGCGTGCTCCGGGCAAGCCCGCGCGCGAGCCACACATGCGCGAGGGCAGGCGTCGCTTCAGTCGCCCGTGCGCGCGTGGATCTCGAGCTCGGTCGCCAGCGCACCGAGCTCGACCGCGACCGCCGCGGTGGCGTCGGGCGCGAAGCGATAGCGCTGCAGATCCGTGAGCAGCGCGTCGAGGCCCAGCGGCGCACGCCAGTCGACCCGCGCGCCCCACAGCGGCTGACGCTGCGCGTCGTAGGCCTGGGCCGCGAGCACCAGCGTGTCGCCCTCGCGCGCGACCGCCTCGTCGGAGCCGATCATGTCGAGTTCAGCGATCGCCTCGGGCGCGACGACCTGCACGGGCACGCTCGCGAAGGCGACACCCCCGCTGGCGAGCGCGACCGTGCCCCGACCGATGGCCTCGGCGTCGAGCGTGAGCCAGTCGCGGCGCTCGTCGAGCAGGTCGGTCGACACGCTCGCGACCACGCCGCTGGCGCTCGTGACCGCGACGCCGCCGGCACCGGAGAGCCGCGTGGTGCCATCGAAGCTCTCGACCACGAAGCTCGCGCTGCCGCCGGCGACGAGCTGCACGTCGTCGACCGCGGTCGGCACGTCGTCGCGCGACAGGAACAGCGGCGCC
Organism: Nannocystaceae bacterium; assembly: GCA_019694555.1. GTDB lineage: Bacteria > Myxococcota_A > Polyangia > Nannocystales > Nannocystaceae > Xiheibacterium. The sequence continues at coordinate 18,124 of JAIBBS010000088.1, forward strand.
GCGGCGTGCAGCACCGCGCGTGTGGGCACGCGCACCTCGACGGTCGCGGCGGCGAGCGGGACCTCGTCGTCGTCGACGAGCCACAGCTCGGCGACACCGGCACCGACCGCCTCCGCGCGGGCCCACACGCGCTCGCCATCGTCACCGTCGGGCACCACCGCGACCACCGCGGGATCCGAGCTCATCAGGTGCAGGTCGTCGCCGGCGGTCGCGAAGGGCTCGGCGAACACCCGCACGCTCGCGCCGCGCACCCACGGCGCGTGCAGCTGGGGCTGCGACTCGAGCGCGTCGTGCCCGTCGTAGCGCCGCTCGACGTCGTCCCCGAAGCGCACCGACAGCGGCAGATCGCAGGCGGCGAGCAGGCCGATCACGGCGAGGATCGCCCGGCGGTGGGGACGGACACCAAGACGGGGCGAACGCTCGCGCGTGGCCATCGGGACGGTGCTTTTGCGGACGCCGTACCTCGGCGATTGCCCAACGAATCCGCGGCCCCGGCGGCGCCGCCATGACGGTCGCGTCGCGCCGGCGCGGCGCTCGCGTGCCGCGGCTGTCGGGCGCTCGCCGCGGTACCGCGGTCGGCCACGCCGCGACGCTGGCCCGTTGCGGTCGTCCGCGGCAAGCTCGTGCTCCATGCCGAGCCTCCTCGATTCGTTCCGCGCGGCCGCACGCACCGGCGATCGTGCCCACCGTGCGCTGCTCGATGCCGCAGCGACGTTGTCAGCGCCCGCGCGCGCCGACGGTCACCCCCGCTCGATCGACGGCACCTTCGCCGCCGGCCTCGCCGCCGATCGGGCGTGGTTGTCGCGGCTGCGCCACAGCGGCCAGGACCTCGCGGTGCTCGAGGAGGCCGATCTCACCTACGGTGTGCTCACCACTGCGCCCGCGATCGCATCGCTGCGCGCCGATCGCATCGCGACCGATCAGGTGCTGGTGGCGCTGATCGACGAGCTCGACGACACGGTGCTCGGCGCGACCGTGAGGTGGGACGACGAGCCCGGTGGCGCCCGCACGGCGCCGCTGTGGCTGTGCCTGGCCCAGCTGTTCGAGGCGCAGAGCCGCACGCGCGGGCGGCTGGCGCTGCTGCTCGAGCAGCACGGCGCCCAGCTCGGCACGCTCGAGCTCATCGCGCTCGCCCGCTGAGCAGCGCCGCGGACCGACACGGTCGCTCGTCGCGACCGCCGGAGCTGCGACCGGCTCTGGCCACGGGCCGGCAGAATCGCATCGCACCGCGACGTGGCCGGCTTTGGTGTATCACTGAAGGACGTCATGTCGGCACGGCGGCTCTCGACCCCTCGGCTGGATCTGGTGACCGCGACCGCGCAGCACGTGCTGGTCGCGCTCGAGGACGCGCAGAAGCTGGGCCGACTGCTCGGCGCCGAGCTGCCGCCGAGCTGGCCACCGCCGCGGCACGACGAGGCGTCGCTGCGCGCGACTCTGGCCCAGCTGCACCGCGGCCCGGCGCACATCGGCTGGTGGACGCGCTACGCGGTGCTCCGCCGCGGGCCCGACGATCGGCCGGTGGTGATCGGTGTGGTCGGGCTGCAGGGCCGACCGCAAGACGGCGCCGTCGAGCTCACCGCCTCGCTGGTGCCGGACTATCGCGGCCGCGGCCTCGCGACCGAGGCGCTGCGCGCACTGGTGGACTGGGCCTTCGACGACGAGGAGGTCGCGACCGTGCACGCGTTCACGCCCGCCGAGCCGCTGGTGGGCGAGCGCGCGGCCGCACGCGTGCTCGAGAAGCTCGGCTTCGTCGACGCCGGCCCCAGCCCACGCGCCGATGCGCTGCGCTGGGCCAAGACCCGCGCGGCGTGGGCCGCCGAGGGCCCGGTCGCGCGCCGCGTGCCCAAGCTCGCGAGCCCCGCTGCCGACGCGCCGGTGGCCGGCATCCCCGGGGTCGCGCGCGCGATCTTCGACAAGCTCTACGCCGAGCCGCTGCTCGACGACGCGACCATGCGCGCGCAGATCCGCGGCCACGTCGCGCGCATCGAGGCCGCGGCGAAGGACAACCCGTACGTCGACGACATCTTGGCGCGGGACATCGCGCGGGTGTGCGAGGGCCTGCTCGATGCGGTGGTCGACAGCACGCCGCAGTGGGTCCGGCGGCAGATCCAGGCCGCGAGCCGCTACTTCGTGACCGAGGAAGACGGCGACAGCGACCTCGAGATCGGCGGCCTCGACGAGGACGCCGCGGTCGCCAACGCGGTCGCGCGGCACCTGGGCCGCGGCGACCTCGTCTCCGATCTGCTCTGACCCACGATCACTGCGCCGGGGTCGCCTCGGGCGCGCGTGCCATCGTGCGCACACAGACCACGCGGCCGCCCTTCCACGCCACCGGCGCGGTGCCCATCTTCTCGGTCTGCGTGTTCCACACCACGCGCGAGCGGCCGAAGGTGTCGCCCTCGGTCTGCGACCAGTACTTGCCGTCGGCCACCAGCGCGCCCTTGGTGAGCGAGCCCAGCTCGCCGACCCGCGGCAGACGCCAGTCGCCCACGCCCGCGATCTCGAGCGCGTCGCAGTAGGCGAAGGCCGCGGTCCAGCTCATGCGCGCCGGCGACTTGGTGATGCGCTTGCGGACCTTCTTGCGCGGCTCGGGCGAGACCAACACGATGTCGAGTGCGCGGAACTTCTGCGCCGTGAGTCCGGCGTAGATCGCCTTCATCTCGTCCTCGTCGAGCTCGGGCGCCACGGCTTCCTCGGGCTCGACCACGATCGGCGCGACGGCTGCGGGCGCGGCGGCCACCGGCGCCACGACCGGTGGCGGCGCGATCGCGGCGGGCGCGGCCACCGGCAGCGGCTGCGGTGCGGCGGGCGGCGGGGTCGGAACCGGCAACGCGACCACCACGGGCGAGGACTCGGGCGCCGCGGGCCCACGCCAGGCCGACACGAGCCGATCGACCGGCGACGGCCCGGCCGACGCGGACGTGACCGCGGGTGCGGGCTGGGGCTCGGGATCGCCGCTCGCCGCGGCGACGATCACGACCGCCAGCGCGAGTGCACCGCCGATCGCGGCTGCGACCGCGCGTCGACGACGGCGATGCGTCGCGGGCTCGGCGATGTCGCTGCCGACGTCGAGCACCGGCACCGAGGTCGAGTGCAGCGGCTGCCGTCGCGACTCGCCCGCGGCCACACCCGGCGCCGGGATCACCATCGTGCCGGTCGGGGCCGCGCGGCGCATCTCCGGCAGCGACGACATCGGCACGCCGATGATCTCGAGCGCCATCGCCACGTCGACGGGGCCGCGCCAGTCGGTCGGCATCGCGATCACGCGCTGCGACGGCACGCCGGCCTGCTGCAACCGCGAGGCCGCGCGCGCCACGACCTGCGGATCGGCGTCGGCAAAGAGGATGAACACCGCATCGCTGCGCCGCTGCGCCGTCGCGAGCAGCGTGTCGTCGCGCTGTTCCAGACCCGAGACGACCTCGGTCGGCAGACCGCGCCGGGTCAGCATCTCGAGCACGGGCGCGAGCAGATGACGCGCGTCGCGGGTGCAGCAGAGCACCACCGCGGGGCCCTGCGGGGGTCGGTTTACCGTATCCATGGCGAGCAAGCCAGGCTACGTCTTTTTCACAACATGATCAAGGCGACCCCTCGGCGGCGGCCGGAACGTCGTTCTTCGGGACCCGGCCGAGCCAGCCCAGGATCACGGCGGCATCCGCGGGATCGAGGGGTCGGTCGGGGGGCATCTCGCCCGCGGCGACCCGGCGGCCGATGGCGGCGCTGTGCAGCAGCAACGAGGCGTCGCCCTGCAGGCGCGCGAACGGGTCCGCGACGCCGCCCTCGAGGTGACACGGCGCGCAGGCGCGAGCGATCACCTCGCGCACCGCGTCGGGCACGCTGGCCACCGTGGGCACGGGCTTGCGCGCCATCGCGGGACCCATGTCGTCGAGCGTGATCGGCGTGAGCGTGTACAGCGTCGTGAGCGGCACCTCGCTGGTGTAGCCGTGGCACACCACGCAGTTGCCCACGTCGCTGGGCCACGGCGGCATGAGCTCCATCTTGCCGGCGTAGCCCTCGAGGTTGCGCAGGCGCTCGGCGGAGACGAACGCGATCTGCTGCTTGGGTCGCGTGATCGGCTCGCGCGGCTGCGCGAGCTCGCGATAGATCGGCCGCGCCGCCTCGAGCTCGCCCAGCGCGACGTGCCCCTCGGCCAGCTCGAACATGAAGTTCTCGTAGGTGTTGGGGCAGTGCTCTGGGTCGCGCGCGCCCGCACGCAGCTCGCCCCAGCGCTCGCGCAGGCGCGTGAAGTAGCGGATCGCCTCGCGCACGCGCTCACGCTTGCCGGTCGGGATGTTGCCGGCGAAAAAAAACGCGAAGTTGCCCGCGACCGCCCACAGCTCGAGGTCGTCGGGGTCGGCCTCGGTGCGCTGGCGCAGCTCGGCCTCGAGCTGGCGCACCACGCCGTAGGCCGCGAGCATGCGCCCGCGGTTGCGCAGCTCCAGCAGCTGGCCCAGCCGCGAGAAGGCGTACGCGACGAACTGCTCGGAGCTCATGCGCGCGACCTCGACGTCGCCGAGGTACGCGCGATAGGCCTCGATTTGCGCGGTGGCCTTGCTGCCGTCGCGCTCCACCGCGCGCATGTTGTAGAAGCGGCCCAGCGCCCGCGCGAGCTCGCGATCGCTGGGGTCGAGCCGCAGCGCGAGCTCGAGGTCGCGCTCGGCTCGCGCCTGCAGCGACAGCACGCCCGACAGCGCGAAGCGCATGTGCGCCAGCCCCGAGGCCTTGTGCAGCGCGGCGTCGTCGGGATGCGCGTCCGCGGCCGCGGCGAGCCGCTGCAGGTATGCGGCCTGGACCTCGCTCAGCGCGAGATCGTGGCGCAGCGCCGTGTCGACCGCCGGCGCCGGCGGCTTGGGCGTCGGTCGACACGCGCCGAGCGACAACAACAGCGCGAGCACGCGGCGGCGCGCGCCAGCGCACGAGATCGATGCCGCAGTGGGCCAACGCACGGGTGCGCAGCATACCGCGAACCGAGCCCAGGGACGCGATCCGAGCGCTGACGCACGAACCCCGCGTGGTGGCTGGCGCGCGTCGAAAAGATTGCATGCGGCGGATCACGAACGTCGATCCGACGCGTCATCGCTGCGCTTCCCGAGCGAGTCGCTCGCACCGCACGCTGTCGACATGGCAGCCGTCGATCTCAACGCGCGCATCCCCAACAACGTCGGGCTCGCCGACGACCCGAAGATCCGTCGTGCACTCGAGCACTGGCAGCCGAAGTACCTCGACTGGTGGCGCGAGATGGGCCCGTCGCAGTTCGCCGGCCACGAGGTCTACCTGCGCACCGCCATCGACGTCGGCGCCGACGGCTGGGCCAACTTCGGCTACGTCAAGATGCCCGACTATCGCTGGGGCGTGTTCCTCAGCACCCCCGGCGCCGATCCGCGCGTGCCCGCGGGTGACTGCGCCGGCTCGCCGGTGTGGCGCGAGGTCCCCGGCGAGCACCGCAACGCGCTGCGCCGCATCATCGTGACCCAGGCCGACACCGAGCCTGCCAGCGTGGAGCAGCAGCGGCTGCTGGGCGCGTCGGCACCGAGCCTCTACGACATGCGCAACCTCTTCCAGGTCAACGTCGAGGAGGGCCGCCACCTGTGGGCGATGGTCTATCTGCTGCACAAGTACTTCGGCGTCGACGGCCGCGACGAGGCCGACGAGCTGCTCGAGCGCCGCTCCGGCAACCCCGACAAGCCGCGCGTGCTCGCGACCTTCAACGATCCCTGCGAGCACTGGCTGAGCTTCTTCGCGTTCACGATGTTCACCGACCGCGACGGCAAGTTCCAGCTCTCGGCGCTGCGCGAGAGCGGCTTCGACCCGCTGGCGCGCAGCTGCGAGTTCATGCTGACCGAGGAGGCATTCCACCTCTTCGTCGGCGAGACCGGGCTCGAGCGCATCATCTTGCGCTCCGCCGAGCTGTCGATGCAGGACCCCAACGGCGACGCGCGGGGCCAGGGCGGCATCGGCTTCGACACCGTGCAGCGTGCGGTCAACACCTGGTTCTCCAGCTGCCTCGATCTGTTCGGCAGCGAGATCTCGAGCAACGCCGCGAACTACTTCGCCGCCGGGCTCAAGGGCCGCTTCCACGAGCGCGAGCGCTACGAGGACCACGTCGCCCAGGCCGGCAACTACCGCATGCCGGTGGTCGAGGGTGATCGGCTGGCGGTGATCGACGTGCCGCTGCGCAACGCCATGAACGAGGTGCTGCGCGACGACTACATCACCGACTGCGAGCGCGCGGTGAAGAAGTGGAACAGCCGCCTCGAGGCGTTGGGCTCGCCGCTGCGGATCTCGCTGCCGCACCGCCGCTTCAACCGCCGCCAGGGTCTGTACGCGGGCCACACCTTCGACCCAGCCGGCAACCTGATCGACCGCGACACCTTCGAGGCCTCGCGCGACCAGTGGCTGCTGTCGCGCAAGGACTCCGAGGAGCTCAAGGCGATCATGCAGCCGGTGACCGAGCCCGGGAAGGTCGCGCACTGGATCCGCCCGCCGGCCAAGGGCCTGGGCGGCCAGGACCTCGACTTCGCGTACGTGCGCGCCTGATCCCCGACCGAGACCCACGCGAGAGCCCGTGCGCCGCACCCCGGCGCGCGGGCTTTCGTCGTTGCGCGGTGGTCGCGAGGCCGCCGGCACCGCTACGCTTCTCGGTGATGCACGGGCATGCAAACCGACGATGGTGGCTGGTCCTCGCGCTGGTCGGCTGCGGCCACGACACCGCGGCACCCGGCGGCGACGCGTCGGGCCCCGGCAGCAGCGGCAGCGACGGCACCAGCGCGAGCTCGGCCAGCAGCACCGCGACCACCGCGAGCGCCTCGGCCACCGACGCGAGCGCGAGCGCGAGCGCGAGCAGCGACGGCGGCACCGACGACAGCACCGGCGGACCCGATCCCTCGGCGCCCGGTTGCGCGCCGCTGCCACCCCCGCCGGCCGATGCGATCGCGTTGACGCCAGCCGACGATCTCGCCGCCGCCATCGCAGCCGCGCCAGCCGGCGCGACGCTCGTGCTCGCCGACGGCAGCTACGACGTGAGCACCGCCAGCTACATCGCGCTCGCGAACGACGGCGTCACCATCCGCTCCGCCAGCGGCGACCCCGAGGCCGTGATCGTCGACGGCGGCTACGGCATCGGCGAGGTGTTCTCGATCGTCGCCGACGACGTCACGATCGCGGAGCTGACGATCCAGCGCGCGATCAATCACCCGATCCACGTCACCGGCGGCCCCGACTCGGACACCGTGGGCACCACGATCTACCGCGTGCGCGTGGTCGACCCCGGCCAGCAGGGCATCAAGATCAACGCCGCCGACGGCACCTACGCCGACTTCGGCACCATCGCGTGCTCGCACGTCGAGCTGACCGCGGCAGGCCGACCGCACGTGACCGACTGCTACACCGGCGGCATCGATGCCCACCTCGCACAGGGCTGGACCGTGCGCGACAACACCATCGTCGGGTTCTGGTGCGAGGCGGGTCTGTCGGAGCACGGCGTGCACTTCTGGAACTCGGGCCGCGACACGGTGGTCGAGCGCAACCTCATCGTCGACTGCGCGCGCGGGGTGGGCTTCGGCCTGGGCGAGACCGGCAACGGCACCAGCCGCGACTACGGCGAGCCGCTGTGCCCCGGCATCGACGGCTTCGTCGGCCACTACGGCGGGGTCATCCGCAACAACATGATCGTCGGCCGCGACCCCGCGCTGTTCGCTTCCGCGGCGGGCATGGACTCCGGCATCGCGCTCGAGCAGGCCTGCGATACTCACGTCGCGCACAACACCGTGGTGTCGCTGCAGCCGCCGTTCGTGAGCATGGAGTATCGCTGGTCCAACACCCGCGCGACCATCGTCGACAACCTCGTCACCCACACCATCACGATGCGCGACGGCGGCGTCGCGCAGCTCGACGGCAACCTCGAGATGGCCGGCGTCGACGCCTTCGTCGACGCCGCCGGTGGCGACCTGCACCTGGTCGCCGGGGCGGCCGCGATCGACGCGGCGGTGCCCGACGAGACCACCGTCGACGACTTCGACGGCGAGCCGCGCGACGCCACGCCCGACGTCGGCGCCGACGAGTTCGTGCCGTAGCGCGCGCGTCAGCCCGCGCGGCCCTGTGCAGCGCGGCCGGTGGAGGCCGGCGGGCTCGGGCGGGCACCCTCGAGCAGATCGTGCTCGTCGCGCGCCAACACCGTCGCGAGCAGCGGGTGCTGGAACTTGCGCTTCGCGGTCACGGCGTAGAACGACTCGAACAGCCCCGGCACGATGCAGTGTTCGCGCAGGGTCCGGGCCGCGAGCTCGTCCCGCACCACCACCGAGGGCAACAGCGCGTACGCATCGGTGTCGCGCGCGAGCAGCCGCATCATGGCCATGTCGTCGACCTCGGCGACCGCGTGCACGCGCACCTCCAACCGCTCGCACAGGGCGTCGAACTCCAGCCGCAGGTCGCTCTCGCGACCGGGCAGGATCATGCGCGCGTCGGCGAGGCTGTCCGGGAAGCGAAAGCCCTTGCGGCGCGCGGACCCGACGATGCTCACCGGCTGCCGCGCGATGCGGCGACAGCGAAGCCGCTCCGCGAGCTCGCGCGAGGGCGGACGATTCGACAGCACCAGGTCGAGCCCGTGGTCCTGCAGGCGCCGCAACAGCTCGGCGAAGCCGCCGGACTCGAGGTACAGGCGCAGGTCCGCGTGGGCGAGCAGCGGGCTCACGAACGACTCCTGGAAGTTGCGCGACAGCGTCGCGACCGCGCCGATGCGCAGGCGCTGCTCACGATGCCGTCCGCGCTGGAACGTCGCGAGCAGCTGGCTGCCCGCCGCGAAGATCTCTTCGGCGTACGCCAGCGCGATGCCGCCGGCCTCGGTGAGCGCCAGCCGGCGGCCCTGGCGGTGGAACAACGGCGTGCCGAGCTCGTGCTCGAGCTGCTGGATCTGTGACGACAGCGCCGACTGAGCCACCCGCAGCCGCGCCGCCGTGCGCGTCAGGTTGCCGTCCTTGGCCACGGCCCAGAAGTAGCGCAGGTGATGGAAGTTGATCTGCTCGACCCGCATCGACGTTCTTGATTCCAGAACGATACGCGCTGTTCTTTGTGTTTTCCAGAACGACCGTGTCCGGCAAAGCTCGCGGGCATGAACGGGCTCGACGCGTGGACCCTAGTACACCTCGCCGCGCTGGCGGTGCCGGTGGCCTTCGCGGCCGTGGCCGCGTTCGCGCCGCTGCAGGCCACACGCGCGAGCGCGTTCGCCCTGGTCGTGGCGGCGCTCGTGGCAGCCGCCACCGCGGGCGTGTTCGGGCCCCCACCGTCTCCGCTCCTCGGCCTGCGCCTCGACGGGGTGACCGCGGTGATGCTCGCGCTGGTGGCCCTGCTCGGCTTCGTGGTGGTGAGGTTCTCGCGCACGCACCTGCAGGGCGAGCCCGCGCTGCCGCGGTACTTCCGCTGGCTGTCGACGACGCTCGCGGCCGTGACCGCGATCGTCCTCGCCGACGACCTGCTCGCGATCGCGCTGGCGTGGACCGTGACCAGCGTCGCGCTGCACCAGCTGCTCACCTTCTATCCCACGCGCGCCGCAGCACTGATCGCCGCGCACAAGAAGTTCCTCGTCAGCCGCCTCGCCGACGTGTGCCTGGCCGGCAGCCTGGCGCTGGTCCACACCACCGTCGGGAGCCTGGCGCTGGACGACATCGCCGCGGCGGTCGCGACGTGGCCGTCGCTGCCGCTGGCGATGGAGCTCGCGGCGGCGTTGCTGGTCTGCGCGGTGGCGCTGAGATCCGCGCAGCTGCCGTTCCACGGCTGGCTGACGCAGGTCATGGAGGCGCCGACGCCGGTGTCGGCGCTGCTGCACGCCGGCGTGGTCAACATCGGTGGCCTGGTGCTCATCCGTGTGGCGCCGTGGATCGCCCAGGCCGTCGCCGCGCAGTGGCTGCTGATCGCGATCGGGCTCGTCACGGCGTTGGTCGCTGCGACGGTGATGACCACGCGCGTGAGCATCAAGGTCGCGCTGGCCTGGTCGACCTGCGCGCAGATGGGCTTCATGCTCGTGCAGTGTGGCCTGGGCGCGTGGTCGGCCGCGCTGCTCCACATCGTCGCCCACTCGCTGTACAAGGCCCACGCATTCCTCGACGCCGGCTCGGTGGTCGCGCGATGGCAGCAGCGCGCGATGACGCCGGCGCCGGCGCGACCCGGCGCGGGCGCGCTGGCGTGGGCCGGCGTCGGCATCGCGTCGTCGTTCGCCGCGACGACGGCACTCGATCTCGGCCCTGCGGGCACGTGGCCGGCGCTGGTGTCGTCGGTGCTCGTGGGGCTGGCGCTGCTGCCACTGCAGCGCGGGAGCGCGACGGCGCTGCGCGTGTTGGCGGTGGTGCTGCTGTCGTGCGCGTGGCACGTCGTGCTGTCGGAGCTGGTCGCGACGGCCCACGCGCCCGCGAACCCGCTGGCGTGGGCGCTCACCGGCGTCGCGTTCGTCGGCTTCGCCGCGGTCCACCTCGCGCTGCGCCGGCACCCGCACGGCCGACTCGCGCGGCGGCTGCACCCGTGGCTGTTCGCGGGCCTGTACCTCGACGAGCGATTCACCCGCCTGAGCTTCCGCATCTGGCCCCCCCGGCGACCCGAGGCCCCGTCTTCGCCGCGGCCGATGCCCCTGCGCACCTCGATGGAGACGCGGACATGATGCCCGACCCTGCACCCTTGGCGGCGGCGCAACCCGAGCGCGACGCCACCGCTTCACCGCAGCTGGACGTGACAGACGCGGTGCGGGCCGCGTGCGCCCGCATCGCGCCGAGCTGGCCGCTCGATCGCTTCATCGCCGTCAACCCGTGGTGGAACCTCGTCGATCGACCGCTGCCGGAGCTGGCGTCGACGCTGCGTTCACTGAGCGGTGCCGAGCTGCTGATGCCGCGGGCGTGGTTTCGCGAGGCCTACCGCGAGGGCAGGCTCCGCGACGAGCACCTGCTCGCCGCGATCGCGACCAGCGAGACGCCGGTGACGCTGCTCGAGCTGCGCGCGTTGCTCGAGCAGCCGGTGCCGACCACCCCTGTGCGTGCGCGCGTGGTCGACGTGCTCGACGGCATGCGCGAGCTCGACCGCGAGCTGCCCTGGCTCGGCTTCGTCACGGGTTCGGTGAGCCAGCACTGCGCGGCGTACTTCGACGATGGTCAAGCGATGCACGGCCCCGATCGCGACGGCGGGCTGTATGCGTGCTGGCGCCGCCAGGCGCTGCTCGACCGCAGTCCCGCGATGCTGATGGGCGCGCGTTGGTACCGCGACGACGCCCGTGCGCTGCCCGAGACCGCGCAGGCGTCGTTCGCGACCGCGCTCGCGGCACTGGCGATCCCTCCGCAGCAGCGCGAGCGCTACCTGTGGAGCCTGCTGCTGGACAACAACGGCTGGGCTTCGTGGTGCGCGTATCGACGCTGGGTCGCGCGGCTGTCCGGCGGCGACGATGACTCGATCGAGCAGCTGCTCGCGATCCGCGTGGCGTGGGAATGGTTGCTGCTGCGCGGCGGCCCGCCGGAGCTGCAGCGTCGGTGGTCGTCGGCGATGGCGAGCTGGCCGCAGATCGACGCCGCCGCCGCGAGCGCCCGCGAACGCGACTGGCTGCTGCAGCGCGCGATGGAGCTGGCGTGGCAACAGCCGGTGGTGCGCGCTTTCCCGCGCGGACTCGCGGTGCCGCGTCCGGCCGCCGCGGCGATGCAGGCGGTGTTCTGCATCGACGTGCGCTCGGAGGTGTTCCGTCGCGCGCTCGAGCACGTCGCGCCCTCGGTCCAGACCCTGGGCTTCGCCGGCTTCTTCGGCATGCCCGTCGCGTACCGCCCGCTGGGCTCACCGACCGCACGACCGCAGCTCCCGGGCCTGCTCGCGCCGCGACTCGAGGTGCGCGAGCACGCATCGGCCCAGGCGCAGTCGCGACGACTCGCCGCACTGGGCGACAGCGAAGCCTGGCGGTCGTTCCGTGTCGACCCGGTCTCGGGCTTCACCTTCGTCGATGCGCTCGGTGTCACCTACGCCGGCACGCTGCTCGCGGACACCCTGGGTTGGACGCGCCCGGGGCACCGCGAGGCGACCGCGAGCGCACACCGTCTCGAGCTCACCGCCGGCGAGCGCGAAGCGCTCGATCTCGCGGCGCGCTGCGAGCTCGCGGCGGCCATGCTGACCGGCATGAGCCTGCGGCGGGACTTCGCGCGCCTGTTGTTGCTGGTGGGCCACGGCAGCAGCTCGCGCAACAATCCCCACGCGGCGGGGCTCGATTGCGGTGCCTGCGGCGGTCAGACCGGCGAGGTCAATGCCCGCGTGGCGGCCGACCTGCTCAACGATCCCCAGGTGCGCGCGGGCCTGGCCGCGCGTGGCATCGAGCTTCCCGCGAGCACGCACGTGCTCGCGGCGCTGCACGACACCACCACCGACGAGATCCACCTGCTCGGCGACGTGCCGGCGTCGCACCGCGAGGACGTCGCGACCGCGCGGGCGTGGTTGGCCGCCGCAGGGGAACGCACGCGAGCCGAACGCGCCGCGCGGCTCGGGCTCGACGCCGACGCCCCGAGCCGGCTTGTCGCCGCCGTGCACGCCCGCGCGCGCGACTGGTCGCAGGTGCGCCCCGAGTGGGGCCTCGCGGACAACGCCGCGCTCGTGGTGGCGCCGCGCGAGCACTGTCGACACCTCGATCTCGGTGGGCGCGCGTTCCTGCACGAGTACCGCCACGACGAGGACGAGGGCGATGTCGTGCTCGAGCAGATCATGACCGCGCCGATGGTCGTCGCGCACTGGATCAACCTGCAGTACTACGCCTCGACCGTGGACAACCTCCGCTACGGCAGCGGCAACAAGCTGCTGCACAACGTCGTCGGTGGCCACATCGGCGTGTTCGAGGGCAACGGCGGCGACCTCCGCATCGGCCTGCCGCTGCAGTCGCTGCACGATGGCGCGCGGTGGGTCCACACGCCGCTGCGCCTGAGCGTGTTCATCGAGGCGCCGCGAACGTCGATCGACGGCGTGCTCGCGAAGCACGCCAAGCTCCGCGACCTCGTCCATCACGGTTGGCTCTCGCTGTTCCAGCTCGACGTCTCCGACTGCAGCGTGCACGCGCGACACCTTGCGCACTGGTCCCGCCAGGACTGACGCGCGCCGATGGCAGCGGGCCCGGGCCGGGCCACCGCCGCGCACGGCCGCGGGCGACCACGCGCGCGGGCCCGCGTCAGCCCGCGGGCGCGGCCACGGCGAGACCGGGTCCGCGCCCGTCCCCGCGCCGGCGGTGGCACGCGCGCGGACCCGGCGATAGACTGATCGCCTGGCTTCCATGGTGGTACTGACGCGACTCCGTTGGGTCCTCGCTGGGTTGTTCGCGACGGCGGGTTGTTTCGACGAGGGTCCCGCCGTCGACTCGTCGCCGGGCAGCACCAGCAGCGATGGCAGCGCGAGCGGGACCACCGGCACCACGGTGAGCTCGTCGAACGCGACCGAGACCGCCTCGGGATCGAACACCGCGAGCGAGGACACCGGCCCGGCGGACTCGTCCTCGGGCTCGGGCGGTGTGCCGACCTGTGGCGACGGCGTGATGGAAGGCGACGAGCTGTGCGACGACGGCAACGACACGCCCGCCGACGGCTGCACCCACTGCCTACCCAGCGGCACGCCGCTGTGGGTCTACACCGACGGCACCGACGCCGACGACGAGGGCGCCGAGGCGTTGATGCTGCGCGCCGAGGACCTGGTCGTGGTCGGCGGCATCGCACCGACCGGCACGGACATCGACGCATGGGTGCAGGTGATCGATTTCGACGGCAGTGCGGTGACGCGTGCCACCGTCGACGGTGAGGGCTACGCCGACCGAGCGTTCGCGCTGACCGCCACCGACGCCGGTGCCTTCGTGGTCACCGGCGGGCTCGCGCGGGCGGTCCCGTCGGGCGAGCTGTGGCTCGGTCGCTTCGATGCCGACGGCGCGCTGGTCGATCAGACCGAGGCCGGATCGACGCCGGACTTCGATCTCGGGCTGGGCCTCGCACCGCTGCCCGGCGGCGGGCTGGTGGTCGCCGGCCAGGATGTCACGACCGACAACGACTCCGACGCATGGTTGATCGCGTTCGATGGCCTCGGCTACGTCGACGAGGTGCGATGCGACTGCGGTCCGCTCGGCGTGGCGCGGCGCATCATCAGCGACGACGCCGGCAACATGGCGTCGTTGTTCTTCCAGGACGTGGCCTGGCACCTGCTCGGCTTCGCCGGCGCCATCGATGCCGGCACCATGCCGGTGTGGGATCAACCGCTCGACGACGCGATCGGCGAGGTCGCCCTCGCGCAAGGGCCCGACGGCACCCTCCACGTGTGCGCGGCCATCGCTGGCTTCAACGACATCGAGCTGTGGTGGGGCATGTTCTCGCCGCAGGGCGAGATGCAGCAGGCCGCGTCGTTCGACGTCGGCGACGGCGATCAGGAGTGCCAGGGCGTCGCCGCGCGCGAGAACGGCGTCGTCCTCGCGGGCACGCTCGACGTCGGTTCCGGCCGCAAGACCAGCATCGTGACCGCAGTCGACATCGGCAGCGCCGAGGCGTCGTACCAGGCGGAGCTGTCGATCGAAGACGCCGACTGGACCTTCGTTCGCGCGGTCGCGGTCGATGGCGACAGCGTCTACGTCGCCGGCGCGTTCGGCACGGCCGAGCACGAGACCGACGCGTTCGTAGCGCGGCTGGTGCACTGATCGCCCCGCCGCAGCGGGCTGCAGGCATCACGCGGCCGCTTCCGGGCCACGTCGTGGCCGCGCCCGCGCGGCGCGCTCAATTCCATCGCCGCGTGGGACGAACGACACGAGGTGACGACCCCGCGCCGCTCCACGTCGTCGAGCCTGCTGCGCGCCGAGCCGCCGGCTCCGCCGCCGTCGCTGGTGCCGGGCGAGGCGGCCTCGCCGGTGTTCCCGACCGGCGGGCACGTCAAGGGCGCACCGCTGGCGGCGCTGCTCGAGTGCTGGGTTCGGACCTCGTCGCGCGCGGTGGTGCTCGAGCGCATCGCCGCGCTCCCGTCCGCCACGCGCGACGAGCTGCGCCTCGATCTCCGCGCCGAACGCTTCGGCATCCTGCCGGCGTCGTGGTACCCCGTCGTCGCCGGGGTGCAGCTGTTCGATGCGATCGCGGCCGAGCTGCGAGGCCCACGATTCGATGATTTCATCGCCGAGTCCGCCGACTTCATCATCGCGCGAGCGCTGCGCGGGGTGCATCGCGCGGTGTTCCGCGTGGTCGGTTCACCCGAGCTGCTGCGCCGACACGGACAGACGTTCTGGAACCGCCAGTTCGACACCGGCCGACTGGCGGTGATCGACGTCGCGCCCGCGCGACAGCGCCACGAATATCATTCCTGGGACTCGCATCACCCGGTGTTGTGCCGGCTCGCGGTCGGCTGCATCGTGCCGATGTTCGCCGCGATGGGCGTGAGGCGCCCGCGGGTGCAGGTCGAACACTGCGTCGTCGACGGGCCGCCCGGGCACTGCTCGGCGCACGTGCAGTGGGACGAGTGAGCGACGCGGGCCGGGCCCGCGCCGCCACCGACGCCGCGATCATGCGCCGCAGTAACGCAGCACCGTGGCCGTGGTGTCGACCAGGTCGTACAGATAGAACTCGCCGCAGTTGACCACC